>NZ_CP048422.1:2505000-2805000 GCF_010450875.1 Sphingomonas insulae
AGGATCAGCACCGCGAGGACGAGGTTGATCGCAGGCCCCGCGGCGACGATGATCGCGCGCTGCCACAAGGGTTTGGCCTGGAACGTCTGCGCCCGCTCGGCAGCGGGGAGCGAGAGCCATGCCGCATCGGGCTGGCTGGCGGGGTTCATGTCGCCGGCGAAGCGGACGTAACCACCGAGCGGCAGCCAGCCGAACTTCCAGCGGGTGCCGCGGCGATCGGTGAAGCCCGCGATTTCCCGACCGAAGCCGATCGAAAACGCCTCGGCCTTCACGCCGAACAGGCGCCCGGCCAGATAGTGACCCATTTCGTGGATGAAGACGAGCGGGCCGATCGCGCACAGGAACGCGAGCACGGCCATCAGGACGCCGGGGGACTGGATCAAGCTACGCAATCCTTCACGCGTGCACCGTCACACGCTCTCGAGCACGCCCCTGTATCTGCTCGTCCGCCATTCGTCGTGCCTCGCCATCGATGACGAGGACCGCCTCCAGCGTGTGCGGAGCCGGCGGATCGTAGCGCTCCAGCGTATCGGCGACGATTGCGGCAATTTCGAGGAAGCCGATGCGCCGGGCGAGAAACGCCGCGACCGCGACCTCGTTGGCGGCGTTGAGGATCGCCGGGCGCGCGCCACCCGCCTGGAGCGCGGCGCGGGCGAGGGCCAGCGCCGGGAAGCGGACGGGGTCGCAGGCCTCGAAATCGAGACGACCGATCCCGACCAGGTCGAGCGGTGCCATCGGTGTCGCCATCCGGTCGGGCCAGGCGAGCGTGTGCGCGATGGGGACGCGCATGTCGGACGGGCCAAGTTGCGCGAGCATCGACCCGTCGACGTAATCGACCATCGAATGGATGACCGATTGACGATGGAGCACCACCTCGATCCGTGCAGGATCGACCGGGAACAGGCGTGCCGCCTCGATCAGCTCGAGGCCCTTGTTCATCATCGTCGCACTGTCGACGCTGATCTTCGCGCCCATCGACCAATTGGGGTGCGCCACCGCCTGTTCGACGGTGACGTCCGCCATCCGCGCCGACGACCAGTCGCGAAACGGGCCCCCGCTGGCGGTCAGGATGATGCGCCGCACGCGTTCCGGCCGGGCGAAGTCGAAACATTGGTAGATGGCGTTATGTTCGCTGTCTGCTGGCAGCAGCGTCGCGCCCGACCGCGCGGCGGCGGCGAGGATCACCTCGCCCGCGGAGACGAGCGGTTCCTTGTTGGCGACCACCACGGTCCCGCCATGTTCGATCGCGGCCATCACCGGCGTCAGACCGGCACATCCGACGATCGCGCCCATCGTCCAGTCCGCCCCCGCGGCAGCATCGCAGATCGCCTGCGCCCCACCTGCCGCCTGCGTCGCGGTGCCGGCCAGCGCATCGCGCAGTGCCGGCAGGCAGCGTTCGTCGGCGACGACCGCGCATTCCGCACGGGTCCGGATCGCCGCGGCGGCGAGGCTGGCGACATCGCAATTGGCGGTGAGCGCGCGGACGCGGAATCGGTCCGGCTCGCGTTCCACCAGATCGAGGGTGGAGGTGCCGACCGATCCGGTCGCACCCAATATCGTGACGGTCTTCATATCAAAATGCCAGCGGCACGACGACGAGCAGCGCGGCGAGCGGCATCACCGGCACCAGCCCGTCCAGCCGGTCGAGGAAACCGCCATGGCCGGGGATGACGCTGCCGGAATCCTTCACCCCCGCCCGGCGCTTCAACCAGCTTTCGTAGAGGTCCCCGCCTTGCGCCACGATCGCCAACAGCGGCGTCGCCACGACGAACCGCAGCGGCAGGAGGTAGACCCGCTGCATGACCAGCGCGAGCAGCGTCGCGAGGGCGATGCCGCCGATCAATCCCGCCCAGGTCTTGTTCGGGCTGACCCGCGGCGCAAGCTTCGGGCCACCGATGCTGCGGCCGGCGAAATAGGCGCCGATATCCGTCGCCCAGACGATCGCCAGCGCCCACAGCGCATTGCGGATGCCGTCGGGCTCATGCCGGATCAGCAGCAATGCGTAGATCGGCAGGCCGCAATAGAGCACGCCCAGCCCCAGCTGCGGCCGGCGCGTGACGATGGTGAGGAAGAAGAAAGCCCCGACCAGCAAGCCGAGCGCAAAGAAGTTGGGGCCGGCCGCGATCGGGCACATGATCGCCAGCGGCACGAACAGCACATATTGGCCGAGCCGCTTGGTCTTGGCTTCGGCGCCGTGCAGATCGCTCCACTCGGCCATCATGAAGACGCCGGCGGTGACCGTCAGCAACCAGAAGGGGAAGCCGCCGAGCGCCAGCGCGACGAGCGCGACGGCGATGAGGCCCAGCCCCGTGACGGTGCGGATGGCAAGCTCCGACGGGCGCTTGCGCGGGGTGTCGTCGCTCACAGGCCGCCGTAGCGCCGCTGGCGCTGGCCGAACGCGGCGATCGCGTCCGCCAGCGTATCGCCGGTGAAATCCGGCCACAGCGTGTCAATGAACAGCAATTCGGCATAGGCCGCCTGCCATAGCAGGAAGTTCGACAGCCGCTGCTCGCCCGACGACCGGATGACGAGGTCCAGCGGCGGCAGGTCGGCGGTGTCGAGCTGCGCCTCGATATCGTCGGCGGTGATCGCGGCGGGGTCGATCTCTCCCGCCGCAGCCCGTGCCGCGAGCGCGCGGGTGGCAGCGACCAGTTCGGCCTGCGACCCGTAATTGAGCGCGATGACCAGGATCGGGCCGGTGTTGGCCGCGGTCTTCGCCACGGCATCGTCGACCAGCGCGACCAGATCGGGCGCGAACCGGCGATAATCGCCGATGACGCGCAATCGCACGTTTTCCGCGACCAGTTCGGCAAGGTCGCTGCGGATGAACAGCCGCAACAGGCCCATCAGCGCACCGATCTCGTCCTCCGGCCGGCGCCAGTTCTCGCTGGAGAAGGCGTACAGCGTCAGCGCCTCCACCCCCATCGCACGCGCGGCGCGGGTGACGCGGCGCACGGCCTCGACGCCGGCCTTGTGACCGGCGACACGCGGCAGCATCCGCGCCTTTGCCCAGCGCCCGTTGCCGTCCATGATGATGGCGACGTGCCGTGGCACCGGACCCGTGTTCGGGACCGCTACGAGGGACGCGGCAGAGGCTGCCGGCGGGCTCACTTGCCCAGGATTTCCTTTTCCTTCGCAGCAGCCGCCGCATCGAGATCGGCTACGGTGGCGTCGGTGAGCTTCTGCACCTCGGTTTCGTGGCGCTTGCGCTCGTCTTCGCTGATGACGCCCTTCTTCTCGTCGGTCTTCAGGCTGTCCATGCCGTCGCGGCGAACGTTGCGCACCGCGATACGCGACGCCTCGGCATATTTGCCGGCGAGCTTGGCCAGTTCCTTGCGACGCTCTTCAGTCAGGTCGGGGATCGGCAGGCGCAGCGTCTGGCCGTCGTTGATCGGGTTGAGACCGAGACCGGCCGAACGGATCGCCTTTTCGACGGGGCCGACGTTGGACTTGTCCCAGACCTGCACCGACAGCATCCGCGGTTCGGGCACCGACACGGTGGCGACCTGCGCCAGCGGCATGTGGCTGCCATAGACCTCGACCGTCACCGGATCGAGCAACGCGGTGGAGGCGCGGCCGGTACGCAGGCCGTTGAGATCGTGCTTCAGCGATTCGACGGCGCCGGCCATGCGGCGTTCGAGGTCGGCCTTGTCATAGGCTGCCATGGAATTACTCCTGTTCGCTCTGGACGATCGTCGAGATGCCTTCACCGTTCAGAACGGCGGCGAAATTGCCGTGTTCGCGGATGTTGAAGACGACGATCGGGATATTGTTGTCGCGGCACAGCGCGATCGCGCTGGCGTCCATGACCTTGAGGTCGTCGGACAGCACGCGCGAATAGCTGACGGTGTCGTAGCGGGTCGCCGTCGGCACCTTTTTGGGATCGGCATCATAGACGCCGTCGACGCTGGTGCCCTTGAACAGTGCATCGCACTTCATCTCGGCGGCGCGGAGCGCGGCACCGGAATCGGTGGTGAAGAACGGGCTGCCGACACCGGCGGCAAAGATGACGACGCGGCCCTTTTCCAGGTGACGCTCGGCGCGGCGGCGGATGAAGGGTTCGCACACCGACTGCATCGGGATGGCGGACTGCACGCGGGTGTCGACGCCGATCTGCTCGAGCGCATTCTGCACCGCGAGCGCGTTCATGACGGTCGCGAGCATGCCCATGTAGTCGGCGGTCGCGCGCTCGATCCCCTTGGCGGCGGCGGACAGGCCGCGGAAAATGTTGCCACCCCCGACGACGACGCACAGCTCATAGCCCTGCCCCCGAACGTCCGCGATCTCCTGCGCTACGCGTGCGGTGATCTCGGGATCGATGGCCAGGCCACCCTCCCCCATGAGCACTTCGCCGGAGAGTTTCAGCAAGATACGTTTGAAGCGGGGGCCGGCGGTCATGGGGTCCTGACGGTAAGGTAAAGCGGGCCGGACCTTAGGCGGCGATGCCAACAGGGGCAACCTCGGCTGGGCGCGTCCGGTCCGGTGCACCGGAATTTGTCGAAACAGACACGAAAAATCCTTCCCGGGCACGGGACAGGCGACTGCCGCCGGGCGGGCTAGGGGAACCGGGCGGTACGCACGCCCGGCATCGCCCCTTCGCCATCCAACCCGCGAACGGCCGCCTTCCCCATGCCGGGAAGGATCCGATCGTTACTTCTGGGCGACGCCCGAAGCGGCCGCGACTTCCGCGGCGAAGTCGGACGCTTCCTTCTCGATGCCTTCGCCGAGCTGGAAGCGGACATAGTCCTTCAGCACGATGGTGGTGCCGGCGTCCTTGCCCGCCTTGGCCACGACGTCGCTGATCTTGGTCTTGCCGTCCATGACGAACAGCTGGCTGACCAGCGCGTGCTCCTTGCGGAACTTGGCGATGCCGCCCTCGACCATCTTGGCGATGATGTCGGCGGGCTTGCCCGATTCGGCGGCCTTTTCGGTCGCGATCGCACGCTCGCGCTCAATCTCGGCTTCATCGAGGTCTTCCTCGTTCAGCGCCTTCGGGAAGGCGGCGGCGATGTGCATCGCAAGCTGCTTGCCGAGACCCTGCAGCACCTCGTCCGAGGCATCGGATTCGAGGGCGACGAGCACACCGATCTTGCCGAGGCCGGGCGAGGCCTGGTTGTGGACGTAGGACACGACGGCGCCCTTCGCGACTTCCAGCCGCTTGGTGCGACGCAGCGACTGGTTCTCGCCGATCGTCGCGATGTTGTTGGTCAGCACGTCGGCGACGCTGGTGCCCGACGGCATCGCCTCGGCCTTCAGCGCCTCGATGTCGCCACCGGTGGCGAGCGCGATCTGCGTGACCTCGCGCACGAACTGCTGGAACTGGTCGTTCTTCGCGACGAAGTCGGTTTCCGAATTCACCTCGACCGCCGCACCCTTGGTGCCCGCGGTGGCGACGCCGACGAGGCCCTCGGCAGCGGTACGGCTCGACTTCTTCTGTGCGGCAGCCAGGCCCTTGGTACGCAACCAGTCCAGCGCGGCATCCATGTCGCCGGCGGTCTCGTTCAGCGCCTTCTTGCAATCCATCATGCCGGCGCCGCTCTTCTCACGCAGGTCCTTGACCATCGCTGCGGTAACTTCAGCCATGTGCGTAATCCTTTTACTCGAATGTGATTGCGGGCGAGGCGGGGCTCCAGGGCTCCCGCAAAGTCATACTTTGCGGGCAACCCAGCCGCCCTACCCCGCCCGCATGACGGTTCGACGACGTGCGTTACGCGTCGATCTGACGCTCGGTCTCGGCGCCGGCGCCTTCGACGTTGGTCGCGGCCTGCGCTTCCGGCTCTACGGCCTGAACGTCGTCCGCCTGTGCCGCCGGCGTCGGCACGGTCAGCGCCTCCTCGGTCGGTGCGACATCCTGCGCACCCAGATCGACGCCGCGGCGCGACTGCTGCTCCTGGTTGCCGCGGGTCGCCGCGATGGCGATCGCTTCGCAATACAGGCGGATGGCGCGGCTGGCGTCGTCGTTCGCGGGAACCGGGAAGGCGATGCCGTCTGGCGACACGTTCGAATCGAGGATCGCAACGACCGGGATGCCAAGCGTGTTGGCTTCCTTGATCGCCAGCTCTTCCTTGTTCGCGTCGATCACGAACATCACGTCGGGCACGCCGCCCATGTCGCGGATGCCGCCGAGGCTGAGTTCCAGCTTGTCCTTTTCACGGGTCAGCTGCAGCACTTCCTTCTTGGTCAGGCCGTGCGTGTCGCCCGAGAGCTGCTCTTCGAGGCTCTTGAGGCGCTTGATCGAGTTGCTGATCGTCTTCCAGTTGGTGAGCATGCCGCCCAGCCAGCGGTGGTTGACGAAATGCTGGCCCGAACGGCGCGCCGCATCGGCGACGGCGTCCTGCGCCTGGCGCTTGGTACCGACGAACAGCACCTTGCCGCCACCGGCGACCGACGACGAGACGAATTCGAGCGCGCGCGCGAAGAGCGGCACGGTCTGCGAGAGGTCGAGGATGTGGACGCCGTTGCGGTCGCCGAAGATGTAGGGCTTCATCTTCGGGTTCCAGCGGTGGGTCTGGTGGCCGAAGTGCGCACCAGTCTCGATGAGCTGCTGCATGGTGACGACGGGAGCCGCCATAGGATAATTCCTTCCGGTTGAGCCTCTGGGAAGCGGATGACGTCACACCTTGCGGAGCGGCGCACCGGGCTATGATGCTTCCCATGCGGGGTTGAGGGGCGCGCCATTACCGGAACGGTTTGCGCAACGCAAGCCGAACGTTCCCGCTTGACTCATAGAACGTAGGTGGAACATACAGCGTCCAGACAGTGGACATGAATGTTCCGATCGCGGTTAAGGCACTGTAAAGTGTCCGAAACGGCATAAATCGGTGCGGGAGTGGAACTCACTGACAAATCATTGGTTTATCGAGTTATCCACAGGTCGCTCGTGAACCTGGCCCGGAGTTGGTTCGATGGTTGCAGTGATCAGTGTTCTCGTCTTCGTCGGTGCTTTCATGGTCGCCATCGGCGTCATGGCAGCGACCGTGGCGCCACAATGGCGTCGGATCGTCAGCCTTGCGTCGGGCAACGTCGAACCGGCCTTTGCCCCGCTTTCGGAACTCGCATTGGCCGAACGGCGCATCGCCGTCAGGCGCTGGGCGTCGGCTCCGATCCCCGCGGGCGTTCGCCGGCTGCGCGCAGCCGCCTGACACGATTATAGCTGGCCACACTGAACGGTATGGTCAGCAGGTAACCTACACAGATCGCGCTGAGCGTATGCCACGGCGCCGAAACCAGCGCGGCGCCCAGCAGCACGACGACGGCAATGGCTTCGAACCGGACGGTGCGACGCAGTTTCAGCGAGGTCCACGAGAAGGTCGCAACACTCGATACCATCAGGACGGCGATGAAGGCGACCCAGGCCGCCACGATATACGGCGAAGCGAATATTGGCTGGTCGGTCCAGAACCAGAAATACATCGGCAGCATCGCCAGGCCTGCCCCGGCCGGTGCAGGTACGCCGGTGAGGAATCCGGCCGATTTATGGGGCTGATCCGTCTCGTCTATCTTGGCATTGAACCGGGCGAGACGCAGGGCGCAGAATACGGCGAGGATCAGACTGCTGATCCACCCCAGCCGCGGCAGCGCCGCGAGCGACCAGAGATACATGATGAGCGCCGGCGCGACACCGAACGATATGGCGTCGGACAGGGAATCAAGTTCGGCACCGAACCGGCTTTCGCCATGGAGCATCCGCGCGATACGGCCGTCGAGGCCGTCGAGGACACCGGCCACCATGATCATGGCGACGGCGCTCTGCCACTCGCCCCCGATCGCGAAACGAACGCCGCTCAGGCCGGAACACAGCGCCAGCGCGGTCACCGCATTGGGTGCCACTGCCCGGAGCGGCAGGCCACGCGGACGTCGCGGCAGTCGACGGCGGATCAGGGTGGCGTCGCGGTCATCCATCGGATCGGCCATTATTGTGCGATGCCGGCAACGGGGACGCCGCCGACGCGGCCGATGACGGTCTCACCGGCGATGGACCGCTGACCGAGCGTCACCTGCGGTACGATATCGTCGGGCAGGAACACATCGACGCGGCTGCCGAAGCGGATGAGGCCGATGCGCTGTCCGGTCGCGACCATGTCGCCCGGCTTGACGAAGGGGACGATACGGCGCGCCACCAGACCGGCGATCTGCGTGAAGCCGATGCGGCGCCCGTCGCGCCCCTCGACGACGATATGCTGGCGTTCGTTTTCGTCGGACGCCTTGTCGAGGTCGGCGTTGAGGAACTTGCCGCTGATATAGACGACCTGGCGGATCGTCCCCGCGATCGGCGTGCGATTGATGTGCACGTCGAACACGGACATGAAGATCGACACGCGGGTCAGCGGCGTATCGCCGAGATCGCCGACCAGTTCGCGCGGTACCGGCACCTTCTGGATCATCGTGACCAGCCCGTCGGCGGGCGCGATGATGAGCCCCTCGCCGACCGGCGTCGTCCGAATCGGATCGCGGAAGAAGGTGAGCACCCAGACCACCACCGCGATCAGCGGCCAGAACAGCACCTTGGTGACGATCGTCGCGAGCAGGGTGATGCCCAGCGCGATGGCCGCATATTTGTGGCCTTCGGGATGGACGGAGGGGAAGCGCCACTTGACTGTCGTCGTCGGCAGCGGCGTGTGGGGAGGCTTTTCGAGCGATGGCATAACAACCGGGTGTACCCGTGTCGTTCATGCAACACAACGCTCGGGCGGCTCGGACTGTCGCCGGTGGTTGATCCCCCGCCCGCTTGTCCGTAGACGCGGCACCAAATTCCCCTCCCATAGGACGAGAAAATGGCCAAGATTCAGGTGAAGAACCCGATCGTCGAGATCGACGGCGATGAAATGACGCGGATCATCTGGGAATGGATCCGCGAGCGCCTGATCAAGCCCTACCTCGACATCGAGCTCGATTATTACGATCTCGGCATCGAGCATCGCGACGCGACCGAGGATCGGGTGACGGTGGAGGCCGCCAAGGCGACGCAGAAGCATGGCGTCGCCGTGAAGTGCGCCACGATCACCCCCGACGAGCAGCGCGTCGAGGAGTTCGGCCTCAAGAAGATGTGGAAGTCGCCGAACGGCACGATCCGCAACATCCTGGGCGGCGTCGTCTTCCGTGAGCCGATCGTCATCAAGAACGTCCCCCGCCTGATCCCGGGTTGGACGCACCCGATCGTCGTCGGCCGCCATGCCTTCGGCGACCAGTATAAGGCGACCGATTTCCGCGTGCCCGGCCCCGGCAAGCTGCGCCTCGTGTTTGAGGGCGACGATGGCACGCTGATCGACGAGGAGGTGTTCCAGTTCCCCTCGTCGGGCGTCGCGATGGGCATGTACAACCTCGACGATTCGATCCGCGATTTCGCGCGGGCGTCGATGCACTACGGCCTCAACCTCAAGTGGCCGGTGTACCTGTCGACCAAGAACACGATCCTCAAGGCCTATGATGGCCGCTTCAAGGACCTGTTCGCCGAGGTGTTCGAGGCTGAGTTCAAGGACAAGTTCAAGGAAGCAGGCATCGTCTACGAGCACCGCCTGATCGACGACATGGTCGCATCGGCGCTGAAGTGGAACGGCGAGTTCGTCTGGGCGTGCAAGAACTACGACGGCGACGTGCAGTCGGATCAGGTCGCGCAGGGCTTCGGCAGCCTCGGCCTGATGACCTCGGTCCTCCTGACGCCGGACGGCAAGACGGTCGAGGCGGAGGCCGCGCACGGCACCGTCACCCGCCACTTCCGCCAGCACGAGCAGGGCAAGGCGACGTCGACCAACCCGATCGCGTCGATCTTCGCCTGGACCGGCGGCCTGAAGTATCGCGGCAAGTTCGACGAGACGCCGGACGTCGTGAAGTTCGCCGAGACGCTGGAGCGCTGCTGCATCGAGTGCGTCGAGAACGGCCAGATGACCAAGGATCTCGCCATCCTGATCGGACCGGACCAGCCGTGGATGACCACCGAGCAGTTCTTCGAGGCGGTGCGGGCCAACCTCGAACAGAAGATGGCGAACTGGGGCTAAGCTTCGGTCTGACGTTGAACGGGGGTCTGGAGGCGACGGCTTCCAGGCCCCTTTTCATGTCCGCGACAATCCGGCGACGAACAGGTCGAGCGCGGCGTGCACGGCAGCGGGTTCGGGCGGCAGGCGGCGATCGAGGATCAGCAGCGTCATGCCGTGGACGATCGACCATGCCGCCATCGTCGCCGTGTCGGGATCATCGGGGTCGAAGGACGCCACCCGCCTTGCAAGGACGCGATAGGCCTCGCCGCCCGTCATGTCTCCGGGCAGGCAGCCATCCTTCGCGGCCGTGTCGGTGAACATCAGCCGGAACAGCGCCGGACGCCGCCGGGCAAAGGCGACGTAAGCGGCGCCCTGTTCCACCAGCGCCCGCCCGATCGTCTCGCGCGCGCCGTGCGTATCGGCGGCGACCAGGTCGTCATGCAAATCGGCAAACGCCCGCTCCGCCACCGCGCGCAGCAGCGCCGCCTTGTCGGGGAAATGACGATATGGCGCCATCGCGGACACCCCGGCCGCGCGGGCGACCGCACGCAAGGACACGTCGTGTTCCCCGGCATCGAGCAATTCGGTGGCGCGTTGTACCAGCAGGTCGCGAAGCGAAGGCGCAGCGGACATCGTTGTTTACACCGTAAGCAAGCAAGGTTAGTATATGGTGTAAACTGGAGCGAAGCCGATGCAAAGCCATGCCGCCCGTAGCACCGTCGATCTTGCCGCCTATCCCGATCTCGTCATGGTGCTGTTGGGATTTCGGATCGGAAGCATCCGTGGCCTGCCTTCGCTGATGCGGATCGGACGTGGATTGCGCGAGGTCACGCGCGATCGCCCCGATGGCCTGCTGTGCCACGACCAGATGCTGTTCGGCTGGAACCACCTGGGCATGAAGCAATATTGGCGCGATCTGGACGCCCTTGGCCGGTTCACCCGGTCCGCTCCGCATAGCGGCTGGTGGCGGGAATTCCTCATCGACCGGCATGGCTGCGGATTCTGGCACGAAGCGTATAGTGCGCGTGGCGGGGTCGAGGCAATCTACGTCGGCATGTCGGAACCGGTCGGCCTTGCCACCTTCGCGCCGGCGCAGCGCCCCGAAGGACTGCTGCTGTCGAGCAACGGTAGGTTGCGTGCGGACATCGCGGCCCGCCGCTGAGCACATTAGCGCCGGCCATGTACGGAGACGGGAACCGCAGGGGCTCCCGTCCTTATGGCACGGCGCCGTTGCGGTCTTCAGCCGCCGGTTGCATCATGCCGGACATCGCCATGGTTGCCGTAGCCGGCGCCCGATTCGTCGGTGTCGTTACCCGTATCGGGGGCTTGGCTTGGCGCCTCTTGACCTTCCCGGTCGCGGTCTTGCTTCTGGCCGTTCATGTCGTTGCCCTGCACCTTATCGTCCTGCGTGGTTTCGTCTGCCATGGTCGTCTCCTGTCGCTGCGTCGAAGCCCCGTCGGTGGCGAGGTCACGTTCACAACGAAGGCCGCCCGCCCGATATCCCGCAGGATCGGGACGATCGATCCATTCGGTCGTCGAGGCGGGTGCGGCGCACGACATCGTCGCAGGCGCGATGGGTGAGGGTCGCACCGGTGAAGTCCTGACTGTGTTTCCCATGTGGCGGCGGTATTGGAGCGACCGCTGGTCGCGGCGATGATGGCGCGACGGCCCGCCGGCCTGTGTCAATCGACGATCGCGTAGACGGTGACGCCGAGCTGCCGGGCTACGGGACGGTAATGCGCCGCGATGGCCCGATCGACGAGCGGCACCGTGCGACTGTCGCCATCCCGTGGCGCACGACCGGTGACGATAACCGAAGGCCTGGCGGCGAGGATGCGGGCGACTTCCGCGGCCGGGTCGACACCGATCGCCCTCCGCTCGCTCGCCTGGATCAGGTGGGACGGGAAAGGATAAGGGCCCGGCAGGCAAAAACGGCCGGCGGTGTACAGCGCCGGCGGCGCCTCGAACACGAAGGGGCAATCACGGCCGGCGTGACGGGCAATGGCGGCCGACAACGTCGCGAGGCGGCGGCGGGCATCCGCCGTTTCGCCCCGATGCGGATAGCCGCTGAGGAGAAGCAGGCCGATGGCGGCGACCGCCATCAGGCCGCGCATCGTCCCGCGATCGAGCGCAAGCCCCGCGGCGACGCCGATCGGGACCAGCAGCGGCAACGCATAATGGTTGAAGTACGGCGGAATCAGCAGCCAGCCTATAATAGCAACCGCCAGCCATGCCGCGACGAACGCCCGCGCGACGCCGCGCGTGCCGATCACACCCCGGATCGCGGCCAGAGCCGGGAGCGCCAACACCATCGCCGCGCCGGCCAATCGATCGAGGAGGGGTTCGCCCGGCGGGACGTCGCGCAGAAAGATCGAATCGACGTTGGCGAACCACCACGCATCGCCGTGACCGATCGCGGCATAGGTGGCGTAGGCCAACAGTGTCGGGAGCAGCGCCGCCGCCATGTAGCCTGCCGCCGCGACGGCGACGCGCGCGGCCGATCCCGTGCTCCGCCAGCATGCGACCAGCAGCGTCACCCCCAGAAACAGCCCTTCGAACACGACGGTCGGCTTCAATTGCAGCGCCAGCCCGACGAGCATCATGGCAAGCGCGCCGGTGCGCTTGCGATCCGCGATCGCACGCCAGACCAGCGTCGCGGCCGCGGCGACGAGCAGGTTGTAGAAGACCGGCGACTGCCCTCCCCGCCCGCCGATCAGTTCCAGCCAGACGAGATAGGTGAGGCCCGCCGGCAAGGCGCCGGCCGCCGCGCCGAACCGGCGGACCAGCCCGGCGATCAACCCGGCGGTGGCGACCGCCGCCACCGCCGCGACCGACTGATAGGCGACCACCGCATCCATCGGCAGCGCCTGCGTCGCCGCATACAGCAGGAATAGCCCGATCGGTTTGCGATCCCAGATGTCGACATAGGGGATGGCGCCGTCCCACATGCGCTGGCCTACGAGCAGGTACATCTGCTCATCGAGATCGACGAGTGGATTGCCCAGGTCTAGCAGACGCAATGCGGCCGCCGCGATCAGGAGGATCAGCCAGATCCGGAATGGGGTCATGCCGCGGGTCATGCCGCATCGTGATGCCGCAACTTGGTTAGCGGCGCGATAAGATCAGAACAATTCCCCCTGCGGGCCGGCAGGCGGCCGGAACAGGTCGGTGCGAAGCGGCGCGCTGCGGCGGGCGAGGCCGTGTTTTCGGGTGGCGATCAGGAAACGCGTTCGCATCAGCTCCGCCCATGGACCGGTGCCACGCATCCGGCTGAAGAATTCCGGATCATTGTCCTTGCCGCCGCGCAGCGCGCGGATGGTCGCCATCACCCTGGCCGCGCGATCCGGAAAATGTGCGTCGAGCCAGGCGCGGAACAGCGGCGCGACCTCATGCGGCAGGCGCACGGGAATGAAGAAACACGCCCGCGCCCCCGCCTCCGCCGCCCGCTCGACCAGATGTTCCAGTTCATGGTCCGTGATCGCCGGGATGATCGGCGCGATCGAGACGTAGACCGGCACCCCGGCGTCGGCGAGCGCCCGCACCGCCTTCAACCGCCGTTCGGGATGCGGCGCGCGCGGTTCGATCGTTGCGGCGATCTTCGGATCGAGCGAGGTGATCGACAGGGCGACACCAGCCAGGCCCTCGGCCGCCATCGGTGCGAGCAGGTCGATATCGCGGACGACGCGATCCGACTTGGTCGTGATGGTCAGCGGATGCCGGGTTTCCGCCAGCACCTGGATGATGCTGCGCGTGATCCGCCACTCGCTCTCGATCGGCTGATAGGGATCGGTGTTGGTACCGAGTGCGATCGGCGCGACGGTATAGCCCGGTTTGCGCAGTTCGGCCCGCAACAGCGCGGCGGCGTTGGGCTTGGCGAACAGGCGCGATTCGAAATCGAGGCCGGGCGACAGGTCGTGAAACGCATGCGTCGGCCGGGCGAAGCAATAGATGCAGCCATGTTCGCAGCCGCGATAGGGGTTGATCGATCGGTCGAAGCCGATGTCGGGCGAGGTATTGCGGCTGATGATCGTCCGCGCCTGTTCCACCGTCACGCTGGTCCGCAGCGGTGGCGCCGCACCGTCGATTGCGCCGCAAGCGTCCAGCCAGTCGCCATCCGCCTCGGTATGCGGCAGTTTGAACCGTTGGCTTTCGGTGTTGACGGTGGCGCCGCGGACCGGACGCTTGGCGATGGGCTGGGGCATTGCATCAAGCTAAGTCGCCATGTAGAACATAGCAAGAACTTGTCGGAGGGTGCAGGCGTATGGCGCGGTTGATGTATCTCGAATTGCCGGTGACGGAGACGGGTCGGGCAAAAGCGTTCTACGATACGGCGTTCGGCTGGACGTTCAGCGACTACGGGCCGACCTATGCAGCCACGACGACCGGTGATACGGACGTCGGTCTGGACGCCTCCCCGGATCGGGTCGCGAAGCCGTTGCCCGTCATCGAGGTGGACGACCTTGAGGCGGCGCTGGCCGCGGTCGAGGGCGCGGGCGGCACGGTGACGGTGCCGATCTTCGCATTTCCGGGCGGCCGGCGCTTTCACTTCGCCGATCCCGACGGGCATGAACTGGCCGCGATGCAAGCCGGCTAGGACCGTCGCCCGCCCTTTGGCATGAGGCGCGCCGCTATCCCAGCACGCCCGGTCGCCGCATCGCGTCTGCATAGACGGCGCGATAGCGGGCGATCATCACGGCCTCGTCATAGTCCGCCACCGCTTTCGCGCGGTTCGCGGCGCCGACGCGGGCGCGGAGTTCGGGATCCAGCACCAGCGGTTGCAGCGCGTCGCGCAACAGCACCTCGTCGCCCCCGGCGACGAAGGGCGCATTCGCGGCCGCGACCATGCGCGGCACGTCGCCCACGGGGGTGCTGACCACCGGCAGCCCTGCGGCCATGCCTTCGACGATGCTGATCGGGAATTGCTCGCTCTTCGACGACAGGGCGATGATGTCGAACGCGCCGATGAAGCGGTGCGGCCGGTCGAGGAAGCCCGGCAACACCAGTCGATCCGCGATACCCATTGCCTGCGCCGCGTCCAGGATCGCCTGCCGCTCCGGTCCTTCGCCGACGATGACCAGCCGGAACCGTCCGGACAATCCGCCGCAGGCTCGCACCAGCAGCGGCAGGTCCTTGACCGCGCGCAGGCCGGCGAGTGCGCCGATGACGACCTCCTTCGTGTCGCGCACGAAGCCGGGAATCACGCGCGGATCGGGCTTTTGCCCATACAGCGCGGTATCGATGCCGTTGGCGATGCGGTGGACGCGCGCCGGCGGCTGTTTCCAGGTGCGCAGGGCGATGCTCTCGAGCACCTGCGACGGCACTACCAGCGCCTGCGCCGCACCGAGCGCGATCCGCCGATAGACGTTGCGTTCGACCTTCAGGCCCTTCGCCTCGTCGGCGTTGAAGCCGTCCTCGTGATGCACCAGCGGCGGTGCGCCCTTCGGAAACACCCGGCGCGCCATCGCGCCGTCGATCGCTCCCCAATTATAGGACAGCACCAGGTCGAACCGCCGCATGAACGCCGCCAGCGCCTCATAGCGTGCGACCGACGGTCGTCCGGTCAGCGATGGCGCATTCTGGGCGATTTCGTAGCGGACGTGCCTGCCGATCGCCGCGCGGGCGCCGAGCTCGTCGGGAACGCCGCTGACGATGGTATGCCGCGCCGCATCGCCAAAGGCGTTCATCAGCCGGACCGCCCGCGCCTCCTTGCCGCCCAGGCTGAAGCTCGAATGAAGGTGGAGGATGTGGATCGGCTGCGGCATGCGGGCGGTCTAGCGGCGGCGACGCAGCCAAGGAAGCCGTCACCGCCGCATCGGCAGCACGCGCAAGTCGACCAGCGACCGCCAGGCCCATTCGACCGGCGCGATGCGATACCGGCGCAGCCACAGGTTCGCCCCCCACAGCAGCAGCGCGTTGACGGCGAGGGCCAGCGCCATCAGCCATGCCCAGCCGAACGCCCCGTACAGCCCCAGTCCGAACGGCGAAAACACCAGCCACGACACGATCACGGTCTGCGCGACATACAGCGTCAGCGCCGTCCGCCCCGCCGCGACGAAGGGCCGGAGCGCCCGCGCCCCCGCCACCGTGCCGATCGCCAGCGCGATCACCGCGACATGGCCGCAGGTCATCGCCAGCCGTGCGACGTCTTCCCAAATCCAGGCGATCTCCACCCGACCGTCGAACCGCGTCGCCTCCCACGCGCCATACAGGCGCAGCGGCACGCCGATGCCGTAACCGCCGGCCAGCAACCAGCGATAGCGACGCCGCGACCAGTCGCCCTGCAACGCGCCCCAGCGGAACAGCGCGGCGCCGACCAGCATCGTCGCCGCCGCTTCCCAGACGAAGACGACCTCGTCGTCCCCCAGCCGGTCGAGCCCGACGCGGCGCTGCCCCGCCACCCAGGCCGCGCCATCGCCATGGCCGAACGCATCCTCGGCGCGCACGGCTGCGGCGTCCGCCGCGATCCGGGCCGAAGGTGCGGTGACGGGCGCACCGACCGCGACCGCGCCCGTCGCCAGCGTGAACGCCGCATAGGACAGGCCGACGGTGAGCAGCGCCCGCGCCGGCAACGTCCGGAACGCGCAGGCCAGCAACGCCGCGAGCGCATAGGTGTGGAGGATATCGCCCGGCCACAGCAATACGAACATGTGGACCATGCCGAACGCCCAGAGCACGATATTGCGCCAGCCGTAGCGCAGCGGCACCGCGACCACGTCGTCCGACGCGGCGGCGATCCGTCCGGAGAGGATCAGCATCCCCGCGCCGAACAGCATCTCGAGCAGCGCCCGCGCCGTCCCCTCGACCAGCAGGGTGCGCAGCCACCATGCACCCTGGTCGGCGGCGGTCCAGCCGATGTGGCGGATGTCCGACCAATTGGCGGTCATCGATGCGCCCATCTCGCTGACGTTCATGAACAGGATGGCGAGGATCGCCACCCCGCGCAGGATGTCGAGCAACGCGATCCGCGGCGCGCCGTCGGGCTCGTCGTCCGCGACGCCGGCGGGCGCGGCCGGCACCGCCGTCACGTGCGGGCGCGCTCCAGCAGCCGGTCGATCGGGCCGTGCAGCACGTCCTCTGCCAGCGTCGGCGCGTGGCCGACGCCGGGCAGCGTCACGAGCTCCGCCTCGTCCAGCGCCGCCACCATCCGCTCCGCCACCGGTTGCGCCAGCACATCCGACCGACCGCCCCGCACGATCAGCACCGGCGTGTCGCGCAACGCCGACAGCGCCGCCCACATGTCGGGCCCGGCATCGTCACCCGGCGTGCGCAGCGGTTCCGCGATCTTCAGATCGTAGTCCAACACGATCCGACCGCTGCTGTTCAGGCGATAGAGGCGCTTGGCCATCGCCAGCCATTGTTCGATCTGCCAGTCGGGATAGACGTCGCCATGCGCATCGGCGAGGCTGCGCGCCGCGTGCATCCAGGTCGGGCAGCTGCTGCCCTTGCCGACATAGCCTCTGATCCGGCTCATGCCGGCCGGATCGACCTCCGGCCCGACGTCGTTCAGCAAGGCCGCCGCGATGGTGGCGCCGCCGCCCACGCCATGGCCCGCCTGGGCGAGCAGCATGGCGACGCTGCCGCCCAGCGAGGTGCCGATCGCGACGAACCGGGCGATGCGACGCTCTGTCAACAGCGCCTGCATGTCGGCGACATAGGTCGCCGGCACATAGGTCATCGGGTCCCTGGCATGTTCGCTCTTGCCGCGACCGCGAAAATCGACCGCAATCACCTGTCGCCGTCCGGCCAGCCGCGCTGCGAGCGCGTCGTAATCGCGGGCATTGCGGGTGAGGCCCGGCAGACACACGACCGGCGGCAACGCCGGATCGCCCGGATACAGTCGATAATGCAGCTTCAGCCCGTCGGCCGACATCCAATAGCAGTTTTCGTAGGCAGCCATGGTTGCGTCCTCAGGTTGGCGACCTCCATATCCACACATGCCCATCGACCCGCAAGCATACCGCCCCGAAACCGCCCTGCTCGATCTCGGTCCCACCCTTTGGGATCCCGTGGAGGCGGCGGACTTTCCGCAGACCATGCTGCGCTTCCGCAACGACAAGGCGGCGACGCAGATCGGCCTCGGCACGCTGACCGACGCCGAATGGACGCAGGCATTCGGCCGTTTCACACCCCTGCCCGGCACCCTGCCCCAGCCGCTCGCGCTCCGCTATCACGGGCATCAGTTCCGCCAGTATAATCCGGACATCGGCGACGGGCGCGGCTTTACCTTCGCCCAGATGCGCGACGATCGCGGGCGATTGATGGACCTCGGCACCAAGGGGTCGGGCCAGACCCCCTATAGCCGCTTCGGCGATGGCCGCCTGACGCTGAAGGGCGGCGTGCGCGAAATCCTCGCGACCGAGATGCTGGAGGCGCTGAACGTCCCCACCAGCCGGACGCTGTCGCTGATCGAAACTGGCGAGGAACTCGCGCGCGGAGACGAACCGTCGCCGACCCGCTCGGCGGTGATGGTGCGGCTCAGCCACGGCCATATCCGCATCGGCACGTTTCAACGGCTCGCCTATCTGCAGGACGAGGATGGCATGCGTACCGTCGTGCGATATGCCCTTCGCCACCTGTACGGCGAGGATTCCGACGACCCCGTCCGCCTGCTCGACCTTGTCGTCACCCGGACCGCGACGCTCGCCGCGCGCTACATGGCGGCAGGCTTCGTGCATGGCGTGCTGAACAGCGACAACATCAACGTCACCGGCGAAAGCTTCGACTATGGCCCCTGGCGGTTCGCCCCGACATGGGATCCGGCATTTACCGCGGCCTATTTCGATCACGCCGGCCTCTATGCCTTCGGTCGCCAGCCGGAGGCGATCCATTGGGACGTGATGCAACTCGCCGCCAGCCTGCGGCTGATCGCCGACAGCGACCCGCTGGTCGCGCTGATCGAGCAGTTCGGCCCGCGCTACCAGCCGCAGATCACGGCCGCATTGCTCTGGCGGATGGGAGTCCTGCCGCGCTCGCCCGACGAGGATCGCGCCCTCGTCCAGGTGATGGAGCGGGCGCTGCGCACCACGGCTACGCCGATGGACCGGTTCTTCTTCGACGCATTCGGCGGCGCCTTGCCCGCCGGCTATGGCCCGGAATGGGACGCCGTACGCGCCGCACTGGCACCCTATGGGCCGAGAAAGGCGCGAAGCCATGCCTATTGGCAGGGCGAGCCATGCAGCATGTTGATCGACGAGGTGGAGGCGATCTGGGACCCGATCGCCGCGCATGACGATTGGTCCGCGCTCCACGCCAAGGTCGCCGCAATCCGGACGATGGGCGCGGCGCTCGGCTGACGCCGGACACCCCCGCCACCATCTTGCCGCCATGCCACCATTCCCCTAACCCTCCCGCGCAGAGGTCAAAGGGCAAGCATGGCTGAAGCGATCATCTCCTACGAACCCGCCACGGGTGCCGAATTGTGGCGCGCCGAGGCCGGCGATGCGAATGTCGAGGTCGCCGCCGCCCGCAACGGCTGGGCGGCATGGGCGGCGCTGCCGCTCACCGTACGGATCGAGACGATGCGGCGGTTCGGCAACGTCGTCCGCCAGCGGCACGAACCATTCGCCGACCTGCTGGCGCGTGAGACGGGCAAGCCACTGTGGGAAGCGCGCACCGAGGTCGATACGGTGATCGCCAAGGTCGACATTTCGGTCACCGCTTATGCCGAACGTACCGCGCAGCGCCGCCTCGATGCGCCTATGGGCAGTCGCATGGCGCTCCGTCACAAGCCGCATGGCGTGCTGGCAGTGCTGGGGCCGTACAATTTTCCCGCGCACCTACCCAACGGCCACATCGTCCCGGCGCTGCTTGCCGGCAACGCGGTCGTCTTCAAGCCATCCGAAAAGACGCCGGCGACCGGCGCCTTCCTGGTGGATTGCTACCGGGCAGCGGGCGTGCCGGAGGACTGCATCCGCATCCTGATCGGCGGCCCGGCGGAGGGCAAGGCGCTGGCCGAGCATCCGGACATCGATGGCCTGCTGTTCACCGGATCGGCACGTACCGGCCTGGCGCTCAATCGTGCCTTCGCCGCCAAGCCCGAAAAGATCCTGGCGCTGGAAATGGGTGGCAACAACCCGATCATCGTCTGGGACACGCCCGACCTGCATTCGGCCGCGGTGCTGGTGATCCAGTCGGCCTTCACCACCGCCGGCCAGCGGTGCACCGCCGCACGCCGCCTGATCGTGCAGGATCGCCTCTACGATCCGCTGGTCGAAACGATCAACACCATGATCGGCCGGCTCATCGTCGGCGCCCCCCATGACGATCCGCAGCCCTTCATGGGTCCGGTGATCGACAATCAGGTCGCCGATCAGCTGACCGAAAGCTTCCTTGCGCTGTTGATGCGCGGCGGTCGCCCGATCCGCCATCTCGAACGCGTGCGGGACGACCTGCCGTTCCTGATGCCCGCCATGATCGACATGACCGCGGCGACCGAGCGCCCCGATATCGAGCTGTTCGGCCCGATCCTGCAAATCTATCGCGAACAGGATTTCGACGCCGCGATCGCCACCGCCAACGACACCCGCTACGGTCTGTCGGCGGCACTCGTCAGCCAGACGCCGGCGCTGTACGACCGGTTCTGGGCGGGCATCCGCGCCGGTATCGTCAACTGGAACCGTCCGACCAACGGCGCCTCGTCCTCCGCGCCGTTCGGCGGGATCGGCTGGAGCGGCAATCACCGGCCCAGCGCCTATTATGCCGCCGATTATTGCGCCTATCCGGTGGTCAGCAACGAAGCCGAATCGGCGCGCGCCAATATCGGCATCGGCATGCGCGACGCATGACGCCGATCATGGGGTTCCAGGCCGGGGCGGCAGCCGTGGCCGGACCGCACAAGCTCCCCTAACGCCCGCAAAAGCAACGCTGGCTTGTCCCGCCGGTCGGCACGGCCCATCTCGGCGATCATGGCTACGCTTCTCGATCCCGGCGCCCGTGGGCGCGTCATCCTGGTCGGTGCAGGTCCCGGCGATCCGGGCCTGCTCACCGTCCGCGCCGTCGCTGCGCTGGAAAGCGCCGACGTCGTCGTTCACGACGGACTGATCGACCCGCGCGTGCTCGACATCGCACCCGCGACCGCGCAGCGCATCTCCGTCGCCAAACAGCGCGCCCGCCACACCCTGCCGCAAGAGGCGATCAACGCCCTCATCGTCGCGCATGTGAAGACCGGCGCGATCGTGGTGCGGCTGAAGGGAGGTGACCCCTTCATCTTCGGCCGCGGCGGCGAAGAGGTGGAGGCGGTACGCGCCGCCGGCCTGCCGGTCGAGGTGATCCCCGGCGTGTCCGCGGCACTCGGCTGCGCCGCCGAAGCGATGCTGCCGCTGACGCATCGCGACCATTCCAGCGCCGTCAGCTTCGTCGCGGGCCAGTGCAAGGGGCTGAGCGAACAGGATTGGTCGGGCCTTGCCGGTCAGGGCCGCACGCTCGTCATCTACATGGGCGTCGCTACCGCGGCGGATATTGCGGACAAGCTGATGGCGGACGGCGTCGCACCCGACATGCCAGTCGCCGTGCTTGAACGCGGCACGCTGGCCGGCAGCCGTGCGATCCGCACCCTCCTGGCCGATCTCGGCCCGATGGTGACGCGCGAGGCGGTACAGAGCCCGGCGATCATCGTCGTGGGCGAAGTGGTCGAACTGTCCGATGCAGAGGACAAGCTCGCCCGTTGGGCGCGCATCGCCGAGGAGACTGCGGCATGAGGTTGCTGACAGGCAATGATCTGCCGACCGGCGATGTCGTCTGGTGGACCGGCACGGGCTGGTCCCGCCATGTCGAGGATGCGGCGGATGTCGGCGCCGAGGGCGAAGGCATCCTGCGCACCGAGGAGGGCGCCCGCCGGGTCAACGTCCCCTATCTGATCGACGCGATCGCCACGCACGAAGGGCCGCGCCCGGCGCATATCAAGGATCGCATCCGCGCCCTGGGGCCAACCGTGCGGCCCGACCTGACGCTCAAGCCGGCCGACCCGTCGGCGGGCAGCTGGGTGATCTGATGCCTACGATTAGCCATGGTGCTCGTCTGTCCTCCGCACCGGCGCGCGGCCGGATGACGGCGGGGTCGGGTGCACCGGACATCGCCTCGCGCCACCGCGTGACCACATTCGAGGCCAATCATGTATAGATACGACCAGTACGACCAGGCCATCGTCGATGCCCGCGTCGATGAATTCCGCGACCAGGTGGAACGTCGCCTGTCCGGCCAGCTGACCGAGGATCAGTTCAAGCCGCTTCGGCTGATGAACGGCCTCTACCTGCAGCTGCACGCCTATATGCTGCGTGTCGCGATCCCCTATGGCACGCTCGACAGCCGCCAGATGCGGATGCTCGGCACCATCGCGCGCGACTATGACCGTGGCTACGGCCATTTCACCACGCGCCAGAACCTGCAGTTCAACTGGATCAAGCTCGCCGACACGCCCGACATTCTCGCCAGGCTGGCGACGGTCGAGATGCACGCCATCCAGACGAGTGGCAATTGCATCCGCAACATCAGCGCCGATCAATATGCCGGCGCCGCCGCGGACGAGGTCGCCGACCCACGTCCCTGGGCCGAGCTGCTCCGCCAGTGGAGCACGTTCCACCCCGAATTCAGCTATCTGCCGCGCAAGTTCAAGATCGCCGTGATCGCCGCGGAGGAGGATCGCGCAGCGATGCGCCTGCACGACATCGGTATCCAGCTGGTAATGCGGGACGGTGAACTGGGCGCTGCGATCTACGTCGGCGGCGGCATGGGCCGGACGCCGATGATCAGCCACCTGATCCGCGACTTCGTTACGGCCGACGACCTGATGAGCTATCTCGAGGCGTGCCTGCGCGTCTACAATCGCTATGGCCGCCGCGACAACATCTACAAGGCGCGGATCAAGATCCTGCTGCACGAGATCGGTCCGGATGCCTATCGCAGCCAGGTCGAGGAGGAATTCGCCGCGGTCAAGTTGCTTGGTCTCGATCCGCCCCGCGCTGAGCTTGCGCGCATCACCGCGATGTTCGCCCCCCCTGCCTTCGATACGGACGCGCCGGTCGAGATCGATCGCAGCGATCCCGATTTTGCGGTGTGGCTCGACCAGAATGTCGTCGCGCACAAGCAGGCGGGCTATGCGATCGTCAACGTCAGCCTGAAGCCTGCCGGCGGCATCCCCGGCGATGCGACGGCGGCGCAGATCGACCTGCTCGCCGACCTGGGCGAGCGCTATTCGTTCGACGAGTTGCGCGTAACCCACGCCCAGAACATCGTGCTGCCGCATGTCGCGATCCGCGATCTGCGCACGGTGTGGACCGCGCTGGCCGATGCAGGTCTGGCCGAACCCAACCTCGACCTCATCACCGACATCATCGCCTGTCCGGGCCTCGATTATTGCAGTCTCGCCAACGCCCGCTCGATCCCCCTGGCGCAGAAGATCGCGGCGCGCTTCGCCGACCGCGACCGCCAGCGTGACCTTGGCGAACTGAAGCTCAAGATCTCGGGCTGCATCAACGCCTGTGGCCATCACCACGCCGGGCATATCGGCATTCTGGGCGTCGACAAGAAAGGCGTGGAGAATTTCCAGCTTTCCCTTGGTGGATCGGGTGCGGAGGACGTCAGCCTCGCCAAGATTACCGGTCCCGGATTCTCCGAAGACGGGGTCGTCGATGCGATCGAGCGCGTAACCGACACCTATATCGCGGTTCGCAACGACGGCGAACGCTTCCTCGACACCTATCGCCGCGTCGGCTTCGAACCCTTCAAGGAGGCGATCTATGGATGACGCGCTGCTCCGCTTTCGCGACGATGAGCCGCATGACGAACCGGCGGTGACGCTCGATGCCTTCCTCGGCCAAAGCAATGCCACCGCCGTCCGACTGGAGGCGGGCGAGGATGCGCGTGCGCTGCTGCCGCAACTGGGCCAGCTGGCGCTGGTCGAGGTCAGCTTCCCGACGTTTCGCGACGGTCGCGGCTATAGCGCCGCACGGGTGCTGCGCGAGGCCGGATATGCGGGCGAGTTGCGGGCGGCCGGCGATGTGCTGGTCGACCAGCTGCCGCTGATGCGCCGCTGCGGCTTCGACAGCTTCGCGCCCGAGGCACCGATCGATGCCGTTGCGCTGCGCCGCAGTCTCGACCGGTACGACTATCGCTATCAGGCCGCTGCCGACGCGACCCCGCCGGTCTGGAAATTGCGGCATGGCTAGCCGCGCGCTGGACATGATCGATGTCGTTCCGCCGTTCACCACCGCGGATGCCGCCGCGATGCAGATCCGCTTTGCGGGCGTGGCGGCGGCCGACATGCTACGCGCGCTGCTGACCGGCGAGCTTGCCGGGCGCATCGCGTCGGTGTCTTCCTACGGCGCGGAGTCGGCGGTGCTGCTGCACATGGTGGCGCAGATCGACAAGGACGTTCCCGTCATTTTCACGAACACGCAGAAGATGTTCGGCGAAACCCTTGCCTATCGCGACGAACTGTCCGAGCGGCTGGGGCTTACCGATCTGCGCGTGTTCCGCCCCGATCCGCGCCTGCTCGCCGTGAAGGATGCGACCGGGATGCGCTGGTCCTACGATCCCGACGGCTGCTGCGAGATTCGCAAGGTCGAACCGCTGCGCCGCGCGCTGGCGCCGTTCGATGCCTGGATTTCCGGGCGAAAGGGGTTCCAGGCCGGCACCCGCACCGCGCTGCCGCGGTTCGAGGAGGACGAGGGCCGGTTGAAGATCAACCCACTCGCGGACTGGGACAAGACGCAACTCGACGGCTATTTCGAAGAGCACGACCTGCCCAGACATCCGTTGGAGGCACAGGGCTATCTGTCGATCGGCTGCGCGCCCTGCACCAGCAAGGTCAAGCCCGGCGAGGATCCGCGTGCGGGTCGCTGGCGCGGCTGGGACAAGGTGGAATGCGGCATCCACGTGTCCGCGCTGCCGGGCGACGACCCGGCATTCTAGGCCCCTTCAAGACGATCGCGGTCTCAGCGTTCGATCAATCTGGGCATCAGTTCGACGAAGTTGCAGGGGCGGTGCCGGCTGTCGAGCTGATCGCGCAGGATGCCGTCCCACCCGTCCTTCACCGCCCCGGTCGAGCCGGGCAGCGCGAAGATATAGGTGCCCCGGGCGACGCAGGCGCAGGCGCGGGACTGCACGGTGGATGTGCCGATCGTCGCGAAGCTGAGGTAGCGGAACAGTTCGCCGAAACCGGGGATCATCTTGCTCGCCACGCGCTCGACGGCCTCGGGCGTCACGTCGCGGCCGGTGACGCCGGTGCCGCCGGTCGTGATGACGCAATCCACGCTGTCGTCGTCGATCCAGCGGTGCAGCTGCGCGACGATCGCATCGGTGTCGTCGCGCAGGATGACGCGATCCGCCAGGACATGTCCCGCCTCCGTCAGCCGCGCAACGAGGGTATCGCCGGAACGATCCTCGGCCAGGCCACGGGTGTCGCTGACGGTCAGGACCGCGATGTTGACCGCGCGGAACGGCAGGCTGCTATCGATCGGCATCGCCTCAGCCCACCGAACGCAATTGTGACGCGACGCGATCGAGCGCAACGTCGCTGATGCCGGCGATGGCCTGGATCGTCTCGACCAATTCCATGTCTAGCAGGAAGTCGCGCCCCAGCAGGACGACTGCTTCGCCATCGTCGCCAACCGGTATGCGCGCCCTCACCTCGCCGCGCGCCCCGCGATGCTGGGCCAGCAATGCAGACAGCGCCGTCAACGCGGCGGCATCGGCCACCCTGGCCTCTATGGTGAAGCGCGCGATCGAGGCCAGCGTCTCGAACGGCTGGATGCGCTTGATCGAGACGCGCGGCGTCTCTTCGCCGGGCCGGCGATCCAGTTCGACCGTGATGAGGCCACAGCCACCGCAGCGCGCCGCCTCTTCCAGCTCGGCAGCGACCGAATCGTCGAAGCAGGTCGCGATGAATTGGCCGCTGGCATCGGACACGGTCGCCATCATGTAGCGCTTTCCGCGTGCAGAGGTGCGCCACCGCGCATCCTCGACCAGCACCGCCATCGTCGCGCCGGCCCGCGTGCCGTCCTCCGGAATCTTCAGCTCGGTCAGCGCGACATATTGGCGGGCGCCGTGCATTTTGGCGAGGTGCGCGTGGCGGTCGACGGGGTGGGCGGAGAAATAGAAACCGAACGCCTCCTTTTCCTGCTCCATCGCGTCGGCCATCGACCAACGGACGCTGGTGGGCAGCTTGATCGCATCACCGGCGACGTCTTCCGCACCGAACAGGCCGTGCTGGCCGCTCGTCTTGCCCTCGTGCGTCCGCGCGGCAACCGCCAGGATCGTTTCGGCGACGGCATGGATGCCGGCGCGATTGGTGTCGAAGCTGTCGAACGTACCGCTGGCAGCGAGCGTTTCGAGCTGCCGCTTGTTGATCAGTCGAGGATCGACGCGGGTGGCGAGATCGTCGATAGTCTTGAACGGGCCGTTGGTGCTGCGCTCGACGATCAGCCGCTCCATCGCGCCCTCGCCGACCGACCTCAGCGCCGCCAGCGCATAGCGCACGGCAAGGCCGTCCGGCGTTTCCTCGACGTCGAACTCCGCATCGCTCTTGTTGATATCGGGACCGCAGATGGTTACGCCCAGCCGCCGCATGTCATCCACGAAGATGCAGAGCTTGTCGGTCTGCGCCATGTCGTAGCACATCGACGCGGCATAGAATTCCTCCGGATGATGCGCCTTCAGCCACGCGGTCTGGTAGGCGAGCAGCGCATAGGCGGCGGCGTGGCTCTTGTTGAAGCCATAACCGGCGAACTTGTCGATCAAGTCAAACAGCTCGTTGGCTTTCGCCTTCGGAATCTGGTTCACCTTGGCGCAGCCTTCGACGAAGATCGCACGCTGTGCATCCATCTCCGCCTTGATCTTCTTGCCCATCGCGCGGCGGAGCAGATCGGCACCGCCGAGCGAGAATCCGGCCAGGATCTGCGCGGCCTGCATCACCTGTTCCTGGTAGACGAAGATGCCATAGGTCTCGGCCAGGATCGGTTCGAGCGCGGGGTGCGGATAGACGATCGGTTCGCTGCCTTGCTTGCGGCGGCCGAAGCTCGGGATATTGTCCATCGGGCCTGGCCGATAGAGCGAGACGAGCGCGATGATGTCGCCGAAATTGGTCGGGCGGACGGCGCTGAGCGTGCGACGCATGCCTTCCGATTCCAGCTGGAAGACGCCGACCGTGTCCCCCTTCTGCAATAGCTTGTAGACCGCTTCATCGTCCCAGAGCAGCGCGTCGAGATCGATCGTGATGCCTCGCTTCGCCAGCAGCTGGACCGCCTTCTTGAGGACCGACAGCGTCTTGAGGCCAAGGAAGTCGAACTTCACCAGTCCCGCACCCTCGACATATTTCATGTCGAACTGCGTTACCGGCATATCCGACCGCGGATCGCGGTAGAGCGGTACCAGCTGCGCCAGCGGGCGATCGCCGATCACCACCCCGGCGGCGTGCGTCGAAGAATGCCGCGGCAACCCCTCCAGCTTCGTCGCGAGATCAAGCAGGCGGCGAACCTGATTGTCGTTCGAATATTCCTTGGCGAGTTCCGGCACGCCGTTCAATGCGCGCTTCAGGTCCCATGGGTCGGTGGGGTGGTTCGGCACCAGCTTCGCCAGGCGATCGACCTGACCATAGCTCATCTGGAGGACACGGCCGGTGTCCTTCAGCACCGCGCGCGCCTTCAGCTTACCGAAGGTGATGATCTGCGCGACCTGATCGCGGCCGTATTTTTCCTGGACATAGCGGATCACCTCGCCCCGCCGGGTTTCGCAGAAATCGATGTCGAAGTCGGGCATCGACACGCGTTCCGGGTTGAGGAAGCGTTCGAACAGCAGGCCGAGCTTGATCGGATCGAGGTCGGTGATCGTCAGCGCCCATGCGACGACCGAGCCCGCACCCGAACCACGGCCCGGACCGACGGGGATGTCATGGTCCTTGGCCCATTTGATGAAATCCGCGACGATCAGGAAATAGCCCGGAAAGCCCATCTGGACGATGACGTCGACCTCGAAAGCCAGGCGCTTGCGATACACCTCGCGCCAGTCGGGATCGTCGGCCGGCTGTGTGCCGAGTTGCTCGATGCGATCGAGCCGGGCCTCGAGCCCCGCGGCGGCATCGTCGCGCAGCATCTGCGCTTCGCCCGCCAGGTCGCCGGCGAGCGTCGGCAAGATCGGCTTGCGATACGGCGCCATCACTGCGCAGCGCTGCGCGACCACCAGCGTGTTCTCGATCGCCTCCGGCAAATCGGCAAACAACTGTTTCATCGTGTCGGCGGGTTTGAGCCAGGCGTCGGGGCAGCTGCGGATGCGATCCTCGCTTTCCACATAGGTGGAATTGGCGATGCACAGCATGGCGTCATGCGCATCGAGGAAGGCGCTGTCGGAGAAGCAGCAGGGGTTGGTCGCGACCAACGGCAGATCGCGTTCGTAGGCGAGGTCGATCAGCGCCTGCTCCGACGCCTCCTCGATCGCATCGCCGCGCCGGGCGATCTCGACATACAGGCGGTCGGGGAACAACGCCTGAAGGCGGTCGACATAGTCGGTTGCGCGTGCCGGCTGATCCTCGTGGTACAGACGCGCCAGGGCACCCTCCCCACCCGCGGTGAGGGCGATCAGGCCATCGGTACGGCCCTGCAGCGCAGCGAAGTCGACATGTGCAGGCAGTTCGATCGGCCGGTCGAGATGCGCCAGGCTGACCAGGGCGCAGAGATTATCGTACCCTGCCGCATCCTGCGCATACAATGCGATCCAGTCGAGCGGCGCAGCGACACCATCCGGCATATCCGGCCGCGCCACGCACAGCATCGTGCCGATCACCGGCTGCACGCCGTCCTTCTTGGCGGCATCGGAAAACGCCATGGCCGCATATAGGCCGTTCCGATCGGTAAGGCCGGCGGCGGGGAAGTGCATCGCCTTCGCCTGCTTGGCGATCGCCTTGGGCTCGATCGCCCCGTCGAGCATCGTGTAGGACGAGAATATGCGGAGCGGTACGAAACCGGAATGTGCCATCCCCGCTTGTTAGCCGAGCGCGCGCGATTCGAACAGGCGGCGGGAGGAACCGTCGGTGGATAACTCCGTTACGGCCGCTCAACGGAAAGGACCTTCGACCATGACCGACACGCGCGCATTCAACGCCCCCTCCCCGCCGCCGGCGGCGGGCGCGGGTTGGGGCTGGATCCTCGGTTATGGCGTGCTGTCGGTGGTGCTGGGCATCCTCGCCTTCCTCAATCCGTTCGCTGCGACCTATGCAGCGACACTGGTGATCGGCGCCTTTTTCATCGCCGCCGGACTGGTCTCGATCGCGGCCGGGTTCGCCGGCAAAGGTCACGAAGGGCGCGGCTATGCGATCGGCTTCGGGCTCTTGTCGCTGGTCGTCGGCCTGCTGATGGCGTTCAATCCCGTGTCCGGTGCCCTGTCGCTCACCCTGATGGTCGCTGTGTGGCTCGGCGTGCGCGGTGCGCTGGAGATCGGGCTCGGCATGCGCTTCACGCGCGGCCGCGGCCTGATGATCGCGCTCGGCGTGGTCAATTTTTTGCTGGCACTTTACGTGTTCATCACGCTGCCATCGTCGGCATTGACCCTGCCGGGCTTCATCCTCGGCATCAGCTTCGTGTTCGGCGGCGTCGCTTCGATCGCAGCGGCGCTGAACCACAAGAAGGGCGCCGCCGCGTTCGCCGCCCCGGCGCTATAACACGGCCGGCCGATCGCAGCGCTACAGCAGCGCCGCGATGTCGGCGGCGATCTGTTCGGGCTTGGTGGCCGGCGCATAGCGTCGCACCACCTTCCCCGCCCGGTCGACCAGGAACTTGGTGAAGTTCCACTTGATCGCCTTCGATCCGAGCAGCCCCGGTGCCTCCGCCTTGAGCCGTAAGAATAGCGGATCTGCCCCCGCCCCGTTCACGTCCACCTTGGCGAAGACCGGAAAGGTGACGTCATAGGTCAGCGAACAGAAACGGGCGATGTCCGCCGCATCGCCCGGCTCCTGCGCGCCGAACTGGTTGCATGGAAAGCCAAGGACGGCAAAGCCGCGATCCGCAAAACGCCGGTACAGCGCCTCCAGCCCCTCATATTGCGGCGTGAACCCGCATTTGGAGGCGGTGTTGACGATCAGCAGCACCTGTCCCGCATAGCGGTCGAGCGGCACCGGTCCACCCTGCGCATCCGCCACGATGAAGTCGGTCGCCGCCGTCACGCGTGCCGCGCCAGCAAATGGTCGATGTTCTGCATCACGCCGGGCCATTCGCGATCGAGGATCGAATAGACGACCGTATCGCGCAGCCGCCCGTCCATGATCTGGTGGCCACGCAGGATGCCGTCCCGCTGCGCGCCGAGCCGCTCGATCGCGGTCTGGCTGCGCTTGTTGAGGAAGTCGGTGCGGATCTGCACGCACTGGCAACCCAACGTCTCGAAGGCGTGGGTAAGCAGCAGCAGCTTCGCCTCGGTATTGACGCCGGTCCGCTGCACCGCCTTCGCATAGAAGGTGCCGCCGAGTTCGAGCCGACGGTGCGCCTCGTTCATACGCATGAACCGGGTGGAGCCGACCACCTGCCCGGCGGGATCGCATACCGCGAACAGCCGGGCGCGGCCGTATTCCTGCTGCCGGAACGCCGCGTCAAGCCACTCGTCCGCCTGCTTCAGCTGCGATACGTTGGCGTAGAAGGTGTCCCACAGGTCACCCGCCGCCGCGGCGGCGACCAGCGCGTCCTTGTCGGAGCGATCCAGCGGGCGGAGCGTGACGTGCCGGCCGCGAAGCGTCGGCGTCTCGCGCCAGCCGCTCACGACAGCACGCCTTCATGCAGGCGAACGATGCGATCCATCTTCTGCGCGAGCCGCTCGTTGTGCGTGGCGATCAGGGCCGCCGATCCTTCACCGCGCACCAGCCGCAGGAATTCCGCCAGCACGATATCGGCGGTATGTTCGTCGAGGTTGCCCGTCGGTTCGTCGGCCAGCACCAGTGCCGGACGATTGGCGAGCGCACGGGCGACCGCGACGCGCTGCTGCTCGCCCCCCGACAATTGGCTCGGCCGGTGCGTCAGGCGATGGCCCAGCCCCAGCGCGGTCAGCAGCGCCGCCGCGCGATCATCCGCGGGCTTGCGTTCGGCGCCATGCACCAGTTGCGGCAGCACGACATTCTCGGTCGCATTGAAATCGGGCAACAGGTGGTGGAACTGGTACACGAAGCCGAGATGATCGCGCCGCATGACCGTGCGGCCGTGCGCATCAAGCTTCGCGGCCTCCGTCCCGGCAATCCGGATCGATCCCTGAAAGCCGCCCTCGAGCAGGCCGACCGCCTGAAGCAGCGTCGATTTGCCCGATCCCGATGGGCCGACCAGCGCTACGATCTCTCCGGGTGCGACCGACAGGTCGACGCCGCGCAGGACGTGGATCGTCTCTCCGCCCTGGGTGAAGCTGCGCGTCAGCCCCCCGGTTTGAAGGACAGCGATGTCCGCCTCGGCAAAGCCGCGCTGCATGGCAACCTCACTCATAGCGTAGCACCTGTACCGGATCGGTGCTCGCCGCCTTCCACGCCGGGTACAGCGTGGCGAGGAAGCTGAACACCAGCGCCATCGCCGCGATGACGACGATCTCGACCGGATCGGTCTTCGACGGCAATTCGGTCAGGTACCGGATCGACGGGTCCCACAGGTTCTGGCCGGTGACCAGCTGGACGAGGTTTACCACCGCCTGTCGATAGAAGAGGAACACGAAGCCGAGCGCTAGACCGGCCAGCGTGCCGAGCGCGCCGATCGTCGTGCCGACGACCATGAAGATGCGCATCAACCCGCCCCGCGTCGCGCCCATCGTCCGCAGGATCGCGATGTCGCGCGTCTTGGCGCGGACCAGCATGATGAGGGACGACAGGATGTTGAACACCGCGACCAGGATGATGATCGACAGCACAGTGAACATCGCGACCCGCTCGACCGCCAGCGCCTGGAACAGCTGCGCGTTCATGCTGCGCCAGTCGGCGATCACCGCATTGCCCCCCAGCTTGTCCGCGAGCGGCGCTAGGATCGGCCCGACCCGGTCGGCATCGACCGTCTGCAATTCGATCATGCCGACGCTGTCGCCGAGCAGCAGCAGGGTCTGCGCATCCTCCAGCGGCATGAGGACATACGCCTTGTCGTAATCGTACAATCCGATCTCGAAGATCGCACCGACGCGGTAACTGACGATCCGCGGCACCGTGCCGAACGGGGTCGTCTGCCCCTGCGGACTGAACAGCGACACTTCGCTGCCGACCTGCGCGCCCAGCGCTTCGGCGAGCCGCGATCCCAGCGCGATCTGACCGCTGCCGGCGCGAACGTTGGACAGCGACCCCATGATGAGCTTGCCGCCGATCATCCGCCGGATGTCCGCATCGCCCAGTCCGCGCACCAGCACCGCCTCGGCACGACCGTTATAGGTCGCGGCGAGCGGCTGTTCGACCATCGGCACCGCAGAGGTGACGCCGGGTGTCCGCTGCGCCTCCGCCACGATCTCACGCCAGTCGGGCAGTCGCCCGCCCGCGCTCTGGACGACCGCATGGCCGTTCAGTCCGACGATCTTGTCGAACAGTTCGGCGCGGAAGCCGTTCATCACGCTCATCACGATGACGAGTGCGGCGACGCCGAGCATCACCGCCACCAGGCTGATGGACGCGACCAGAAAGATGAACGCCTCTCCCTTGCCCGGAAGCAGGTAGCGCCGGGCGATCATCCGTTCGTAGCGTGAGAGGATCATGGGTCGAGCCTCTAGGAGAGCCGCGAGCGACACGCAACAAATGTTGCGGATTCGACACAGGGCAGCGGCAATCGAAAATGCGACCGCACATAGGCGGTGACAAAGCCGGCACGGCTGCCTAGCAAATACTCATCTGAGACACAGGCAACGGCCGTGGTTCGGGGAATAGCCGATCGGCAACGCAGCGAGATACGCGCGTGCCGGGAAGCGACCTAAGGGGGCTGACGGGTTTCTCGTCACGCAGGCGCCCGGATCGGCAACGGTCCGGGCGTTTGGCGTTTTACCGCATCGCGCTTACCGGACAGGCACCGGGCAGCGGGAGGGAGCTTCCAATTCGCGCCCGCTGTCCGGCATCGGCTTTATTGCGGATCAATCCTGAATGGTATCATAACACGCATCGGGACGGATCGCCTCGTGTCCCAAAGCCCCCCGTCTGAAGGCCGGAACGGTCGCACCAAGCCGCCCCTCGAGCGGATCGACCGTCAGCAGCGGTCCAAACGTCAGAAGCTCTTCGACAGGGTCAGCCCATAGGTCCGCGGGTCGCCCGGCTGGCCGACGACCAACCCGGTGCTGCCGCTCTGCGTCGCGAGCACCTCATAATAATCGGTGTCGAACGCATTGCGTAGCCAGCCGAAGACGTTCCAGCTGCCTTCCTTGCGATAGCCGAGGCGGAAGTTGGTCAGCGCATAGCCGTCGACGTCCGTGTAGATCGAGCGCGACGGATTGGACGAGAATTTCGACCGGTAACTGCCGTCGACGCCGGCATACAGTTGCCCGTCCGTGCCGAACAGGCGCACCGGCAGGTTATATTCCGCGCCATAGGAAAAGGCCCATTTCGAGATGCCCGGCAGCATTTGTCCGGAGATGTCGCAATAGGGCAGCGAATTGCCCGGCGTGCCGGCTGCGGCGGGCGTACCGACGATCCGGCCATCGACGACCGGCAGGGCCGTACCGCCGGACAATTCGGGCGGGCATGGCGCGTTGGTGAAACGCACATATTTGGCGTCGGTAAAGGCGGCATTGCCATAGACGTTGAGACGCGCGGTCGGACGGAATGCGGTGTCGAGCTCGAACCCACGGGTGCGGACCTTGGGCGCATTGGCAAGATACCCGCGCAACACGTTGACCTGCAGGTTGTTCACCGTCGTCTGGTAATCTTGTATCTCGGTCCAGAATGCGGCGACATTCACCGTCGCACGACGATCGGCGAACTGCGTCTTCAGCCCGAGTTCGAAATGATTGACCTTCTCGGGCTTGACGGTGGCGGTGGCGAGGATCGGGTTGTTGGCGCCATCCAGCGGCAGGCCCGACAGATTGATGCCGCCCGATTTGTAGCTGCGCGCAAAGGTCGCGTAGGAATGCACGGTATCGCTGACGTCATAGGCGACGGTCAGGTCGCCCGACAGGTTCCAGTTGTCAAAATCGGGCTGGTAGCTTTGCGGCGCGAGTACGCCCCGCTGGGCAGAGGTCAGCGTCGTGCTGCCGGTCGCGGTGGTCACCAACGACACGTACGAACCCTTCTTCTTGTCGTAGTTGAGCCGCAGGCCGGGCGAGATCGACAGTTGGTCGGTAGGGTGCCAGGTCAGCTTGCCGAACAACGCCGCCGAGGTGTTCTTGAACCCGATCGAGTTGCGCGACGTCAGCCCGTCGACGCCCGCCGCACCGAGGAAGGCGCTGGCCGCCGGCCCCTGTACCTGCAACCCCTGCGTGTCGATCGTCTGATAGAAATAGAAGGCGCCGAACACATAGTCGAGCGCGCGCGTGCCGTTGGATGCGATGCGCAACTCCTGGCTCACCTGGCTCTGCTGCGACGGATTGGCGGACACGGTCGTGATCGGCAAGCCGATGAAGTCGCGATCGTTCGACGGATCCCAATGCCAGAACCGCCACGCCGACACGGACGTCAGTGTTGCCGCGCCCAGATCCAAATTGCCGACCAGCGACAGCCCGCCGAGTTCCTGTTTGGCGCGCAGATCGGTATCGACATCGGTCACCCGATCGAACGCATTGGTCGACGGTACCGTATAGCCCTGCGCGGCCGCCAGCGCGGCATATTGCCGTGTGATGGGCCTCTGCGTCGCCCCGACGCGGGCATAATATTGGACGCAGCAATTGGGGTTCTGGTGATTGTAATCGCCGTACAGCGTCCAATCCAGCGCATCCGTCGCTTTCCAATAGATTTGCGCACGCAGCGACTGGTTGTCCTGGCTGTTCTGCCACTCGTTCTGGCGATTGTTGTAGATCGTGCCGCGGCGCGTGGTGATCGACGTCGACAGCCGGATCGCGACCTTGTCCTCGACCAGCGGCCCCGACACCGACGCCTTGCCCTGAAAGAAATCCAGATTGCCGCCGGTCAGCTCGACCCGCGCCTCCGGCGTAAAGCTCGGCTTGCGTGTGGTGACGTTGATCGCACCCGCGGTGGTGTTCTTGCCATACAGCGTCCCCTGCGGTCCGCGCAGCACCTCGATCCGCTCGGTATCGGTGAAATCGAACGTCGCCGACGCGATCCGGCTGTAATAGACCTGGTCGACGTAGATGCCGACGCCCTGCTCGATCCCGTCGTTGGTCAGGCCGAACGGTGCGCCCAACCCGCGGATGTTCGCGGCGGAATTGCGCGGGTTGGTCGAATAGAATTGCAGCGAGGGTTGCAGCTGCGTCAGCCGGTTGACGTTGTAGGTGCCCGTTTCCGCCAACGCTGTTCCGCCGATGACCGACATCGCGATCGGCACGCGCTGGACCGATTCGGCGCGCCGGCGGGCCGTGACCAGAATATCGCCGCCGGCATTGCTCGACGCCGGACCGGTCCTGCCGGTCGCCTCCCGTCCCGTGTCGTCGGCGGTCGTCTGCGGATCGACGACCGGCGTGGCCGGTGGCGTGGCGATCTGTCCCGCAAGGAGAAAGGCAAGCGTCAGCGACATGGAAAGCTCCCTGGGTTCTATTTTGACCGCAAACTCCACCGAATTGATGGATGTTCAAAGATGGAGAAGCTTGGGTGCGGCAAAGCGGAGCTTCGGCGGCAATTGAAGCATCGTAAAATTTTCGTCGGCCACGCTTGAAGCGTCGGATCTCGAAACCAGATCAGCGCAGCACGGTGCCACTGATGGGCCGTGCCCCGGCATCGCACAGCTGTGGATGCCGTCGGTTCAATTCGCTTCGTCTGGAGGATTTGACATGCGACTCGACCTTACCCCCTATCGCCGCTCGACCATCGGGTTCGACCGGCTGTTCGATATGCTCGAAACCAATGCGCGCGCCGCGACGGCGGAGAACTATCCGCCCTTCAACCTCGAACGCCTCGCAGAGGACCGCTACCGCATCACCCTGGCGGTCGCCGGGTTCGCCCGCGACGAGATCGAGATTACCGCGCAGCAGAATCTACTGCTCGTCGCTGGCAAGAAGGACGACAAGGCAGCGAGCGCCAATTTCCTGCATGTCGGCATCGCCAACCGCAGTTTCGAACGGCGCTTCGAACTGGCCGATTTCGTCTTCGTCGAGGATGCGCGGCTGAACGACGGCCTGCTGGTGATCGACCTCGTCCGCGAGGTGCCGGAGGCGATGAAGCCCAAGAGCATCGCCATCAAGACGGGCGCGCCGCTGGCCGCCATCGATACCGAGGACGCCAAGGCCGCCTGATCGTCTACAGCCCTCTCCCCGTGTGGGGAGAGGGCCTTATCGTATCACACCAGACGGCTCTGCTTCAGCGCAGCCTGGATGAAGCTAGCGAACAAGGGGTGCGGGTCGAAGGGCTTGCTCTTCAATTCCGGGTGGAACTGGACGCCGACGAACCATGGATGATCCGGCCGTTCGACGATTTCCGGCAGCGTACCGTCCGGCGACATGCCGCTGAACACCAACCCGCCCTTTTCCAGCGCTTCCTTATAGCCCGTGTTCACCTCGTAACGGTGGCGATGGCGTTCGTGGATCGTCGTGTCGCCATAGATCGAGGCCACGACGCTATTGCCGTCGAGTGCGGCCTGATAGGCGCCGAGCCGCATGGTACCGCCAAGGTCGCCCTGCTCCTCGCGCTTCTCCAGACCGTCGCGGCCCATCCATTCGGTGATGAGACCGACGACCGGCTCGCTGGTCGGGCCGAATTCGGTGGATGAGGCATCGGCGATCCCGGCCAGGTCGCGGGCGCCCTCGACGCAGGCCATCTGCATGCCGAAACAGATCCCGAAATACGGGATCTCGCGTTCGCGCGCGAAGCGGACGGACTTGATCTTGCCCTCGGCACCGCGTTCACCGAACGCCCCGGGAACCAGGATCGCGTCGCAGGGCTCCAGCTGGCTCACGATCTCCGAATCGTCGTTTTCGAAGATTTCGGCGTCGATCCAGCGGACGTTGACCTTGACGCGGTTGGCGATGCCGCCATGCACCAGTGCCTCGTTCAGCGACTTGTACGCATCCTGCAGGCCGACATATTTGCCGACGACGCCGACTGTCACCTCGCCCTCCGGATTGGTGAGGCGGTCCATGATGTCGGTCCAGCGCGACAGATTGGGCGCGGACGACGGCGTGATGCCAAAGGCGCGCAGCACCTCCGAATCGAGGCCTTCGCCGTGATATTGCAGCGGCACGGCATAGATGCTCTTCGCATCGAGCGCCGGGATCACCGCGGTTTCCGGCACGTTGCAGAACAACGCGATCTTGGCGCGTTCCGACGGCGGCAGCGGGTGTTCGCAGCGGCAGACGAGCACGTCGGGCTGCACCCCCAGCGCGGCAAGCTCGCGCACCGAATGCTGCGTCGGCTTGGTCTTCAGTTCGCCCGCGGCGGCGATGTACGGCACCAGCGTGACGTGGATGCTGATCGCGTTGCCGCGGCCGACCTCGTTCTTCAGCTGACGGATCGCCTCGATGAACGGCAGCGATTCGATGTCTCCGACAGTGCCGCCGATTTCACACAGGACGAAGTCGAGGTCGTCGGTTTCCGCCCGCGCGAAGGCCTTGATGGCGTCGGTGACGTGCGGGATCACCTGCACCGTCGCGCCGAGGTAATCGCCGCGACGCTCGCGTTCGATGATCGTCTTGTAGATGCGGCCCGAGGTGACGTTGTCCGACTGGCGCGAGGCGACGCCGGTAAAGCGTTCGTAATGACCAAGGTCGAGGTCGGTCTCCGCCCCGTCGTCGGTGACGTAGACCTCGCCGTGCTGATACGGGCTCATCGTGCCCGGATCGACGTTCAGATAGGGATCGAACTTCCGGATCCGGACGCGGTAGCCGCGTGCCTGGAGCAGAGCTGCGAGAGAGGCCGCCATGAGGCCCTTGCCGAGCGACGAGACCACGCCGCCGGTGATGAAGATGTACCGCGCCATGGGAGAAATCGCCTAGCGTGTTTAGGGGTCGAACGACAAGAGCGCGCGGGGATCGCCCGCGCGCCGGATACGATGAACGGTGAAACGGCTTAGCGCTGGAGCGGTACCGCGCCATTGTCCGCAGGCGCGTTCGGCACGGCATCCTGCGCCGGTGCCAGCGGCGCCGCAGCAGGGGCCGCCGGCGGCGTGCGGGCCAGCGACGTATCGATCGTCTGCGTCTGCCGGCTGGCCGCGAAGAACGCGAGCGCGATCGACATGCAGACGAATACCGTGGCCAGCACCGACGTGGCGCGGGTGAGGAAATCTGCCGCGCCGCGCGCCGACATCAGGCCGGACGGGCTGCCGCCCATGCCGAGGCCACCACCCTCCGACCGCTGCATCAGGATCACCGTCACGAGCGCAGCGGCGATGATGGCATGTACGACGAGGAGGAAGGTGAACATCTACGGTCCCGAATTTCGGCTGAAGGCGCGCACATAGGCCAGCGTCCGGTCGCGATCAACCGCCCCCGCTCCGACAAGCGGCCCCGTATTTACCCGACTTATTATCCCCGCCCGTTCATTTGACGGAAACCTGCGCCATCCGGGGGCGTTATGACCGCGAAACAAAGCCCCGAAAACGGTGCAGAAACGGATATTTGATCGTGGGTACAGCCGCGCAATCACTTGCGACCTGGATGACCGCGCTGGTCGATTACGTGCGGTCGGGAGAACCCGACCTGACCAATCGCCAGATGGCGTTGCTCCTGCTCGTCTACCTCAACCCCGGTCCGCATACCGTGCGCGGATTGGCCCGTGCGCTCAACGTCTCGAAGCCCGTCGTAACGCGCGCCTTGAACAGGCTGGGTGCGCTCGGCTATCTGCGCCGTCAACGCGACGACAGCGACAAGCGCAATATCTTCGTCGCGCGCACTTCCGAAGGGGCAGAGTTTCTTGAAGAGTTCGGGCAATTCCTTGGTGAAGGCGACGCAAGGTCGCTCCAGCCAGCCCTCGCGTAGGGCGTTCGCGCTCACCGGCCCCTCGGTTACGCTCGATCCGCGAACGCACGCCGTGCGGGGCGATCTGGCGGACGTCAGGCTGGCGGAACAGGTGTTCGCACCGCATTATGCCGCGCCGTTGAAGGCCCGTACGCTCCACGACATCGCAGTGTTTTCTGATCGCAATCTGTCGGAACCGCTGGCCGATCTGGCGAAGGGCGAGGTGTTCGAGGTGCTCGAACTGGCCGGCAGGCATGCCTGGGGGGTCGCCATCCGGGCAGGATGCGTCGGATACGTCGACCGCACCGCGCTCGACAAGGTATCGGATTTCGATTCGTGAGCGTCACGGTCTTCATCGATGGTGCCGTGGGCACGACCGGCATCGATATCCGCGACCGGCTGGCCGGCCGTGCGGATCTGACCATCGTCACGCTCGACGACGATCGTCGTAAGGATGCCGGCGCGCGGGCAGAAGCGCTGAACGATGCCGACATCGCCATCCTTTGCCTGCCTGACGATGCGGCGCGGGAAGCGGTCGCGCTGGCGCAGGGCGGCACGACGCGGATCATCGATGCCTCGTCCGCTCATCGCGTCGCGGATGGCTGGACCTACGGCTTCCCCGAACTTGCCGAGGGCCAGCACCAGCGTATCGCCGGCGCGCGCTTCGTATCGAACCCCGGCTGCTATCCCACCGCCTTCCTCGCCCTCGTCGCGCCGCTGGTGCGCGCCGGACTGGTACCTGCCGACTGGCCGCTGACCTACAATGCGACGTCCGGCTATTCGGGCGGCGGCAAGGCGATGATCGCCGAATTCGAGGAGGGCGGAACCGACACCGCATTCCGTATCTATGGCCTCGGCCTTGCCCATAAGCATCTGCCGGAAATGCGTCGTCACGCCGGGCTGGCGTATCCCCCGATCTTTGCGCCCGCCGTCGCCCGCCTGAACCGCGGGATGCTCGGCGAGGTGCCATTGCCGCTGCGACAATTGCCCGGCGCGCCGACGATCGCACAGATCGAAGATAGGCTGGCCGCGGCCTATGCCGATGCCGCGCTCGTCTCGGTGGCGACCGGCGACGTGGCCGCGGTACGGATCGAGGAAAATGCGGGTACCGACCGGATGACCCTGCGCGTCTGCGGCAATGCAGGCAGCGGCCATGTCCGCCTGATCGCGACGCTCGACAATCTCGGCAAGGGTGCCGGCGGCGCCGCGGTCCAGAATCTCAACATCATGGCCGGCCTCGATCCGCTCGCCGGCCTCGTCCTCTAATCACCTGTAAAGGATCGTCATGCAGCGCAATCCCGTCGGCAAGCTGCTCCTGTTCGGAGCCACCGGTGACCTCGCCCAGCGTATGCTGCTGCCCTCGCTCTACGGCCTGCACGCGGATGGCCTGCTGCCGGACGGGCTGACGATCACCGGCTCGGCCCGCAGCGACCTCAATGACGCCGGTTTCCGCGATTTCGCGAAGAAGGCGCTGGACGAGTTTCTGCCTGCCGACCGCAAGGACGAAAGCAAGCTCGCCGGATTCCTCGATCGCATCTTCTATCAGTCCGTCGACCTGTCGGATCAGGCGACCTACGCCGCGCTCGCCGACAAGGTGGGCGACGTATCGGGCGGCCTTGCCATCTATCTGTCTACCGCGCCCTCGCTGTTCGAACCGGCCGTGAAGGGGTTGGAAAGCGTTGGCCTTGCCGGCAACACCGTACGCATCGGCCTGGAAAAGCCGCTCGGCTACGACCTTGGATCGAGCAAGGAGATCAACGACACCGTCGCGTCGGTCTTCCCTGAGGATCGCATCTTCCGCATCGACCATTATCTCGGCAAGGAAACCGTCCAGAACATCCTGGCGCTCCGCTTCGGCAATTCGATGTTCGAGCCGATCTGGAACGCGCAAGGGATCGACAACGTCCAGATCACCATCGCCGAGACGGTGGGGCTGGAGGATCGCGCCGGCTATTACGAAGGCGCAGGCGCGCTGCGCGACATGGTCGCCAACCACATGCTCCAGTTGGTCGCCCTGATCGCGATGGAGCCGCCGGCGCTGTATGACGGCACCGCGATTCGCGACGAAAAGGCCAAGGTGTTCCGCTCGATGCGCACCATCGCACCCGAAGCCGTGCAGCAATGCACGGTCACCGGCCAATATGAAGAGGGCGCGGTCGGCGGCAAGGTCGTGAAGGGTTACGACGACGAGCTGGGCTATGACAGCGACGTCGAGACGTTCGTCGCGATCAAGGCCCATATCGACAATTGGCGTTGGCAGGGTGTCCCCTTCTACCTGCGCACCGGCAAGCGCATGGCGAAGCGGCGCAGCGAAATCGCGATCCAGTTCAAACCCGTGCCGCATTCGATGTTCCGCGGCCGCGGCGGGTTGCTCCAGCCGAATACGCTGGTGATCCGCTTGCAGCCCGAGGAATATATCCAGCTGCTGGTGATGACCAAGGAACCGGGCCTGGACCGCGAGGGCCTGCGGCTGCGCGAAGTCCCGCTGAACCTCAGCCTCGACGCGGAATTCGCCGGAGCGCGTCGGCGCATCGCCTATGAACGGTTGCTGCTCGACCTGATCGAGGGCGACCAGACGTTGTTCGTCCGCCGCGACGAGGTCGAGGCGCAATGGACCTGGATCGACGCGATCCGCGCCGGTTGGGAAGCGAACCAGACCAAGCCCAAGCATTATTCTGCCGGCACCTGGGGTCCGGCCGGCGCGATCGCGCTGACCGAGCGCGACGGAGTGACCTGGCAGGACGACTGATCGCCTGCGCCAGCTTCTACCAAACGGAAGCGGAATCCGGGACGAACGACCGAAAATGTCCCTCATCGCTACGCGGGACTACTTACCTTGCGCGCGGCCCCGGTCTATCGGGGCCGGACGATGCGCGCCGAACACGAGAGACCGAACGCATGACCGAGATCGAATGGTGGGACTATGACGACGCGGCCGAACTGGCCGACGCGGTCGCCGGCGATATCCAGTTCGTCATCGAAAGCGCGATCGAAGCCCGCGGCTCTGCGGTCATCGCGCTGGCCGGCGGCAAGACGCCGTTTCCGGCCTACGAAAAGCTCGCCAAAGCGAAGCTGGACTGGAAGCGGGTGACGATCGTGCCCGGGGACGAACGCATCGTCCCGCTGGGCGACCCGCTGTCCAACGTGACGCAGCTCGGCAAGCTGTTCATCCCCAAGGGCGCCCGCGTCATACCGATCGTTCCCAAGCAGACAGAGGATTACAAATCCGCCGGCCGTTCCGCCGATGCGCTCATGCAGGATCTCCACTGGCCGCTCGATCTCTGCCTGCTCGGCGTCGGCGGGGATGGGCATACCGCCTCGATCTTCCCCGGCCCCGATTTCGACGAGGCGCTGAACGGACCGAAGGAACGCCGCATGCTGGGCGTCATGCCCGATCCGCTGCCGCCCGAAGCTCCGGTCGCGCGTGTCACCCTGTCGCGGCAGGGCATCGTCACCGCCCGCGCGCTGATGATCGCGGTCACCGGCAAGGACAAGCGCACGGTCATCGAACAGGCGATCGATCAGGGGCCGTCGTCGCCCTATCCGATCGGCCGCGTCCTCGCCGATGCCGAATTGCCCGTCGACATCCACTGGGCGCCCTGAACCGCCCTCACCGCCCCTCCCCAGGATCAGCGTCATGAACTCCGAAGTCTCCGCCGTCACCGACCGCATCGTCGAACGATCGCGTGAGAGCCGTGCCACCTATCTGGCGCTGATCGAACGCGAACGGGACAATGGCGCGCGTCGCCCGCAGCTCGGCTGCGCCAATCTGGCGCATGCCTATGCGGGGACCGAGGAGGACCGCGACACGCTGCGCGCCGATACCGGCATGAACATCGGCATCGTCACCGCTTATAACGACATGCTGTCGGCGCATGCGGTCTATTATCGCTACCCCGAACTGATGAAGGTGTGGGCGCGAGAGGTCGGCGCGACCGCACAGGTCGCGGGCGGCGTTCCCGCCATGTGCGACGGCGTGACGCAGGGCTATCCCGGCATGGAGCTGTCGCTGTTCAGCCGCGACACGATCGCGCTGAGCACTGCGATCGCGCTCAGCCATGGCACCTTCGAAGGCGCGGCGCTGCTCGGCATCTGCGACAAGATCGTGCCCGGGCTGCTGATGGGGGCGCTACGCTTCGGTCATCTGCCGATGCTGCTCATCCCCGGCGGGCCGATGCCCTCCGGCCTTCCGAACAAGGCGAAGGCAGCGGTGCGCGAAGCCTATGCGGAGGGCAAGGCGGGGCGCGAGGAACTGCTCGATGCGGAAATCCAGGCCTATCATGGCAAGGGCACATGCACCTTCTACGGCACCGCCAACACCAATCAGATGATGATGGAGGTGATGGGCCTCCACATGCCCGGCGCCGCCTTCGTCAATCCGGGTACCAAGCTTCGGCAGGAATTGACGCGGGCTGCGGTGCACCGGCTGGCGGGCATGGGCTGGCGTGGGCAGGATTACCGCCCGCTGGGCCATTGCGTCGATGAAAAGGCGATCGTCAACGCCGCGGTCGGCCTGCTCGCCACCGGCGGCTCGACCAACCACCTGCTGCATGTCCCGGCGATCGCCCGTGCGGCGGGCATCGTCATCGATTGGGAGGATTTCGACCGCCTCAGCCGGGCAGTACCGACCATCGCCCGCGTCTACCCGAACGGCTCGGCGGACGTGAACGCGTTCGAGGCGGCGGGCGGCATGCCCTTCGTCATCCGCGAATTGTTGTCGGCCGGGCTGCTGCACGGAGACATTCGGACGGTGAGCGGCGACAGCCTGGCGGCCTATGCCGACAAGCCCGCGATCGTCGACGACACGCTCGCATGGGAACCGGTCGGCGACAGCGGCGATACCAGCATCCTGCGTCCCGTTGCGAAGGCCTTCTCGCCGGACGGCGGCATGCGTATTCTGGCGGGCAATATCGGCCGGTCGTGCATCAAGGTCTCCGCGGTCGATCGCGAACGCTGGGTGATCGAGGCGCCGGCACGCGTCTTCCATGATCAGCTCGATGTGATCGAGGCGTTCAAGCGCGGCGAACTGGAGCGGGACGTCGTCGTCGTCGTCCGCTTCCAGGGCCCGCGGGCCAACGGCATGCCCGAATTGCACAAGCTCACGCCCCCGCTCGGTGTGTTGCAGAATCGCGGGTTCAAGGTGGCGCTGGTCACCGATGGCCGCATGTCGGGTGCGAGTGGCAAGGTGCCGTGCGCGATCCATTGCTCGCCCGAAGCGCTCGGCCATGGCGCGATCGGCAAGATCCGGGACGGCGATATCATCCGCGTCGATGCGGTCAACGGCACGCTGGACGCGCTGGTCGATCCCGCCGAATGGCTGGAACGGCCGCTCTGCGACGCGCCGGGCGCCGCGACCGGCATGGGCCGCGAACTGTTCGGCATGTTCCGCGGTCTGGCGGACGAAGCCGAAAAGGGCGCGTCGGGGATGCTGGCGGCAGCGGGGCTGTAGCGGAGTAGCGTCCTCGCTCATCGCCGCCTGCGGCGCTCCTTCTCTCCCATCGGCAGAGGGAAGAGACGGCGCAGTCGGTGATAGGGTGAGGGTGGAACGATAGGAGAGAAGAATGCAACTCGTCAGCGTCGACATCGGTGGCACCCATGCCCGCTTCGCCATCGCGGAGGTGGCGGACGGCCATGTCGTCTCCCTCGGCGAACCGGTCACGCTGAAGACCGCAGAGCATGCCAGCCTGCAGACCGCGTGGCAGGCCTTCGCCGCGCGCCATGGCGGCGACCTGCCCAGGGCAGCGGCGATCTCCGTCGCGTCGCCGATCACGGGTGACATCATCCGCCTGACCAACAATCCCTGGGTGATCCGCCCATCGCTAATCCCCGAACGGCTGGGCGCCGACGTCTATACCGTCATCAACGATTTCGGCGCGGTCGGCCATGCCGTCGCGCAACTGCCCGCGGAGGATTTCGAACACCTCTGCGGCCCTGACACGCCGCTGCCGACTCAGGGCGTCACCACCGTCTGCGGACCCGGCACCGGCCTCGGCGTCGCGCAGGTCTTCAAGACCGAGGGCGGTCCCTATCACGTCCTCCCGACCGAGGGCGGCCATGTCGACTACGCGCCGCTCGACGGGATCGAGGATGCCTTCGTCAAGCGCCTGCGCCGCACCTACACCCGCGTCTCGGCCGAGCGCATCTGCTCCGGCCCCGGCATCATCGCGATCTACGAAACGCTCGCCGAGATGGAGGGCCGCGCCGTCCCCAGCCGCGACGACAAGACGATCTGGACCGAGGCGATCGAGGGCACCGATTCGATCGCGCTCGCCGCGCTCGACCGCTTCTGCCTTGCATTGGGCGCGGTCGCGGGCGATCTCGCGCTGGCGCATGGCGCAAAGGCGGTGGTGATCGCCGGCGGGCTCGGTCTTCGGATCAAGGACAAGCTGATCCGTTCTGGCTTCGACCAGCGGTTCCAGGCGAAGGGCCGGTTCCAGACATTGATGGCGGGCATCCCCGTCAAGCTCATCACCCATCCGCAGCCGGGCCTGTTCGGCGCCGCCGCTGCCTTCGCCCAAGAACATTCGTGAGGAATCCCAGCATGACCGACATCGCCACCATCATGCAGACCAGCGCCGTCATCCCGGTGCTGGTCATCGACGACGCCGCGACCGCCAAACCGCTGGCCGAGGCGCTGGTCGCTGGCGGCCTGCGCGTGCTGGAGGTGACGCTGCGCACCCCCGCCGCGATGGAGGCGATCGCCGAGATGAAGACGGTCCCCGGCGCGATCGTCGGCGCCGGCACCGTCGTCAGCGAGGCGCAGGCGCGGGACGTGATCGATGCGGGCGTCGAATTCATCGTATCGCCGGGCCTGACCGAACGGCTCGCCCGTCCGATCATCGATGCCGGCGTTGCCTACCTCCCCGGCACCGCCACCGCGGGCGACATCATGCGCGGCCTCGACCTCGGCCTCACCCATTTCAAGTTCTTTCCTGCCGAGACCTCCGGCGGGCTGAAAGCGCTGAAGGCGCTCGCCGCGCCCTTCTACCAGTGCAAATTCTGCCCGACCGGCGGCATCACCGAGGCGTCCGCGCCCGAATGGCTGGCGTTTGACCCCGTCCTGTGCGTCGGCGGCAGCTGGGTGACCGGCGGCGCGATGGCCGACGTCGAAGCGAAGGCGCGCGCCGCAAGCGCCCTGCGCGGCTGACGCGATCATAGGCGTCCCCGCCCGCAATGTCCGAAAGGGACATTGCGGGCGCGGTCGTAATCCGTATATCGTTCATATGCGGATCACCAATGTTGCCGGAGCCCATGCGGGTTATGATGCGGAACTGACCCCGGACGCGATCCTGACCCTGACGATCCGTGGCGTGTGGACCCGCGATGAGGTCGACGCTTTCTTTGCAGCATTGACGCCCTTGTATCACGAGGCGCGGCGGCGAAGCGGCACGACCCGGACGCTCGTCATCGTCGAGACGGTGCAATCCCCCGCCATCGCCCTGCACGTTCGCAGCCATGCTCTGGCGCTGAAGCAACCTGGCGACCGGCGCGCGTTCGTCGTCACCAGCTTCCTGTCGAAATTGCAGATCAGGCGACTGGCGACGACGGAGGCATTCGGACTGTTCACCGATCGATCGGCCGCGGAACGGTGGCTGCTCGGTCAGGCCGCCTAGACCCGCTTACCGCCCGCCGTCATTGCCAGCAAAGTGGGGCATTCTGGTGTTCCCAGAAACGCCTTAGGCAGATTGACCTCGAACGCCACGACGGGGTCGCTCCCGTCGACGTCACATCTCGCCGCGCTGGCGGCGGATGGCATACCATTTGCGCACGTTGGCGTTATGCTGGTCGAGCGTGTCGGCGAAGACATGTCCGCCGGTACCGTCCGCGACGAAGTACAGCGCGTTGGACTGCCCCGGATCGAGCACCGCGTCGATCGATGCGCGTCCCGGATTGGCGATCGGACCGACCGGCAAGCCTGCCTCGGCATAGGTGTTATAGCCGTTCTTCGCGCGCAATTCGGAGCGCAGGATGCGGCGACCGAGCGGGCGGCCCCTGGTGATCGGATAGATGACGGTCGGATCCGCCTGCAGCGGCATGCCGCGCTTCAGCCGGTTGGCATAGACCGCGGCGACCATCCGGCGTTCCGAGGGCTTGCCCGTTTCCTTCTCGACGATGGAGGCAAGGACGATCGCCTGGGCAGGCGTCGTCACCGCGATACCCGGCTTTCGCTTCGCCCATGCTGCCGCCAGATAATCGCGCATCGCCTTCTGCATGCGCGCGACCACGGCGGCACGCGTATCGCCGCGCTGGAAGGCGTAGCTGTCGGGCAGCACCGAACCTTCCGCCGGCACGGGGACGCTGCCGGTCAGGCCGTCCGCCTTGGCCAGCGCGTCATGCACCAATACCGACGGATAACCCTCCGGCACCACAACCAGCCGCTGGAGCACCTTGCCGCCCTGCAACATCTTGAGGATGTCGGACGGGCTGGTGCGCGCGGGAATGCGATATTCGCCGGCCTTGATCGGCTCGCCCGATCCGAACACGCGCGCCAGCAGGCGGAAGCGGCTGGCGGATCGTATCGCGCCGGCCGCTTCCAGCTGCCGTGCCGCCGCGGCCAGGCTGCTGCCATCCGCAACCTGCACGGTCAACGTGCGCGCGGCGGGCCCGTTGCCGCCCCACCCCTGGACCACCAGGAACGCCGCGACCAGCGCCGCCAGGCCGATCAGCAATCCGATACAGCCGACCTTGCGCACGGGGTCAGATCGCCTTCATCACCAACGACGCATTGGTACCGCCGAAGCCGAAGGAGTTGTTCAGCACCGCCTTCACCGGCCGCTTCTTGGCCACGTGCGGGACCAGGTCGACACCGACGCAATTGTCGCTGGGATTGTCGAGGTTGAGCGTCGGCGGCACGATGCTGTCGCGCATCGCGAGGATGCAGAAGATCGATTCGACCGCGCCGGCACCGCCGAGCAGATGCCCGATCGCCGATTTCGTCGACGACATCGACACACCGTTCAGCGCATCGCCGAACAGCCGCCGTACCGCGCCCAGTTCCAGTTCGTCGCCGAGCGGCGTCGAGGTGCCGTGCGCGTTGATGTAATCGATATCCTCTAGGGCAAGGCCCGACTTCTTCATCGCCATTTCCATCGACCGGAACGCGCCCGATCCCTCGGGATGCGGTGCGGTGACGTGATAGGCGTCGCCCGATAGGCCATAGCCGATCACCTCGGCATAGATCTTGGCGCCGCGCGCCTTGGCCCGCTCATATTCCTCCAGGACGACGACGCCGGCGCCCTCGCCCATCACGAAGCCGTCGCGGTCCTTGTCCCACGGGCGGCTCGCGCGCCACGGTTCGTCGCGAAAGCCGGTCGACAGCGCGCGCGCCTGGCCGAAACCGGCGATGCCGATCGGGCAGACGGTGCTTTCCGCACCACCCGCCAGCATGACGTCGGCATCGTCCATCGCGATCATCCGTGCGGCATCGCCGATCGAATGCGCGCCGGTCGAGCAGGCGGTGACGACCGCATGGTTCGGGCCCATCAGGCCGTATTTGATGCTGACCTGACCCGAAATCAGGTTGATGAGGCGGCCGTGGACGAAATGCGGGCTGACCCGCTTCGGCCCCTTGGCGGCAAGGACGAGCGATTCGCTCTCGATCCCCGGCAGGCCGCCGATGCCGGAACCGATCGAACAGCCGGCGCGGAAACGCTCGGCTTCGCTCATCTCGGTCAGGCCCGCGTCCTCGAGCGCCTGTCCCGCGGCATCGATGCCATAGACGATGAAGGGGTCGACCTGGCGCTGGATCTTGTGGTCGACGCGCTTGCCGGCGTCGAAGCCATATTCGTGGTCCTTGGGCTTTACCTCGCAGGCATAGTTCGACTGGAAGTCGGTCGCATCGAAACGGGTTATCGTCCCCGCCCCCGACTTGCTCGCGATGATATTGGCCCAGGCCGTCTCGACGTCCGCGCCGAGCGGCGTCACGAGGCCCAATCCGGTTACGACAACGCGCCGCATACCCTTCACTCCATCCAGTCCATTACGCCACCGGTCGCATGACCTGCGACCGGCTGTTACGAAAAACGGCCCCCCGCCCTCTTAGCCCGGGGACGGGGAGCCGTTCAGATCCGGCCCTTGGCGGGCGCGGGCAAGGCGAAAGCCATGCCCCAGGCTATTACGCCTTATGCTCGTCGATGTAGGTGATCGCGTCCTTGACGGTCGTGATCTTCTCGGCGGCATCGTCCGGGATCTCGACCCCGAACTCTTCCTCGAACGCCATGACGAGCTCGACGATGTCGAGGCTGTCGGCACCCAGGTCGTCGATGAAGCTCGCGTCCTCGGTCACCTTGTCGGCTTCGACGCCGAGATGCTCGACGACGATCTTCTTCACGCGGTCGGCGGTCTCGCTCATGTTCTTGTCCCTCTTCACGTTGGGGGTGTTTCGTTGTTCCTGGACGCCCGTAGAACGCAGGCGTTCGGGTGGCAAGCGTCTGTTAAGGGTCGGCCGCGTGCGGCCAACCCGCCGCCTGCCTAGATCATGGCCATGCCGCCGTTGACGTGCAAGGTCTGTCCGGTGACATATCCTGCCTCGCGGCTGGCCAGATACACCACCGCCGCACCGATATCGTCGCCCGTGCCAAGGTCGCCGGCAGGAATGCGGCCCAGCAGCGCGGCTTTCTGCGCCTCCGGTAGCCCGTCGGTCATGGCCGACCGGATGAAGCCCGGCGCGACGCAATTGACGGTGATGTTGCGGCTGGCGAGCTCCTGCGCCAGCGCCTTGGACATGCCGACCAGCCCGGCCTTGGACGCGGCGTAATTGGCCTGGCCCGGGTTACCGGTCTGTCCGACGACCGACGTGATCGAGACGACGCGGCCGAAGCGCTGCTTCATCATCGGCTTGGCGGCGGCACGGATCAGCCGGAACGCGGCCTCCAGGTTGACGCGGATCACCTGATCCCATTCGTCATCCTTCATCCGCATCGCGAGGTTGTCGCGGGTGACGCCGGCGTTGTTGACCAGGATGTCGAGCCGCCCGCCCAGCGCCTGCACCGCCTCCGGCACCAAAGCATCGACCGCCGCGGCATCCGATAGGTTGCACGGCACCGCGACATGATCACCGCCGAGGGAGGCGCGGAACGCCTCCAGCTTGTCGGCATTGCTCCCCGACACCGCGAGCCGCGCCCCCTGCCCCGCCAGCGCCTTCGCGATCGCGGACCCGATACCCCCGACGCCCCGGTGACGAGCGCGGTCATGCCTGTAAGATCGAACATTCTTTAACCTCCAAAGGTTTGTTCACGCGGAGGCGCGGAGGCGCGGAGGAAGAAGAATAGTCATTAACCACCCGCTTCACGCCCTCCTTCAGCGTTTCGCCTCCGAAGTTCACGATCAGCCCTACGGGCTGGTTCAGCAATCTGAGGTACGTCAGCAATTGCTTGGCGTGAGCGGCGCTCAGCCGCTCGATCGATTTGATTTCGACCACCAGTCGCTCATCGACGAGCAGGTCGATGCGGAACGCGCCGACAAATCGCTGGCCATCGAATACGATGTCGACCGGCCGTTGCCGTGCGACACTATAGCCCATCGCGGAGAGGCGACCGGCCAGCACGGTTTCGTACACGCTCTCGAGCATGCCGGGACCGAGCTCGCGATGCAGACGAAGTGAGAGGTCGAGGACGTCGCCGCTTATCGCGTCAATATCCCTCACTTCTTCTCCGCGCCTCCGCGCCTCCGCGTGAACATCACACCTTCTTAAGCAAATCCTCGATGTCGTCCATCGTGACGACGCTGATCGCCTCGACATCCGGAGCGATGCGCTTGACCATCGGCGAAAGCACCTTGCCGCCGAATTCGACGAACTGGGTGACGCCCGCGTCGACCATCGCCAGCACCGATTCGCGCCAGCGGACCATGCCGGTGACCTGTTGGACCAGCGCGACCCGGATTGCACCGGGATCGGCGATCGCCACCGCATCGACGTTGGCGAACACCGGCACCAGCGGCGCGGCGATGCGCGCGTCGGCGAGCGCGGCGTCCATCGCATCGGCTGCCGGCTGCATCAGGGAACAGTGGAACGGCGCCGACACCGGCAGCAGCACGGCGCGCTTTGCCCCCAGATCCTTTGCAAGCGCCACCGCACGCTCGATCGCGGCGCGATGGCCAGAGATCACGACCTGCGAAGGATCGTTGTCGTTGGCGACCGTGCAGACCAGTTCCTCGCCGCCCTCGGCCAGGATCGCATCGACCGCAGCACCGGCGATCGTCTGCGCCTTGTCGAGGTCCGCACCGAGCAGCGCGGCCATCGCGCCTTCGCCGACCGGCACCGCCGCCTGCATCGCCCGGCCACGGACCTTCAGCAGCCGCGCGGTCGTCGCCAGGTCGAACGTGCCCGCGGCGCACAGCGCGCTATATTCGCCCAGGCTGTGGCCGGCGACGTAATCCGCCTTGTCCGCCAGCCGCACACCGCCCTCGCGCTCCAGCACGCGCAGCGTCGCAATGGCATTGGCCATGATCGCGGGCTGCGCGTTCTCGGTGAGTTGCAGGTCTTCGGCCGGCCCCTCGGTCATCAGCCGGAACAGGTGCTGACCGAGCGCCTCGTCGACCTCGCCGAACACCTCGCGCGCGGTCGGGCTCGCTTCGGCGAGCGCCTTGCCCATACCGACTGCCTGGCTTCCCTGGCCGGGAAAGATGAATGCCCGCATCGCGCTCTCCTGTGACGTTTGGCGTATTATGACAGGAGCGCGCCCCTAGGACCGACACGGCCCTCACGCAACCTGAACGCGCCTTGCCGAGTTGCGACACGTTGCGACCAATCTGTACCGTCGATGAGAGAGGGCTGCGACATGTCGGGCCCATATCTCCCTTCGACGCCGGACGGAACGGCGCCTGTAATCGAATGGGAGTTGTGACATGAAGAAGCTGATCCTGAGCGCGATCGCCGCCACGCTGGTCGCCAGCCCGATGGCCATCGCGGCCGCCGATGCCGCGCCGGTCCAGCGCGAACGGACGGTCACCACCGTCAAGGAACGCCCGAACGGCCGTACCGTCGTGACCCAGCGCACCGTGCGCAACAACGGGCCGCGCGCCTGGCGCGCCGGCCAGCGCTTCGATCGCCGCTATGCGACCAACTATCGCGTCGTCCGCGACTATCGCACCTACCGCCTCGCCGCCCCGCCGCGCGGCCACTATTGGGCACGCTCGGGCCGCGATGCGGTTCTGGTCCGCGACAATGGCACCGTCGTTCGCGTGATCCAGCGGTCGTTCCGCTAAACGCCGTCCGGCCCTGATGGCTCGGCCTTGCTATTTGCGGCAGGGCGGGTATGAGGCCCACATCCGGGGTGGAGAGCCAGTCTCTCCGCCCCGGTTTCTATTGCACGGAAGACAGCCGGAGGGGCGTCGCATGGGGCGGCGTCAGCGATCGGCCAACGAAGGACAAGGCATGGCTCTGTACGAGCACACGTTCCTTGCGCGCCAGGATCTGGCACAGGCGCAGGTGGACGCTTTGGCGGAAACCGCCACCAAGATCGTCGAGGACAATAACGGCCGGGTCGTCAAGACCGAGAGCTGGGGTCTTCGCAGCCTGGCGTATCGCATCGCCAAGAACCGCAAGGCGCATTACGTCATGCTCGAGATCGATGCCCCAGGCAACGTGATCGCCGAGCTGGAGCGCCAGACCCAGATCAACGAGGACGTGATCCGCTACATGACCGTCAAGGTCGATGCGCTGGAAGACGGTCCGACCGTGATGATGCGCAAGCAGGAGCGCGACCGTGAGCGCCGTGGCGACCGCGAAGGTGGCCGTGATGGCGGCCCGCGTGGTGACCGCGCTGACCGTGGCCCCCGTCGTGACCGTGAAGAGGAGGCCGCATAATGGCTCGCCCGTTTTTCCGCCGCCGCAAGTCCTGCCCGTTCTCGGCCAAGGATGCTCCCCGGATCGACTATAAGGACGTCCGGTTGCTGCAGGGCTTCGTGTCCGAGCGTGGCAAGATCGTGCCGTCGCGCATCACCTCGGTGAGCGCCAAGAAGCAGCGCGAGCTGGCCCAGGCCATCAAGCGCGCCCGTCATCTGGGCCTGCTGCCCTACGTCGTTAAGTAAGGAGTCCGGAACATGGACGTCATTCTGCTTGAGCGCGTCGAGAAGCTCGGCGCCATCGGCGACGTGGTGAAGGTCAAGGACGGGTTCGCCCGCAACTTCCTGCTGCCGAACAAGAAGGCGCTGCGCGCCAACGAAGCCAACCGCAAGGTGTTCGAGGCGAACCGCGCCCGCATCGAATCGGATAATGCCAACCGTCGCGGCGAAGCCGAGAAGGATGCGGCAGGCTTCAAGGACGCATCGGTTACCCTGATCCGTCAGGCGTCGAACACGGGCCAGCTGTACGGCTCGGTCGCCGTGCGCGACCTGATCGAGGCGCTCGAGGGCGCCGGCCACAAGGTCGCCAAGAGCCAGATCGTGCTGGACAAGCCGATCAAGTCGATCGGCGTGTACGACGTGCGCGTCGCGCTGCACCCGGAAGTCGCGGTGACCGTCAAGGTCAACGTCGCCCGCTCGCCCGAAGAGGCCGAGATGCAGGCGACCGGCGTCGATGTCATGGCATCGATGTTCGAACGCGACGAGGCCGGCTTCGTCGAGGATTACGATCCCAACGCCGAGCCGGGCGCGACCGCCGAAGCGCAGCCGGACGAGGAGCAGGCGCAGGGCTGATCCCCTCGCCGGCCCTTCGCCGACACCCATGAAAAAGGCCGCCCGGTGATCCACCGGGCGGCCTTTTCGCTGTCTATGGTCCGGCAGCGATCAGGGGCAGCTGATGCAGGCGCCGACGACGGCGGCGAGGGGGATGAGGGCGAGGACGACGGGGAAAATCTGCTTCATGATGCGGCAAACCCAAAATGCTCTGTTCGGACGCTGAATGCACGCCGCGCGCAAAGGTTGCGATTCCGTGAACGGCCCCGCTCCCCCGCAGTAGGCCCCGGCGCGTCACCGCCGGCCGAACAGCGTCTCGATATCGCCATGCGCCAGCTTCACCCAGGTCAACCTATGAGACGACCGTGTCAGAATGGCTGAATTTGGGAGGAGAGCGGACCGGCAGCTTTAAGGCGGTGGTCGCTGTTAGCGGACATTGCAACCAACGCCGTCCCGAGCGTAGCATGGTCGGATGCAACGCGTCTCCAGGGTCCGCCGTCGTGAAGGCGATCTCCTGAAAATCGATCTTGGCGACGGTTGCCATTCGTATGCTCAGGTTGCCGCAGAACCGCTCATGGTGTTCTTTGAAGGCGGCAGCGTCGACGATCTTGCCCCGGAAGAACTAAGCCGCCTGCCGGTCCTCTTCCGGCTTTGGGTTGCAAACCACGCAGTGACGAGTGAACGCTGGCCGGTGATCGGTCGCGCAGCGCTCACCGGTGAAAACCGTGCAGAGCCGTTCTTCTACAAACAGGACGCGATCACCGGGCGATTGGCGCTCTATCATTCCAGTTTTGCAGCGACGAACTGGGAGCGAACCGCGACCCTTGCAGACTGCGCCGGATTAGAAGCTGCCGCCGTATGGGAACCCGAGCACGTTGAGGACCGACTTCGTGACCACCTCACGGCTCGGCCTAACAAGTGGGTCGATAGCTTACGGATTGATGAGTCTGCGATTCCTTGAGCATTCGCTTGTCGGCACCTTGCTGCGCCTCCTGAATGACTGGCGTTGGGCGTAAGCCGTCATTTATTCAATCACGGCCGTGTGGGGCGTGACGCATCCTATCAGGCATCACTCAACAATTCACCGCCGGCCGAACAGCTTCTCGATATCGCCATGCGCCAGCTTTACCCAGGTCGGGCGGCCGTGGTTGCACTGGCCCGAATGCGGCGTCACCTCCATCTCGCGCAGCAGTGCGTTCATCTCGGCGACCGAAAGCACCCGCCCCGCGCGGACCGACCCATGGCAGGCCATCGTCCCCGCCACCGCATCCAGCCGCTCGCGCAGCGACAGCGCTTCGTCGAAGGCGGCGAGTTCGTCGGCGAGATCGGTGACGAGGCCCGTCGGATCCGCCTGCCCCAGCAACGCCGGCGTCGATCGCACCAGCATCGCCGCAGGTCCGAACCGCTCGAGGTCCAGGCCCAGCTCGCCCAGCTCGCCCGCCCGCGCCTCCAGCCGGTCGCATGCCGGCTCGTCCAGCTCGATCACCTCGGGGATCAGCAATGCCTGCGCCGCCACCCGTCCGCCCGCCAGCGCCGCACGCATCCGTTCCAGCACCAGCCGCTCGTGCGCCGCATGCTGGTCGACCAGCACCAGCCCGTCCTCCGCCTCGGCGACGATATAGGTCTTGGCGACCTGCCCGCGGGCGACGCCGAGCGGATGCGCGATCGTTTCCGGCGGCGGCGCCCACGCCGGCTCGGCCCGCGCCGCCGGCGGCGTCGTGAAGAAGGTCGATCGATGATCGGCGACGCGCCCCGGCGCCATCGCCGCCACCGACGATGGCGTCGCGAACAACGCCGCCTCGCCCATCCCGACCCCTGCGACCGCCGCCGGACCAAGCCCGCCTGCCGCATCGGGCGCGCCCGGCAAGCGTTCCGGCTGCCACATTTGCAGCGCCGCATCCGTGGGTCGCTGCACGCTGCGATGTCCCGCGGCATCCAGCGCGCGCCGCAAGCCGGACACGATCATGCCGCGCACCATCGCAGGATCGCGGAACCGGACCTCGGTCTTCGCCGGATGCACGTTCACATCCACCTCGCTCGCCGGCATGTCGAGGAACAGCGCGACCACCGCATGCCGATCGCGCGGCAGCATTTCGGCATAGGCGCCGCGAATCGCCCCCATCAGCAGGCGGTCGCGCACCGGCCGGCCGTTGACGAAGAGATATTGATGGTCTGCCACGCCGCGATTGTAGGTCGGCAGGCTCGCCACCCCGCCCAGCACCAGCACGCCCGCATCGGTCGGCCGCTCCAGATCGATCGTCACCGCATTGTCCGCCAGCGCCCGGTCGGTCAGCGCCGCCACCCGTCCCGGCCGGTCGTCCGCCTGCGTCGCGGCCAGCGCCCGGCGCCCGTCGTGTTCCAGCGTGAAGGCGATATCGGGTCGCGCCATCGCGAGCCGTCGTACCACATCCATACAGGCGCCATATTCCGCCCGCGCCGACCGCAGGAACTTGCGCCGCGCCGGCACCCGCCCGAACAGCGCCTCGACGATCACCCGGGTTCCCGGCGGCAGCGCGGCCGGCCCCTCGCGGACGACGATGCCGTTGTCGACGGCCCGCGCCCAGCCCTCCGCGCCGCACACGCGCGATTCGATCGTCAGCCGCGCGACGCTGGCGATCGATGGAAGCGCCTCGCCGCGAAAGCCCAGCGTCGCGACCATCTCGATCGCCTCGTCGGGCAGCTTGGATGTCGCATGCCGTTCCAGCGCCAATGCCATGTCGGCGGGCGTCATGCCGCAACCGTCGTCCGCCACCTCGATCCGCGACAGCCCGCCTTCGGACAGGCTGATGGCGATCCGACTCGCGCCTGCGTCGATCGCATTCTCGACCAGCTCCTTCAACGCGCTGGCGGGCCTTTCTACCACTTCACCGGCGGCGATACGGTTGACGAGATGTTCGGGCAGACGGCGTATTGACACCGCGCAAGCTCTATACCAAGCGAACGCATCCCGCGAGCCTTCCGCACACTATGACGAACTTCGTGGCCGACACGGTGTTGCGGCGGGTCATGCGGACATTCTGCGTCCCGAAAACGGAACCTAGCGCCCGATGGCATTTCCCCGCTTCTTCAAATTCATGTCGCACGACATGGCGATCGATCTCGGCACCGCGAACACCCTGGTCTACGTGCGGGGGCGCGGCATCGTACTCAACGAACCATCCGTGGTGGCGGTAGAGACGATCAACGGCGTGCGCCGGGTCAAGGCGGTCGGCGACGACGCCAAGCTGATGATGGGCAAGACCCCCGGCTCGATCGAGGCGATCCGTCCCTTGCGCGATGGCGTCATCGCCGACATTGACGTGGCGGAAGAGATGATCAAGCATTTCATCCGCAAGGTGCACGGCCCCCGCAAGTTCGCCCGCTGGCCCGAAATCGTCATCTGCGTGCCGTCTGGCTCGACCAAGGTCGAACGCCGCGCGATCCGCGATGCCGCGTCCAACGCCGGCGCCAGCCAGGTGTATCTGATCGAGGAGCCGATGGCCGCCGCGATCGGTGCCGACATGCCGGTCACCGAACCGATCGGTTCGATGGTCGTCGACATCGGCGGCGGCACCACCGAAGTCGCGGTGCTGTCGCTGCGTGGTCTCGCCTACACCACGTCGGTGCGTGTCGGCGGCGACAAGATGGACGAGGCGATCGTCAGCTACGTCCGCCGCAACCACAATCTGCTGATCGGCGAAGCCACCGCCGAACGCATCAAGCAGGAGGTCGGTATCGCCCGCCCGCCCGCCGATGGCGTCGGCAAGATCATCTTCGTCAAGGGCCGCGACCTGGTCAACGGCGTGCCGAAGGAGATCCAGATCAACCAGGGCCAGATCGCCGAGGCGTTGAGCGAACCGGTCGCGACGATCGTCGAGGGCGTTCGCGTCGCGCTGGAGAACACCGCGCCCGAACTCGCTGCCGACATCGTCGATCAGGGCATCGTCCTGACCGGCGGCGGCGCCCTGCTCGAAGGGCTGGACGAGGTGCTGCGCGACGAAACCGGCCTGCCGGTGACCGTCGCCGAGGATCCGTTGACCTGCGTCGCGCTCGGCACCGGTCGCGCGCTGGAGGATCCGATGTTCCGCGGCGTACTCCAGACCGGCTGATCCGATCGCGTTTCTGGCGGGCGGGCGTCAGGCCATCCCCCGGTTACGCACGCACGACGGTTCCGGACCTTTGCAAGGTTTGGATCGGACGCCGAATGCGCTAAGCGGACGGCAGATATTCTCAAGAGACGGGGGGACCGGCGCATGGCGCCTGCCCGCGACCGTCGCACGGGTTTCTCGCGGCGGCGGCAATATACGGCGTTTCTCGGCTACGTGCTCGCGGTGGCGGGTGCGGTGGTGGGCGCGGTGCTGCTCGTCGCCTCCACCTTCAACCCGCCCGCCTTCAGCGCGCTGCGGATGGCCGTGGCCAGCGTCACCACGCCGGTCGCGACGGGCCTGGACGTCGTCGCCGATGCCGTGACGTCGGTGCCACGTGCCATCGGTACGTGGTTCCGCGTCCATGGCGAAAACGCCGATCTGCGCGCCGAGGTGAAACGCACCCGTGCCATCCTCACCACCGCACGCACGATCGCCTATGACAATCGCCGCCTGCGCGCGCTGCTCGCCGTGCGGGAACGCACGCCCGAACCGGTGGTGACCGCCCGCCTCGTCGGTTCCACCGCGTCCAGCGGCCGCCGATTCGCGCTGCTCAACGCCGGTCACATGCAGGGCGTGCGGCCAGGCATGCCGGTACGCGGTCCCGAAGGGCTGGTCGGCCGCGTGCTGGAAGCCGGGCCGATCGCGGCGCGCGTGTTGCTCGTGACCGATCCCGACAGCCTCGTGCCCGTCCGCCGCACCCGCGACGGCATGCCCGCGATCGCCGCCGGCCGCGGCGACGGGCGCGTCGACATCCGCTCGGTCAACGCCACCAACGTCCGCTTCGCACAAGGCGACATGTTCGTGACCTCGGGCACCGGCGGTCTCTATGCGCCGGGTGTCCCGGTCGCGCAGGTCGAACGGGCCGGCGCGGACAGCGTTCTGGCCATCCCCTTCGCCGCGCCCGATGGTCTTGATTTCGCGGTGGTCGAACGCCCGTTCATGCCGCTGCCCCCGCCTCCCCCGCCCCGCCCCACGGCGCCCTGACGTCGTGGCGCCCAACACCATCGACTTTCGGCCGTTCGAGCCGCCATTGCCGCCAGGCCGGGCGCGGGCGCTGCCCTGGGCGACCGTGCTCGCGGCATCGGCGCTGACGGCGGTCGTTCCGGTCGTCGCCAGCCTGCCGCTGATGCCGCCGCTCGGCCTCATCACGCTGTTGACTTGGCGGCTGCTCGCGCGTTTCGCGCTGCGTCCCTGGGCCGCCGCGCCGCTCGGCCTGTTCGACGATCTCGTCAGCGGCCAGCCGCTGGGGTCGGCGGTGCTGCTCTGGTCGTTGTGCTTCATCGCCATCGACCTCATCGAACAACGGCTGGTGTTCCGGGACTTCTGGCAGGACTGGCTGATCGCCACCGGCGCCATCGCCTTTTGCCTTGCGCTCGGCCGCTGGATCGCGCTGCCGATCGGCGCGCATGTCGATACGATGCTATTGGCCCAGATCATGGCATCGGTCATGCTCTTTCCCCTGTCGGCGCGGCTGGTCGCGTGGATCGATCGCAAGCGGGGGCCGACATCCTGAGGCGCTCCCCCCGGCTCGTCACCGAAGCGATGCAGGCGTACAGCTTCTCGCGGCGCGCCTGGCTGCTCGGCACGGCGCAGGCGGGCATCGGCGTGCTGCTGGCCGGCCGGATGGGCTGGCTCGCCATCGCCCAGAACGAAAAATACAACCACCTCGCCGAAAGCAACCGCGTCAACCTGACGATGATCCCGCCGCGTCGCGGCTGGATCGTCGATCGCCACGGTGCGCCGATCGCCAACAACCGCACCGACTTTCGCGTCGATATCATCCCCGACCGGCTCGAGGGCGGCGATAGCGGACGCGACCGCGTGCTCGCCCTGCTCGCCACCCTCCTCGCGCTGCCGCCCGAAGAGGTCGAGCGCATCAAGATCGACCTGAAGGGCGCCGCCGGCTTCCAGCCCGTGCAGGTCGCCGAGAACATCAGCTGGGACCGGTTCGCCGCCGTCAGCCTGCGCCAGCCCGAATTGCCCGGCGTCGCGCCCACCCGCGGCTTCGCCCGCGCCTATCCGGCCGGCGCGGCGGTGGCGCATCTCACCGGCTATGTCGGCGCCGCGAATGCCGAACAGTTCAAGGCGACGCGCGACCCGCTGCTGGTGACGCCCGGTTTCAAGCTCGGCAAGGACGGGCTGGAAAAGCAGCTCGAACAGCAGCTGCGCGGCACCCCCGGCGCCAAGCGGGTCGAGGTGACGGCGCGCGGCAAGGTTGTCGCCGAACTGCCGACCCGCGCCGATGTGCCGGGCCAGACCCAGCGGCTCACCATCGATGCCGGCTTGCAGGAATATGCCGCCCGCCGCCTCGGCACCAATTCGGGTTCCGCCGTCGTGCTGGATTGCCGCACCGGCGAGATACTGGCGATGGCATCGATGCCCGCCTACGATCCCAACAGCTTCTCGGACGGCATCAGCCATCTCGAATGGAAGATGCTGTCCGATGACGATCACGTCCCCTTGATGAACAAGGTGACGCAGGGGCTCTATCCCCCCGGATCCACCGTGAAACCGATGGCGGGCCTTGCCCTGCTCGAAGCGGGGGTCCCGGCCGAGGCACGCGTCAATTGCACCGGCGTCATCCGCATCGGCACCGGCCTCTTCCACTGCCATAAGCGCAGCGGCCATGGCCCCGTCGACCTCAAGCATGCGATCGAACAGAGCTGCGACGTCTATTTCTGGGAAATGGTCCGGCGGATCGGGTATGACAAGATCGCACCGATCGCACGCCTGACCGGGCTGGGGCAGAAATTCGACCTGCCCTTTTCCACCCAGCGTTACGGCACCGTCCCGGATTCCGACTGGAAGATGCGCAAATACAAGGCGCGCTGGACGGTCGCCGATGGCCTCAACGCTGCGATCGGCCAGGGCTATGTCCTCGCCAATCCCCTGCAACTCGCGGTGATGGCGGCGCGCATCGCTTCGGGCCGCGCCTTGCAGCCGAGCCTGCTGGCGGATCGCGTCCATCTCGATGCACCGGCACTGCCGATTGCCTCCGAACATCTCGCCAGTGTGCGCGATGCCATGTTCGGCGTCGTCAACCAGGGCGGCACCGGCGGGGCGGCGCGGCTGCTGGTGCCGGGCGTCGCGATCGCCGGCAAGACCGGCACCGCGCAGGTCCGCCGCATCACCATGGCCGAACGGCGCAGCACGGGCGTGCTCAAGAACGGGCAATTGCCGTTCAAGATGCGCGACCACGCTTTGTTCGTCGGCTTCGCACCGGCCGACAATCCGCGATATGCCATCGCCGTCGTGCTCGAACACAATGGCCATACGGTGCGCAATCTCGATACGCCGATGATCGGGCGCGATATCATGACCTGGCTGTTCGACCGCGACCGCGCGATCAAGAGCCTTGCCGATGTCGAACCCACCTGGGGTGGCGACATCGCGACGCGGATGACCGCGCAGGCCGACGCCTATCGCGCCGCCCAGGCCCCGCCGCCGGCCGCCAATGCGACCAAGACCGACGGCGTGGTGCCGAGCGATTCGGACGCCGTGGAGGCTGCCACCGACCTTGCCAACCAGGCCCAGGCCGCCTTCGCCGATCGCAGCGCGGCCGGCGAAACCGCGCCCGACGACGGCACCAGCGAACGGAACGAACCATGAGCCGTGGCGGCATCATCCCCGAACCGATCGCCCGCCTGCCGTGGCGCGTGCTCGGCCTCGTGGTGGCGATCGGCATCTTCGGGCAGGTCGTGCTCTATTCCGCCGCCGGTGGCTCGCTACAGCCCTGGGCACTGTCGCAGGGCGTGCGTTTCTTCGTCCTGCTCGCCGCCGCCCTTGCGCTGTCCTACGTGCCGGAACGGACGTGGCGGTCGGCAGCGCTGCCGGCCTATGTGGTCATCGTCGTCGCACTGGTCCTCGTCGAACTGGTGGGGGCGGTGCGCGGCGGCAGCCAGCGCTGGCTGGATGTCGGCATCCGGCTGCAACCGTCCGAATTCATGAAGCCCGCGATCGTCCTCGCCTGCGCCCGCTTCTACGACATGCTGCCGCCGGGTGAGACCCGCCGGTTCGGCGCGATCTGGCCCGCGGTGCTGCTCATCGGCATTCCTGCGGCGCTCATCATGAAACAGCCCGACCTCGGCACCGCGTTGATGGTCTGCGGCGGCGGGGTTGTGGTGATGTTCCTCGCCGGCATCCCGATGCGCCTGTTCGTCGGCGGCGCGCTCAGCCTGGCGATCGCGGCGCCCCTCGCGGTAAACTTCCTGTTGCACGATTATCAACGCAATCGCGTGCTGATTTTCCTCGATCCCGAAAGCGACCCCCTCGGCACAGGATATCACATCAGCCAATCCAAAATCGCCATCGGCTCCGGTGGCCTGTGGGGGAAGGGGTTCCTCAACGGCACCCAGAGCCATCTCGATTATCTTCCCGAAGGCCACACCGACTTCGTCTTCGCCACCATGGCAGAGGAATGGGGGCTGGTCGGCGGTTGCCTGCTGATCCTCGCCTTCCTTCTGGTCATCCGCTGGGGTGTCAACGTCGGGCAACAGGCCGGCACTCGCTTCGCCCGCCTGACCGCGGCGGGGCTGGCAACGACGATCTTCTTCTATGTGGCAATCAACCTGTCGATGGTGATGGGCCTTGCGCCTGTCGTCGGCATCCCTCTGCCGCTGGTCAGCTTCGGCAGTTCGGCACAGATGACCGTATTGCTGTGTCTCGGCATCCTGATGTCGATCGACCGCCAGAACCGTCGTGCCATACGCTGGTGACCAGAAAAATCGGTGCACTGCAAAAAAGGGTTTGCATCAACCGGATCGGCTGCTAATTGGCCGCCTCCCGACGGGGCCGGCGCCTCTCCAAAGCGCCATCACACAGGCCGGTCATGGACGCATAGCTCAGTTGGTAGAGCAGCTGACTCTTAATCAGCGGGTCCTTGGTTCGAGCCCAAGTGCGTCCACCACCCCTCGCCATAGTGAATACAAGCATTTCGTTTGCCTTACTGAGGCAGGCGCGAACTCCGATGCGCTAGGCGGACACTAACCGTTCCGTGCTCTTCAGCAGGCTAGCGATGACCCCGAGTTTGATATTCGCTGGTCCCGAATGAACCCCGCATCGGATAGTGGCGTTCGATCCCGACCAGCCTTCGTGCGCTCAAGGCTGGCGCGACACCGATGTCGCCAGACATCAGTAAATGTCGGGATCGCCGTTGTTCGGTCATCGTCGGCTGGACGATCTCGTGCAGGTTGTCGCACGACTCCCCTTGCACGTTTACGCAACACCCCTGTCCAACGGCATCAAACATCGCCAACAGGAATTAACACCACTTTATCGTCAATAGATAAACCCAATCGTCTTTCGAGTATTCAATCTAGGGGTAACAAACCCCCGCAATCTATTGATAGACGTGTAACTTGAACAAAACTCGAAATAAGTGAATCATGTTGCTTATTGCATCAGTTTTAAGTGTTGCAATGTTATTCATACATGATTTATATTCGATAACTATCGATTTATAATCCTTCGATATTGCCGCCTTTCGGCCAAAAGAAATAGAGTCGGCGCCTATCCAACCGCAACGGGCTCGAATTTATTGATTCAAATCAACCCTCCCTCCTCCTTTTCCGCCACAAGCTAACCCACGTTGATCCACATCAATATGTCGATCAGTTAAGAAGCGGGATCAATATGTGCAGGACAAGCGTTGCATGATGTCAACAATGGTGGGGACCGGGTGTTCATCTTGCATCTTGCGCTTGGGGGCTGTGTCCATGCGCCACCGATAACCTTCGGCATAACCGCCGACACAGGCGGTCACATCGCCTATGTCATAGACGCTGCACTGACCCAGGCACGAAGCGCATCGGTGGATCGCGTGTCGATCGTCACGCGCTTGTTCAGCGACAGCAATCTGTCACCACGACATTCCTGGTCGAGCGAATATGTGGCCGATGGCGTCACGATCGATCGCATTGCCACCGACGACCAGCGCTATCTGGAGAAAGAGGCGCTTGCCGCTGATCTGGTCGCGTTTACCGAGGCATTCTGCGACCATATCCGTCGATTGCCGAGACATCCCGATATCATTCACGCCCATTTCGCCGATGCAGCAGCCGTCGCCATCGAGGCGCAGCGCCGGTTCGGCATACCATTCGTCTACACCCCCCACGCGCTCGGTATCGACAAGCGTGCGCAAGGGTGTGCGGATGAGAGCGTGGATGCGCGGATCGACGCGGAACGTGCCGCCATCATTGCCGCGGACAGCATCATCGTCTCGACCCATGACGAAGCCGAACGCCAGCTGCGGGCGTATGGCGTGGCAATCGATGGCCGCATCCATTGCCTGCCCCCCGGCGTGCCGCAACGTCCGGTACCGCAGGGCGCGGCCACCTTGGCCGATCGGCTGGGCGCTTGGCTGGACCACCCGGAAAAACCCATCGTTCTCGCCATCGCAAGGCCAGTGCGCAAAAAGAACCTAGCCGCACTGATCCGCGCTTTCATGCTGACACCGGCACTGCGAGAGCGGGCGAACCTCGTGATCCTCGCCGGGCAACACGACCGGCCCTGCTCGCGGGAGGAGCAGGACGTGTTGACGGAAATGCGGGCACTCGCTGCGACACCGGCCTTGCGAGGCTCCATCGCCCTGCCCCCCTCGCATGACGCCGACGACGTATCCGCGCTCTATGCTCTGGCCGCGAAAGGCGGCGTCTTCGTCAATCCGGCCTTGCACGAACCGTTCGGCCTGACCCTGATCGAGGCGGCCGCGATGGGCGTGCCCGTGATCGCGACGATGAACGGGGGCCCCTGCGAGATTGTCGAGACGATCGGCCACGGCCTGCTCGTCGACCCGCGCGACGAGGATGCGATCGGACGCGCCTGTCTGGCGATCGTCGGCGATCCTGCACGCCATGCACGCTTGAGCGACGCAGCGACTGCCAATGTCGGCGCCTATGACTGGAAGCGCTACGCCACCGCCAGCATCGCGGTCTATGCCTCGGTCGGTGCTGCTCAGCCGGCACTCCTGGCATGCGACATCGACAACACGTTGACCGGCTGTGCGGCCGGTGCGCGGGCGTTTGCGGAGTGGCGCGCGGGCAGTGCGCTCCCCTTCGTCATCGCGACCGGTCGATCGTTCGATGCGGCCCGTGCGGTGCTGCGGCAATGGCGACTGCCCGAACCCGATGCCTATATCGTCGATGTCGGTACGCGGCTGATGGTCGTGGACGATGCCGGACGATGGCATGCCTGCCCGGATTATGCGGCGGCGCTGGACCATGACTGGGACCGCTCGGCTATCGCCCGTGCGCTCGCGCCGCTGGGTATCGAACGACAGCCAGCGGAAACGGACGGCCCGCACAAGCTCAGTTTCTTCGGCACCGCAACCGATGCCGCGCACATCCGCGCGGCGTTGGAGACGACAGGACTGAAGGCGCGCGTCATCTTCTCGCACGGGCATCTGATCGACGTGATCGCGCCGATGGGGGGCAAGGCCGCCGCCATTGCCGCCTATGCCGCGCGCCACGGCCTGTCGCTGAACCAATGCGTCGCCTCCGGTGACAGCGGCAATGACGTCGACATGCTGGAGGCATGCGGCCACGCGATCGTCGTGGCCAATGCCAGCGATGAGCTGGCGATGCTGACCCCGCGCGCCGGCTTGCATCGGGTAAGGTCCCGGCATGCGGCGGGTGTGATGGAGGGGCTGGACCTGCTCGGCCTGACGCACCGCGTCGCGGTTGCGGCATGATGCGCCCCTTCGGCTATTTCGTTCATCATCAGGGGCGTGGCCACGCCGAACGGTGCGCCGCGATCGCCAACGCGCTGCCGGCAAGGCGTCCGCTGACGATCTTTTGCGCCCGCGACGATATCTTCCCCGCCCTGCCCGCGCATGTCGACATCGTCCGCATCCCGTCGCTGTTCGAACCCATGGGGGGCGAGCCGACGACGATGAGCGATATTGCGACGCCGGCGACGCTCCACTGCGCGCCGCTCGGCTGGCCGGGCATTCGCCGCGCGATGGCGACGATTACGAGCTGGTTCGAAACCGCGAACCCCGCGCTGATGATCTGCGACGTCTCCGCCGAGATCGCGCAGCTCGCCCGGATATGCAGCGTGCCGCACGTCAAGGTGCTGCAGCATGGCGACCGGGGCGATCAGGGCCATCGTGCCGCCTATGATGGCGCAGCCGGTTTGCTTGCCGCGTTCCATGCGGGTCTGGCCCAGCCGGAATGGGATACGGCGATGCTGGCGAAAACCTGTTTCGCCGGTGGCCTGGGGGTCGATACCCGCGTGCCGGAGCGCGAACTTGCCCGACAGCGCATCGGTGTCGGCGCGCGGGAGGAGATGATTCTTGTCCTGTCCGGCGGGGGTGGTGACGGCTTCGGTCAGGCGCCGCTCGGCGTCGGTGCACGGGCGCGGCCGGGCGCGCGGTGGATCACGATCGGCCCGGTGCAGCGCGATTGGCACGCGACCGAACCGGCGAATATCGAGCATCGCGGCTGGGTGGACAATGCCGCCGACCATGTCGCCGCTGCGGACCTCGTCATCGCATCGACCGGCAACACTACCTGCCAGCAGATCCTCGCTGCCGGGAAACCCTGGCTGGCAATCCCGGAATGGCGCTATTTCGACGAACAGCACCGCAAGGCGGATGCGCTGGCCGCCGCCGGCGTCGCGTGCGTCCGCCCCCATCTTCCCTCGTCGGCCGAAGCATGGCATCACGCCCTGACCGAGACGCTCGCGACGCATCGCCCCGACGCCCAACGGGCGATGATCTCCGATACCCCCGCGGACGATGTCGCGGCGTGGCTGGAGGCGCTGTCGAAGCGCCTGTGGGCGCCCGCACCGGGCCTCATTCCCTCTCCCGATCTGACCGGAGCCTGACCCCATGAATGCCGTTTCCGTCGTCACGCTCGCCGGGGGTCGCCCGGACCATCTTCACAATTTGGTCCTCGGCCTCGGTCGTCAGACGCAATTGCCCGTCGAACTGATCGTCGCCGTGATGCAGGACGAGGCCTATGTGCTGCCCGATGCGCCGTTTCCCGTGCGCCAGATGGCGATGGCCTCCCCCGAACTGGCGCTGGCCGCAGCGCGCAACGCGGCCGCCCGTGCGACGACGGGCGACGCGATCGTCTTCCTCGACATGGATTGCATCCCCACGCCCACGCTGATTGCCGAGTATGCGCGTCGCCTCGATGAACTCGACGGACTGCTGATGGGCGAGGTGATGTACCTCCCCGGTGGCGCAACGCAGGGCGAATGGTCGTACGATGCCTTCGCCGGGGTGGCCGTGCGCCATTCCGACCGGCAGGGTCCACCCGCCGATGGCATCCAGCGCTGCGCCGACTATCGCTGCTTCTGGTCGCTGAATTTCGCCATGCGCCGCGCGACGTTCATCGCGAGCGGCGGCTTCGACGAACGCTATGTCGGCTATGGCGGTGAGGATACCGACTATGGCAAGACGATCGATCAGGCCGGCATTCCGATCGCCTGGATCAGGGGCGGCCTCGCCTATCACCAATACCATCCGCACCACATGCCGCCCGTCCACCACCTCGACAGCGTGGTCCGCAATGCCGAACTGTTCGAGTCCAAATGGGGCTATCGCACCATGGGCCATTGGCTCCACGCCTTTGCGCTGATGGGGCTGGTCGATCAGGCGCCGGGCCGCCCGATCCGCATCCTGCGCCGCCCCGATGCCGACGACCTCGCGCTGACCGGTCAGCAGAGCCACCAGCCCTATGCCAATACCGCCAGCGTGATCCGCATACTCGAAGAGCGGATCGCGGCATGAGGATCGCGCTGCTGGCGCATGTCCGCCAGCGGATCGCACAACCCTTCATGGGCGGGATGGAATCGCACAGCTGGTATCTGGCCGATGGGCTGATGGCGCGCGGGCATGACGTGGTGTTGTTCGCGGCGGGCGACAGCGACCCCCGCTTTGCGATCGATCCTGTCGTGGCCGAGCATTACGAACGCACGTTCCCCTGGGCCGAACACCGCGGATCGGCACCGCTGATCGCCCACCTCGATGCCGGCTATGCGTCGGCGTGCGACCGGATCGCAGCCGGGGGCTTTGACGTGGTCCATAACAACAGCCTGCATCGCTTCGCGATCGAGCCGCGCCGCACGGCGGTGGTGCCGACCGTCACGTCGCTGCACGTACCCCCCTACGACGCGCTTCACTGGTTCGTGAAGGAGAGCGCGACGCCGGGTCATCACCTGACCGTCACGTCGCAGCGGCAGATGGCCGCCTGGTGGCCGGACGGCGCGCCACGCCGGGCATCGGTATTGCACAACGGCATCGACGCGACGGCATGGCCCTTCGTCGCGAACGGTGACGGCAGCGCCGTATGGAGCGGCCGGATCACGCCCAACAAGGGCCCGCATCTGGCGATCGAGGCCGCGCGCATGGCGGGCGTGCCCTTGAAGCTGTTCGGACAGATCGAGGACCCCGATTACTGGGACGCGCGGGTCGCCCCTTTGCTGGGCGGCGACATACGATATGGCGGGCATCTGGACGGCGCGACGCTGGCGGCCGAGATGGGTCGTGCATCGGTGTTCCTGTTCACGCCATGCTGGGACGAACCGTTCGGTCTCGTCGCGGTCGAGGCGATGGCGTGCGGCCTGCCCGTCGCCGCGTTCGACATGGGTGCCGCGCGCGAGGTGATCGGCGAGGGTGGCTGCTTCGCCCCCGCGGACGATGCCGTGGCACTGGCGAAGGCGATTGGCGAGGCGATGGCGATTCCGCGCGATATCCCCCGCGAACGCGTCGAACGCCTGTTCACGCACGACCGGTGGCTGGACGCGTGCGAGGCGTTATACGCGCAGGTCCAGACCGTTTCCGCATGACCGGCATGGCAGACACGATCGTCGCGCAGCGGGCGATGCTGGACAAGCTGTATCGCCGCCATGTCGGTCAGGGCCAATCGTACGCCCTGGTCGACTTTCCCGACCACGCCAATGTCGGCGACAGCGCGATCTGGCTGGGAGAGACGCGCATGCTGCGTGCGATAACGGGGCGGGCACCGGATTATGTCTCGACATGGGCGGATTTCGACGAGGCGGCGTTCCGACGCGCCAGTCCCGACGGCGTGCTGTTCCTGCATGGCGGAGGCAATATCGGCGATATTTGGGCGCATCATCAGACGTTCCGGGAATATATCCTGCGCACCGTCCGCGACCGGCCGGTCGTGCAATTGCCGCAGTCGATCCATTTCCGTGACATCGCCCGGATCGGCTCGTTCGCGGGCCTCGTTGCGGACCATCCCGATCTGCACCTGTACGTCCGGGATCGGCAAAGCCTCGACTTAGCCGCCCGGCACCTGGCCTGCACCACCGACCTTGCGCCGGATTCGGCCTTCGCGCTGGGGCCGCAGATACGCAATGCACCGGCAGATTGTAACGTGCTGATGCTGATGCGCACCGACGCCGAACGCCGCCCGCAAGATCGATCGGTGCTGACCAACGTGGCCGGCGCGGTGATCCTCGATTGGTTGGACGATGATGCGTTGCCCGACACCGGCGGCGATACGACGGCACAGGCATATGATCGAATGGCTGCGGCACGGGTAGAGCGTGGCCTGCGCCTGCTGTCGCGCGGGCGCAGCATCGTCACCGACCGGCTGCATGCCCATATCCTCGCGACGCTGCTCGGCATCCCGCATGTCGCGCTCGACAATGATTACGGCAAGATATCCGCCTATATCACCTGCTGGACGGGCGATTGCGACGGTGTCCGCACCGCCGCGTCCGCGGAAGAGGTCGTCGCTGAACTCGGCTGCGTCGTATGACCGACATCAGCCTGCTGGTGTGCACGCGCAACCGGTCGCCCCAACTTGCCGCGACGCTTGCCTCCATCGACCGCGCGATCCACGGCGCGCCGCATCTGAAGATCGAGGTCGTGGTCGTCGACAACGGCTCCACCGACGACACCGCCGACCGGCTGACGGCATGGAGTGCCGAACGCCCCTTCCCCGTCCACCTGGTCCATGAACCACGTCCCGGCCTCGCGCGTGCCCGCAACATCGCGATGGCGCGGGCGAGCGGCCGCATCGTCGCGATGACCGATGACGATTGCGTGCTCGACAATGGTTATTTCCGCCAGCTCGCGACCTGTTTCGCCGATGTGACGGGACCGGCGATCATCGGCGGCCGCATCCTGCTCGGCGATCCCGCGGATCTGCCCGTGACCGTGAAGCTGGAAGATCACCCGATGATCGCGCCATGGGACATGTTTCCCGGCGGGTTCGTCATGGGCGCGAACCTTGCCATGACCGCCGATGCGATTGCGCGCATAGGTCGGTTCGACGAGCGTTTCGGCGCCGGCGCACGCTTCGTGTCGGCCGAGGACACCGACTTCCTGTTCCGCGCGCTGGGGCAGAATATCCCGGTCCGTTACGATCCCCGTTTCACCGTCAACCATCACCATGGCCGGCGGTGCCCGGATGAAGTCGTTCGACTGCTCGCCGGATACAGCTATGGAGACGGAGCCCTCTATGCAAAGCATTTCTTGAGAGATCATCGCGTCGTAAAAGCCATCTACAACGACATCAGGAATTTGATGCCTGGACGCAATGAGGCCGTTACGTCATTTTCAGGCATACAAAACTTTTATCTTTTTGTTCTTCGTTTCAAGGTAAAAGGTTTTTTTTCCTATCTAAAGATGGCCGTTCCCCTCTGATACGCATTCCGAGGATTTTGCTTAGCGGCCTCAATTTAAGTTATACGGGCATCAGGTCGCGCAATGGCGACAATGATCCGGTCAGTCGCTTCATGACCGCGATCAAGGGCCGCAGCGCCAATGTCGCCGACCATGCGGCGGTTGCAGCGGCGATCGCCGCGCGTGATCCGGACAACGCCCGCATCGCGATGCGCCGCATCATCGGCGACGTGCTGACGCTGATCGGGGCCCAGCCGGACTGACGAGAACGCGGTCGCAGAGCTCGACGAGCGGAGGCCGATTGCCTCTGTGACAGCGGCTTGGACCGGGCGCAGCACATGAACCGATTTGGCACGCACTGCACCGGACCCACGCCCGGTCGCCGGGATCCGCACCGTGAGAGACGATTGTCGGTTCGACGCCATGGTCGATGTGCGTCTGAGTCTCATCGAACGGTGAGGTTCGCGATGTGAAGGGCAGCGATCCGTCGAAGGTCAATCCGGTCCGGCAAGTTTGGCATTCGACGTATCGACGTTTTGCATCACGGTGGAAGTGTTGACGCCGGCGGACGATCGTTGGCCGGTGCGGACATTTGGCACGAACCCACCCGCCATCCGCTCCGCCCTAGCCATCCGCTGCGTTACAATGATGTTGCAGTACGGCAACACGTTGCGATCAAACCGGCATTTCGCCGCACGCCGGCTTGCCGCTCGCCACGAACGACATAAAGTGTCGCCAACCCGCACGGTAATAAGCCGATCGGGTCAAGGGGAACAGCATGAAGCGTGGATACTTGCTTGCGGGCATTTCATTGCCCGTGTCGATGGCGGCTTGGGCGACGGCGACCACGGCACAGACGATCCAGTCCGCGCCAAGTCAGGAAACGACCACCCAGGCGCAGACCGGACCCGATGACGATGCCGGCAACCAGATCGTCGTCATCGGCAGCCGCGTTGCCAATCGCACGGTGTCCGACAGTCCGGTACCGATCGACGTCATTTCCGAAAGCGCGTTGCAGGCATCGGGCACGGGCGAATTGAACAAGACGCTCAACCAGCTGGTACCGTCGTTCAATTTCCCGCAGCCATCGATCGCCGACGGCTCGGATGTCACGCGCCCGGCTACGCTCCGCGGCCTCAATCCCGACCAGACGCTGGTGCTGCTCAACGGCAAGCGTCGTCATGTCTCGGCGTTGCTCAACATCAACGGTACGGTCGGACGCGGTGCCGCCGCGGTCGACATGAACATGATCCCGGCGCTTGCGATCCAGCGGATCGAGGTGCTGCGTGACGGTGCCTCTTCCCAATATGGGTCGGACGCGATCGCCGGCGTCATCAACGTCCAGCTCAAGACCGCCTCCTCCGGCGGGCGTGCGCAGGTCAGCTACGGCAAATATGTAACGACGCTGGACGGCGTATCCAATTTCGACGGCTTGGTTGGCGGTCAGCCCGCGCTGGACGCGACCGATTCACGCTATCTCCAGGGCAGCAGCTCGGGCGAGCGCAAGGCTCGCGACGGCGTCTACACCACGTTCGGCGTCAACGTCGGCCTGCCGGTCGGTGACGGCGGGTTCTTCAACTTCACCGGCGAATATCGCGACCGCAATTTCACCAACCGGCAGGGCTACGACCTGCGGCCCAACTACATCCGTCCGACCACGACGACGTTCGATCCGCGCGAGGCGACCTTCAACCGGCTCGACTTCCGCTACGGCGATGCGAAGACCGAGGATTTTAACTTCCTCATCAATTCGTCCGTCCCGCTGGGAAGCGCCGAATTCTACGCTTTCGCGACCTACGGGCATCGCGACGGACTGTCGGCGGCCAATTTCCGCCAGCAATCGGCCGCGACCAACCGGGACTTTTCGGTGCTGCAACCCAGCACGGCCCCGACCACCGGCAATTTCGTCGGGCTGACGCCGGACGGTTACCTGCCCAAGATCCAGTCGAACATCGACGACATGTCGGTGACCAGCGGCCTCCGCGCGGACCTCGCCGGCTTCAAGGGCGACTTTTCGCTCGGCTTCGGTCGCAACGAACTGAACTATCGGACCGAGGACAGCGTCAACGTATCGTTCGGGCCGCAAAGCCAGCGCTCGTTCGACGCCGGCGGCCTCGCCTTTTCCCAGATCCTCGCCAATGCCGACCTGTCGCGCCAATTCGACGCGGGTCTCGCCGGCCCGCTGTCGTTCGCGTTCGGCGGCGAATACCGCCACGAAATCTACCAGATCCGCCCCGGCGATCCCCAATCGTACCAGACGGGACCGTTCTTCGTCGCCGCCCGCACGACGCCCGAGGCGAATTGCAGGGCGCTCGGCGGGCTGCCCGGCACCAACAATGCCTGCACCTTCCCCGGACGTGCCGCAGCGGCGGGCGCGCAGGGGTTCGGCGGCCTGCCCGCCTCCGCACGCACCAACGTCGACCGCGACAGCTTTGCAGGCTATGTCGAATTCGACGCCGACCTGTTCACCGGCCTGACCGCAACGGCCGCCGGCCGCTACGAACATTACAGCGATTTCGGCGATACCGTGAACGGCAAGCTCGCGTTGCGGTATGAATTCGTCCAGGGCTTCGCGATCCGCGGATCGGTGTCCAACGGTTTCCGGGCGCCATCGCTGCACCAGCAATATTTCACCACCACCTCCACCAACTTCCTCGCCGGCGTGCCGGTGGACGTCTCGACGGTGCCGGTCAGCAGCCCGGTTGCGCGCGCGCTCGGTTCCCAGCCGCTCGATCCCGAAAAGTCGCTCAACCTGTCGGGCGGCGCCACGCTCAATCCGTTCCGTGGTTTCAACGTCACGGTCGATTACTTCCACATCAAGATCAAGGATCGCATCGTGCTGTCCGAAAATCTCGGCGCGGCCGGGGTCGGAACCGCAGCGCAGAACAGCGCAGTGCAGGCGGTGCTGGCGGCGAACGGCTTCAGCAACGTCGGTGCCGCGCGCTTCTTCATCAACGGCCTGGACACGACGACCCAGGGCGTCGACGCGGTGGCGACCTATCGCGCCAATCTCGGCGGCCTTGGCGCATGGAATTTCTCGGCAGCCTATAATTACACGCAGAACCAGATCGACAAGCGGCTGAACAATCTCGGCTCGCTGGCGCAGATCCCGGGCCTGGTCCTGTTCGGCCGGGTCGAAGGCATCCGCTTCGAACGCGGCCAGCCGCGCACCAAGGTCGTACTGGCGACCGACGGCAAGATCGCCGGCGTCGGCGTGTCGGCGCGCACGACCCGCTATGGCTCGGTCATCTCACCGGAAACGACCGCGCCGCTCGGTGCCGATGCGACGAGCCTCACCGCGCTGGGGCCGGACGATCAGGTCCTGCGGCCGAAGTGGATCACCGATTTCTCGCTCAGCTATGAATTGCAGGGCGTGCAACTGACGCTGGGGGTCGACAATGCGTTCGACGTCTATCCCGATCGTCGTCCGTTCGGCCTGCGCCCATCGAGCGTCGGCGGCAGCTATCCCGCGACGTATCAATTCCTGCCGTACAGCGGCTTTTCGCCGTTCGGCTTCAACGGCCGCTTCCTGTACGCGCGGGCGGCGATCAATTTCTGACCGTTACGGGCGCGGGCACTGGTGTGTCCGCGCCCATCGGCTATGGTCCGGCGATGGTCTGGCAGCATCTTTCGACCGTCGATTGCCTCGCGATCGCTATCGTGGTGCTATCGCTGGCGGCGATCGTCCCGCTCCAGCGCCGGGATCGTCGGCTGCGACAGCGCCGGGCGGCCGAATGGCACGAGCAATATTTCCACAAGGGCGGCCTGGTCCGCGCGCTCATGCGCCGATGGCGACATGGGCCGGCACGCCTGACCGACCAGCGACCGCAACCGGATCCCGGCGAATAGGAACGGCACGACGTCCGCCGTCCCCCTCGCCTGGGCCATCCGCACGACAATGACGCAGAACGAACGAGGGGACCGCACGATGATGCAGATGTGGCGATGGATGGCGGGAACGCTGGCGCTGGCCGTTCCGGGCGCCGCCGATGCGCAGCAATTGCGCCCCGATCAGACGGCCTTTCGTGCGCTGTACCAGGAGCTGGTCGAAACCGATACCAGCATCACCACCGGCAGTTGCACCGCGCTGGCCGACAAGGTTGCCGTGCGGCTGAAGGCAGCCGGTTACGCCGACGATCAGATCACATCCTTCGCTGCGCCCGATCACCCAAAGGAGGGCGGCCTGGTGGTCGTGCTGCCCGGATCGTCCGCGACGGCGAAGCCGATGCTGCTGCTCGGCCATATCGACGTGGTGGCCGCCAAGCGCGAGGACTGGACCCGCGATCCCTACAAGATGGTCGAAGAGAACGGCTATTTCTATGGCAGCGGGACGCAGGACATGAAGGCGATGGACGCGATCTGGATCGATTCCATGATCCGCTTCAAACAGAGCGGCTACCGCCCCAAACGGACGATCAAGCTGGCGCTGACCTGCGGCGAGGAAACCAGCACAGCGTTTAACGGCGCGCAATGGCTGGCCAAAAACAAACCCGATCTGATCGCCGCCGAATTCGCGCTGAACGAAGGGGGCGGCGGCCGTTCGGATGGCAACGGCAAGCTCGTCATCGCCAACATGCATGTCGGTGAAAAGGCGGCGGTCAATTACCGGATCGAGGCGACCAACCCTGGCGGGCACAGCTCCGCACCGGTGCGCGACAATGCGATCTACGAACTGGCCGACGCGCTGGTGAAGCTGCGCGCCTATGACTTCCCCGTGCAGCTGAGCGACACGACGCGCGCCTATTTCCGCATCGCCGGCAAGGCGCGCGGCGACGCCATGGGCCAGGCGATGGTCGCGATCGCCGCCGATCCCGCCGACAAGACGGCGGAGGCGACGCTGAACGGCGATAAAAGCTATCATTCGATGTTACGCACCACCTGTGTCGCCACGCTGCTGGATGGCGGTCATGCCAACAACGCCCTGCCCCAGCGTGCGGCGGCCAACGTCAACTGCCGCATCTTTCCCGGCGTATCTGCGGCGCAGGTGCGCGAGACGATCGCCACGGTCATCGACGATCCGCGCATGACGGTGAAGCAGACCGACGATCGGGGTCCGGCCGCCGTGCCGCCGCCGCTCGATCCAAAGATCATCAAGCCGGCCGAAACGCTCCTCGCCAAATACTATCCCGGCGTGCCACTCGCGCCGACCATGTCAACGGGGGCCACCGACGGCATCTATCTCGGCGCGATCGGCATCCCCGTCTATGGTCCACCGGGCGTCTATGGCGATCCCGACGGCAACGGCACGCATGGCCTGAACGAGCGCGCGAGCGTCAAGGCCGTCTATACCGGCCGCGACTATCTGTACGATCTCGTCAGGGCATATGCCGGATAGGCGGGTGGCCTAGGGCTTGGCCGCGGCCTTCTGACCAGGCAGCGCGGTCAGATAGGCGACGATCGCGGGAACGTCCTGTTCCGCGATCGGCGCCTTGTAGACCTCGCGCATCTTGGTGACGGTGGCCTTCCACTGATCCTCCGACAGCGCCGGCTGGGTCAGCGCCATGCTCGCCGAATGGCAGGCGGTACAATTGGCATTGACCACATCGGCATGCGGACCGTCCGGATAGGTCGCCTCGTCCACCGGCAGGTCGACGCTGGTCGATGCGAGCGTGAAGCCGTTCGCCGCCACGCTGCTTGGCGCTGCGACGCTTGAGGTCGCGGCGATGGCCGCGGGTGGCTTGCGGTTGTTGGGCGTGCCGATGCTTATCAGCACGATCGCCGCGATCCCGACGACGCCGCCGGCGATCAATCCTGCAGAGGGTGGCTTCATGGCGATGTCCTCAGGCCGCGACGATCGTCGTCGTTTCGATATTGCCGCGCATGAAACCGCCGGGGTTCCAGATCGGCCGCATCGGCTGGGCGAGCCCCCGCGTGTTCCAGCAGCGCGTCAGGATCGCGTTGGCGCCGCGGCGCAGCGGGACGCGCCCGTCCCAACGGCGAAAGCCGTAGCGCCCCTCATCGGGGCCCAGCGTCGTCTTGTACCACGTGCGGCCGCCATCGGACGATACGTCCACCTTGGCGACGCCGCAGTCCCCGCCCATCGCGATGCCGCCCACCGGGATCGACGGCTCCAGTGCAACCACCTGCCCGGCGGGCAAGCTCGTCATCCAGCTGCGCGGTATCATCCGGTTGATCGGCACGGTCGGAAAATCCTTGGAACCCGGCGTCACGTCGGCGCCCGGCGTCGACGGGATCTTATAGGCCTTGGCCATCCAGTAATTATCGTCGGCGGCCGGCAGCACCTCGATCGTGTCCAGCATCTTCACCCAATAGGTGGAATACCAGCCGGGGACGATCAGGCGGCACGGAAATCCGTTCAGCAACGGCAGCTGTTCGCCGTTCATGCCGAACGCGATCATCACCTCGCCATCGCGCGCATGATCGATATCCAGCGCCTTCTCGAAATCCGGCGCACCCGCGACCGCCGGCTTGTCCAGCGCACCGAAGCGGACCTGCACCGCCCCCGCCTTCACCCCGGCAAGGTCGAGCACGTCGCGCAGGCGCACGCCCATCCACTTCGCATTGCCCATCGCGCCATGGCCCCATTGCGCGCCGGGCACGCGCGGCTGGAACAGGCCGCGGCTGTTGCCCGAACACTGGTTCACCGCCGCCAGTTCGACGCGCGGCATCGCCAGCAATTGCGCGAGGCTGATCGACAAGGGGCGGCCGACGTGGCCGAACACCTTCAGCCGAAACCGCTCGACGTCGATCGCCGTCGGAATGTCGGCCCAATGCCATCGGACGAAGAACTGGTCGTTGGGGGTGAAGACCGATCGGTCGAACACGTCCATCGGCGTTTCCAGCAGCGGCGGGTGCATGCGCTGCAGGATCATGCTTCCCTTACCGGGAAAGGCGCTCGTCATCGGCCGTTCGCCGTTGCCGCCGGGCAGCCGCAGGTCGACCAGCTGCTGGGCGATCGCGGGCGCCGCAGCACCCGTGATCGCCGCCGCACCGAGCAGCCGGCGGCGGCTGGTACGGGTCGCCAGCCAGGTATTCAGCGTGTCCACGCGATCGTCTCCCGCATCAAAAGATCAGCAACGCGGCGGCAAACGCCAGCGCAAGCGCGACCAGCGACGATGCCACGATGACCAGCAACGGCTTGATACCCGTCCCGAGCAGCGCATTCATCGGCGCGCGGATGCCGGTCGCCGCCACCGCACATGCCAGGAATGCGGTCGCCAGCGTCTGCGCGGACCGTCCGACGATCGGGGGGACCGGCACGACCGAATTGACCGCCGCCACCACGAAGAATCCGGTGACGAACCACGGCACCGACAGCTTGGTCTTCTTGCCATCCGAAGCCGGGAAGAAGACGGTCAGCAGCGCCAGCACCGGCGCCAGCAGCGCGACGCGGGTCAGCTTGACGATCGTCGCCACCTCACCGGCGTGGTCCGAAAAGGAATAGCCGGCACCGATCGCCTGCGCCACGTCGTGGATCGACGCGCCCAGCATCAATCCCGCCTGCCGGTCCGACAGGCCAACCGAATGCGCGATCAGCGGATAGAAGAACATCGCGGTGGCGCTCGCTGCCGAAATGCCGACCAGCACCAGCGCCAGCTGCGCCTGGTTGACCCGGCGTTCCCCCAGCGTCGTCGCCAGCGCCAGCGCGGCCGAGGCGCCGCAGATCGCCACCGCGCCGCCCGCCAGCGTCCCGAACGCGCTCGACAGCCCCATCGCGCGGGCCACCAGCACGCCGGTGCCCAGCGTCGCCAGCAGGATCAGCACCACCGCCAGCAATGTCGATGGTCCCAGCCCGACGATCTGCGCGATGGTCACGCGCGCGCCGACCAGCACGATGCCCCAGCGCAACAGCGTTCGGGACGCAAAGCCAAGTCCGGCCGCCATTCGTGGATCGTTGCCGAGGAAGTTGAGCGCCAGACCGATCAGCAGCGCCATCAGCGTCAATGGCGCGCTATAGTGATCGGCGACGAAGCCCGCCGCCATCGTCGCCAGCGCCGCGACCACCAGTCCCGGCCCGTTTTCCGTCCACCGCTTCGGCGGATCGGGCTCAAGATCGTTGAACAGATCCGCGGCGCGGGGATAGTCGGCGGCGTCCCTCATCGTTTCACGCCGTCATCGGCAAACGAGGCGAACAGCGGCGCATGCTCGCTGTCCGCACACCAGAATACGGGTGGCCTACCCAGGGGCGCCGCGACCTCGACATGCGCCCCGCCCTCGAACCGGTCGCCGGTCCACAGGTGCACCCACTGCGCGCCGGCGGGAAGATAGGCGGACCACGTATCGCGATCGGCCTCGATCACCGGCGCGACGATCATGTCGCGGCCCAGCCCGAATTGCGTCTCGATGCCCCAGCATGCGGCATCCTCTTCCCAATCCAGCAACAGCGCGCGTTGCACGGGCAGGCCGCTCGTCGCCGCCGCCTCGCACAGCGTCCGCATGTACGGAGCCAGCGCCGCATGCACGCGGGTCATGTCGACGAAATGCGACAGTACCGCCGCATCGCCGTCCAGTTGCAAATTGTCGTCGGGCCGATTGCCCTCATGACTGCGCATCACCGGGGAAAACGCGCTGAGTTCGCTCCAGCGCATCAGCAATTCGGGTGTGCGGACGTTGCCATACAGGCTCGTATACCCGCCAAGGTCGCTATGATGATAGGCGTTGCCGACCATCCCCGACGACAGCGCGGCGCGGATCACCGTGCCGATCCCGTCATGACGCGAAAAGTCGACGCATTGGTCGCCCGCCCACAGCAACGGGCAATGACGCCCGACACCGGTGAACCCCGCACGCATGAAGAACAGGGCATCGCCAGTCCGCCCGCGCGATGCGATGGCGCGGGCATTCACCTCCGCCCAGATCGTCGGCCAGGCGTTGTGCGCCAGCATGCCATCCGTACCGTCGTACAGCCGCACGTCGGTCGGCAGATATTCTCCAAAGTCCGCCATCCAGCCGGACAGGCCGTAATCGAGCATCTCGCGCCCGATCACCCGATCCGCGAACCAGTCGGCCGCGGCAGGGTTCGTGAAATCGACGATGCCGCAGTCGAATTCGCCGAAATCGACCACATAGGGTTCGTCGCCATCGATCCGCAGCGCCAGATAGCCGGCGGCGAGCGCTTCGGCGTACAGCGATCCGTCGATCGCCAGATACGGATTGACGTAGCCGAGGAAGCGGATGCCGCGCGCCGCCAGAGCCGCAATCCGGTCGCGCAACGCCGGATAGCGCGCCTCGTTGGCCTTCCAGTCCCAGAACAGGCGCTTGCCGAAACTGGTGACGCGCAGGCCGACCCAATCCTCGCACCACAGACCGCTGACCACCGCGCCTGCGGCGATCATCGCCTCCATCCGCGCGAAGCTCTCCTCGCCTTGCTTCAGGCCCAGGATCGCGCCGTCACAGGCCCAGGCCGGCAGCATCGGCTGGCGACCGAACCGCGTCGACAATTGCGTCACCAGCGCGGCGAAACGATCCGCGCCGAACAATTCGATCCGCGCCGGGATCTCCCACGCCTCGATCTCGTGGAATGCCGGGTCGCGGAAATCGAAGCAGCTATAGGCGGTGGTGTCGAGGTGGAACGCATAGCGCCGCGACGAGACATAGGTCGGCTGCGGATAATTGGTGTTCCAATAATCCCCGCCCGATCGCCCGTCGCGATCGCACTGGAACGTCATCAGCGTCGACTTGTCGCGACCGACGCCCGGTTCGGACGTCCACAGGGGAAACCGGCGGCCCGCCATATCGAAATAGGACATCTGCTCGCCGCCGCCCCACAACCGCTCGCCCGGCTCGGCGACGCAGCGCAGCCACACGCGATTGAGCGCGGGGTCGAGCGCGGTCAGCGCCAGCGCACCGCCATCGATCTCGATGCGCAGCAGCGGCTCACCGCCCGCTGCCGCCAGCGTCACCGTCTCACCCTCGATGCTCGCATCGACCAGCGGCATCCGGGCGTCGAGCCGGTCCGACAGGAAGTAATTGCCGCGGTACATGTCGACATCCGCATGTCCGGTCCCGACGAACAGCGCGGGCGTGTCGGGCCGATGCCGCAGCACCAGCGTGCCGCCGATGGCGAGGTCGAAACCGCCCTCGCACGGGATCAGCCGCAGCACGCTCATGCGGCCACTCGCGCACGCTGGTCGCGCAGCGCCGCCGCGGCGACCTGCTGCCCGACCAGCGCCAGTTGCCCGGCCACCGCCTCGTCGCCGCACCCGCCCTCCGCGTCGAACCGGCATTGCGCGCTGTTGATCGCCGCGGCGAACGGTGTCGGCCAGCCGCGCAGGGCATGGACGATCGACCGGAGCGCCGCGACCGTGGTGCCCGTCGCCTGCCATCCGTACGCCGTCGCGACCAATCCCACCGGCACGTCGCTCAGGTAGACCCGGACGTCCCCGGCCGTTTCCTCGAGCAGGTCGATGGCGTTCTTCACCAGCCCCGACACGCTGCCGTGATAGCCCGGACTGGCGATGATGACGCCGGACGCCCGCCGCACCGCATCGACCAGCGCCGTCTCGCCGGGAAGCCGCAGCGCGCCCGGCGTATACAGCGGCAGCGCAGCCAGCGCCCCGCCGCCGAAGCACAGCGTGTCGACGCCCTGGTCGGCAGCGGCCCGCAACGCGATCCGCAATGCGCGCTCGGTCGAGGATCCCGCACTGGTCGTGCCGCCGATGCCGACGACGAGCGGACGGGTCATGGTGGCGGTCATCATCGTCTCTCCTGATGGCCGGCCGCCCTTTCGCGGGGTGGCCGTGCCGGATGTCTATCAGTCCAGCGACAGCGGCCCATGCTGCATCCTGGGCAGCACATGGCGGGCGAACAGGTCCGCCTCCGCGGCATGCGGATATCCGGACAGGATGAACGCCTCGATCCCCATGTCCTGATACATCCGCAGCTTGCCGAGCACCTGGTCCGGATCGCCGACGATCGCGGCGCCGCAGCCCGATCGCGCGCGACCGACGCCGGTCCACAGATGCTCTTCCGCATAGCCGTCGTCGGTCGCATTCTCGCGCAGGGCCGCCTGTGCCGCGACGCCGGTGGAGGTGGTGTCGAGCGACTTGTTGCGGATTGCCTCGCCCTCGGCCGCATCCAGCTTCGACAGCAGCCGGTCCGCCGCTGCCCTTGCCTCCGCCTCGGTATCGCGCACGACGACATGGGCGCGATAGCCGAACTTCAGCGTCCGGCCGTGGCGTGCGGCGCGCGCGGTCATGTCGTCCATGATCTCGCGCACGACCTCCTGCTTGTCCGGCCACATCAGGTACACGTCGCAGCCCTGCGCCGCCGCCTCGCGCGCGTCCGGCGACAGGCCGCCGAAATACAAGGGCGGGCATTTGCCGGACACCGTTGTCACCGCCGGCGGATCCAGCTTTAGCTGCCAGAATTCGCCCTGGTGATCGAGCGCCTCGCCGTTCAGCATCGCCTTCAGGATCTGCATCGCCTCCAGCGTGCGGGCATAGCGCGGCGCCGACGCCAGCTTCTCGCCCGGCAGGTCGGAGGAGATGATGTTCACCGTCAACCGCCCGCCCAGGATGCGGTCGATCGTCGCGATCTGGCGCGCCAGCTGCGGTGGCCAGCTTTCGCCGATCCGCACCGCCATCAGCAGGCGGATGCGCTGCACCATCGTCGCGATCGCCGCGGCAAAGGCGGTGGTATCGATGCCCAGCGCATAGCCCGACGGCAGCAGGATATTGTCGAAACCGCCGCTTTCCGCCTGCAGCACGATGTCCCGGCAATGCTCCCAGCTGGATTTCAGCTTGGGTTCCGGCACGCCGAGAAATTCATAGTCGTCGTCGCACAGCGCCGAAAACCAGCTGACTTCGCAAGGCTTCGTCATGGCAGTCTCTCTCCAAGGCTCGCCTCCAGGACGGCATACCATTCGGCACGGGTCCAGCGCGGCGTGTAGGCGTCCGGTATCGTTGCGATCCTGGACGGATTCTGGGTGCCGACGATCGGGATCGGCCGGGCGGGATGCGCCATGATCCAGCTATAGGCGACCGCGGCACGATCGACGCCGGCCTCTTCGGCCTTGTGGTCGAGCAGCGCGACGACGGCGCGGCTGCGCTCGTCCTGCGGATCGGCCAGCCGGCCGCCGCCCAGCGGCGACCAGGCCAGCACCGCCATGTTCCGGGTCATCGCCTGGTCCAGCAGGCCGTCGAACAGCGGCGCGGTGGCGAGCGCCGAGAATTCCGGCTGGTGGCTGACCACCCGCACGGTCAGGAAACTCGCCAGCGCCGCCGCCTGCGCCGGCGTATGGTTGGAAACACCGACCGCCGCGATCTTGCCGGCCGTCTGCGCATCGTCCAGCGCACGCGCGACCTCCTGCGGATGCGCCAGCAGATCGGGCCGGTGGATCTGGTACAGGTCGATGCGCTCGCAACCCAGCCGCGACAGCGATGCATCGATCGCCGCGGCCAGATACGTCGCGCTCGAATCATACGGCACGCCCATCCTGATGCCGCCCTTGCTGGCAAGGACCATGCGGTCGCGCAGCGCCGGGGCCTCGGCCAGCACCCGCCCCAGCAGCGATTCGGCGGCGCCGAACGGTTCGCCATTGTCGGGACCGTAGATGTCGGCCGTGTCCAGCAGGGTGACGCCGGCGTCCAGCGCCGCCTCCACCCGCATGCGCGCGGCGGCGACGTCGTCGCCTGCGAAACGCCACATGCCCCAGGCAATGGAGCTGACGGTCAGGCCGGAGTCGCCGAGGGCGACCATGCGATCGGGTGATTTGATGTAAGACACCGTTGTCTTATGGTTCGAAATCGGCATAAAGAAAAGCCGGAAATGGCGACGCGTCGATCGCCACCGTGCTGACCGGTCAAGAAAAACTACCGCGACCGCCAGCTGACGACATGGAAATCGCCGCCGCGGCGATGGGATCAGGAGAGGAATACCGATGAAGGCGACACCGACGCGAATCGCGATGATGCTGGGGGTCGCCGTACCGGCGCTCATGCTGACCGCGCCTGCGCATGCACAGGATGCGGCCACGCCCCTCGCCGGCGGTCCTGCATCCAGCCCGGCCGCGCAGGCCGTCCCGGGCAGCCCGCCGGCACCGGGCGTCGCCGCCGAACAGGCCGCGGACAATGCCGGCGATGCCGCGGGCGCGACCGGCGACATCGTCGTGACGGCGCAAAAGCGCAGCGAACGGTTGCAGGACGTGCCGATCGCCGTCTCGGTCATCGGTGGAGAGGCGCTCGCCGCCCTCGGCAAGCCCGGCCTCGAAGGCGCGGTGACGTTGGTCCCGGCGCTGAACTTCCAGAAATCCGGCACGACGCTGAACCAGTCGCTGTTCCTGCGCGGCGTCGGCACGACCACTTTCTCGATCGCCGGCGAACCGTCGGTGTCGACCGTCGTCGACGGCGTCGTCTTCGCGCGCTCGGGCGAGGCGTTCGGCGACCTCGTCGACATCGAACGGCTCGAGGTGCTGCGCGGTCCGCAGGGTACGCTGTTCGGCAAGAATGCGTCGGCCGGCGTCGTCAACATCGTGTCGGTGCAGCCGACGCGCGACTTCGGCGGCTATGTCGAGGGCGGTTATTTCACCAACGGCGACGAGGCGCGCGTCCGCGGCGCGCTCAATATTCCGCTGAGCGAAGACCTGCTGACCCGGGTCACCGGCTTCTACAGCCGCTACGATGGCAACATCCGCAACGTCGCGACCGGCGGCCGGGTCAACGGCTATGAACATTACGGCGCACGCGCACAGGTGAAATGGACGCCCAGCGACGCCACGACGATCGCGCTGATCGCCGATTATCACCATAATGACGACAATTGCTGTGCAGAGGTGATCGGCACCGGGCCGCTGAACGCGGCCGGCGCCGCCATCACCAGCCCCGTGTTCGGCGTGCTGCCCACCCCTCAGGGCGATCGCACCCGCGCGGTCAACCAGAATTTGGTCACCCGTACCAAGGAAGAGGGGTATGGTGCCTCGCTGCAGATCGACACCGAACTCGGTACGCAGACCGTCACCAGCATCACCGCCTATCGCGACTATCGCAACACCGAAATCCGCGACGGCGACTTCCTGCCGCAGGCCTATGTCGGCTTCAACCAGTTGCACGACACCGGGCCGCAGACCGGCAACACCTTCAGTCAGGAATTGCGCCTGACCTCCCCTGCCCGTCAGTTCCTGTCCTACGTCGTCGGCCTCTATTATTCGCGGGCGGAATCGGAACGCGTCTATTCGCGCGCCGACGTGGTCTGCAACGCCGCGACCGCGCCGACGACGCTGATCCCCTGCGGCAGCACCGGCGCACCGGCGACGACCACACCGTTCGGGCGGGCCGATTTCGGATCGGTCTTCAAGAACATCGCCGCCTTCGGTCAGGCGACCGCCAACTTCACCGATCGCTTCCGCTTCATCGGCGGCCTGCGCTGGACCGCCGACCAGCTGAACGTCTTCCACAGCCGGACGACGACCCTGGCGGGCCCTGGCATCCAGCCGAGCTTCCCGACGACCGCAACCGGTACCGGCACGCCGGCGACGCAATTCCGTGGCAAGACGACCAACACCAACGTATCGGGCAAGGCGTCGCTGCAATTCGACGTGACCAGGAACGTTACCGCCTACGGTGGCTACACGCGCGGCTACAAGGGGCCGGCATTCAACGTCTTCTTCAACCTGACCGGCACCGGCACCAACGTGATCGCGCCGGAAACGTCGAACAGCTACGAAGTCGGGCTGAAGAACACCCTGTTCGGCGGCAAGCTCGTCCTCAACCTCGACGCTTTCTATGCCAAGTACGACAACTTCCAGGCCAACAACCCCGATCTGGTCGCCGGCGTCGTCGTCACCCGCTTCACCAATGCCGGCAAGGTGTCGACGCGCGGCGGCGAGGCGGACATCGTCTTCCGTCCGGTCGACGATCTGTCGCTGTCGGGCGGCCTCGCCTATACCGAGGCGCGGGTCGATCGCTTCATCCAGGCACCCGGCGCACCCGTCACGGCCGTGATCCCCGCCGGCACCGCGCTGCCGTTCGCACCCAAGTGGAAGGGATCGCTCGGGGCCGACTATCGCTGGCGCACCGGTGGCGCGGTGGACCTGTTCCTCGGCGCGCAGGGCAATTACCAGTCGAAGCAGCTTGCGCTCTTCTCGCCGGATGCGGTGCAGCGGCGGCTGGGGACGATCGGCAGCTACGGCCTCGTCAACCTCTCGGCCGGCGTCGGCGATGCGGACGATCGCTATCGCCTCACGTTCCAGGTGCGCAACCTGTTCGACCAGAGCTTCGCGGCCGCGATCCAGAACGGCGGCCCCTCGGGTTCGTACCGCTACCAGATTCCGCGCGATGCGGATCGCTATTACGGCGTGACCGGCCGGATCAACTTCTGATCCCGGCCCCACAATAAGCGAACGGCCCCGGAGCGATCCGGGGCCGTTTCACGTTCTGCCGGCCTGATACCGCATGGAAACGGCCGACGGCCCGAGCGCAGCAAGACGATCGGGGCACGTCCCGCGCCATTCGCGCCCTCTCGACGCACGGCCCAAGGTACTCGGGGCACCAACCCTATCGCCCGCCTCGAAGCCAGCGCGGCGCCGCGGAAGCGACGCCGCGCATGGCCTCGATCCGTCTAGTGCCCGAACGGCATTTCCCGCGCCGCACCTGGCTCGGCCAGCGTCAGCCGCGGTACGAGCAGATGGACCAGCGCCAGCGCCACCAGATACGATCCACCGCAGACGATCAGCAGCGGTGCGTAACCATAGCCCTTGTCGAGCGAGAAGCCGGCGCCCTCGATCATCGCCATGCCCGACAGGTTGCCGGCGAAGGCGCCGATGCCGATCGCCGTACCGATCATGCGCGATGGAAAGATATCCGCCGTCATGCCGAACACGTTGGTGGAAAACCCCTGATGCGCGAACAGCCCCAGCCCCAGCAGCGAGGCGGCGACCCAGGCGTTGCCGGTCAGCAGCACCAGCGGCACCGGCAGGATGAGCAGCGCGTACAGCAACATCGACCCCTTGCGTGCGCGGTTCATGTCGACGCCGCGCCGCAGCAGCCAGGTCGGCAGCAGCCCGCCGCTCAGCGCGCCAAGCGCCGCCAGCAGGTAGATGAAGGCGATCGGCAGGCCCAGCTGCCCCTGGGACAGGCCGAACATCCGGTGGAACAGGTCGGGCATGAAGAACAGCAGGAACCACCAGCATTGATCGCTGAGCGCCTTGGCCGCGATGATCGCCCACTGGCGGCGATCGCGCAGCATCGCCGCCCACGGCACCTTGCCTGCGGGCGCATCCGCAGTGGACGATGCCGTGCTGCCGGTCCGCGGCGTGACGGCCAGCCAGGCCACGACCCACACGAAACCGAGACCGCCGGTGATGAGGAACGCCGCGCGCCAGCCCAGCCACAGCGCCAGCGGCGGGATCGCCAGCGGTGCGGCCACCGCGCCGAAATTCGATGCCATGTTGCCGATGCCGAGCATCAGCGATCGCTGTTCGGGCGGGAAATAGGTCGCCGCCGTTTTCACCTGCGCCGGCGTACCGATCGACTCGGCGGCGCCCAGCAGCGCGCGGACGCCGACGAAGCCGGCGACGCTGCTGACGAAGGCATGCGCCATCCCGGCGAGGCTCCATCCCGCCACGCCGATCGCGAACCCTCGGCGCAGGCCGATCCGGTCGATGAACCAGCCGGTCCCCAGAAACGACACCGCCGCACAGAATTGGAACGCCGATGCCATGTGGCTGTAATCGCGGTCGCTCCAGCCGAATTCGGCCTGCAACGTCGGCTTCAGCAGCGCGATGATCTGTCGATCGACATAGTTCAGCATGATCGCCGTAAAGGCGAGCGCGACGATCGCCCATCGTCTGGCCGAATGGTCCACCCCCTGCCCGGCGTGCGCGCCCTGTGTCATCCGACCTCTCCGCTTATCGTTAGGACAACGGTGTCACCCATGTGGTGCGTCAGGTCAAGCGGAGGGCGGCGGCGCCGTCGACTCCCGCTCGACCAGCTGAAAGTCGAGGCGGCGTTCGCTGCTGTCGCTCTGGACCAGCAACAGGTCCGCCGCCTCGATCGCCAATTGCCGGACGGGCTGACGGATCGTCGTCAGCGGCGGCCAGACGATCTCCGCCAGCGGCGCATCGTCGAACCCGGCGACTGACAGCATCGCCGGCACCTGAATGCCCCGGCGGTGCGCGGCGACCAGCGCGCCCGCCGCCATGTCGTCGCTGGCCGCAAAGATCGCGGTGGGCGGCGCAGGCAGGTCGAGCAGCGCGTCCGCTGCCGCCTTGCCCGATGCGAAATCGAAACTGCCCTGCTGGATATGGTCCAGGTCGACGGCGATTCCCGCATCGGCAAGCGCCCGCAGGTGACCGGCGAGGCGCTGGCTCGACGCGGCATAGCTGCGATCGCCGACGACGAAGCCGATGCGGACATGGCCCAGCCCGATCAGGTGCGTCGTCATGCGATACGCTGCCTGTTCGTTGTCGATCGACGTCGCCGGCACCCCCTCGATCCGCGCGCCGGGCAACAGGCGGACGAACGGGATACCGCGGCGCTGCAACTCGTCGATGACGCGGCGATCGTCGCAGGCCGGTGGCGCAAGGACCAGGCCGTCCGGATGCGCCTGGTCGATCAGGGCGACGATATCGTCGAGCAGCGCCGGGGACGATCGATCGTAGGGCTGCGCGATCATGCGGACATTGTCGCGCTCGCACCGCTGGCGCACGCCGGCCTGCACCTCGTACACGAACCACGGATTGGGATTGTCGCAGATCAACGCGATCTGGTGCGACCGGTGCCCCGCCAGCGCCCGCGCCGCCTGCGACGGCTGGAACCCGATCTCGGCCATCACCGCCAAGACCCGCTCGCGTTTTTCGGCGCTTACATATTGCTGATGGTTGATGACCCGCGACACCGTCTTGAACGACACGCCCGCCAGCCTGGATACGTCGCGGATGGTCGGCCGCCCCGAACGGGGGATAGTCGGATCGTTTTCCATCGCCTTGCACTAGGCAGTGCAACGCGCGGGGGAAAGGGGTCGCGCCGCAACGGCCCGTCCTGCGGCACGGTCACGCAAGGCGTTGATTGTATATCCGCATTCTGGAAGGGTGTCCTATCGCGTCGAGCCCGTCGCCCGAGGATCAGAGCCGATGAGCATCGTTGTCCGCACCCTGTCGGAACAGGTCTTCGAAATCGTGCGCGAACGGATCGTCGCGGGATTGATCCGCCCTGAGTCGCCCATCCGCCAGGATGCGCTCGCCGCCGAACTGGGCGTCAGCAAGATTCCGCTGCGCGAGGCGCTCGCCCGACTGGCGCATGACGGGCTGATCCAGGGCCATGCAAACCGCGGATATTCGGTGCTTCCGCTGTCGCCGCACGAGGCGAACGAAATCTACGCCTTACGCCTAGCCATCGAACCCTCCGCCGCCGCCGCCGGTGCCAGGGTCGCGGATGCCGCCGCCAGGGTGCTGGCGACCGCCGCCTTGGCCGCACTGGAGGATGCACAGGCCTCCACGGCGAGCGAAATCGCGGTTCGCCATCGCCAGTTTCACCTTGCGCTCGTTCGGCCCGCCGATCGACCGCTGACCACCGATCTGGTCGAACGGCTGGCGATGCTGGCGGAACGCTATGTCATAGCGCACCTCGCGCCGGCCGGGCGTTACGCACGCGCGCATCGCGAACACCGCGACATGCTGGACGCCTGGACCATGGGCGATGCAGACACGGTCGAACGGGCCATGATCCGTCATCTCGCCTCGACGCGGTCCGATCTTCAGGTCGAACTCGGCGATCAGCGGAGCAGGTAGGGGAAGGACAACGAGAAAGCCCCGCCGGCCTTCATCGCACCCTTGGGCCGAAACCGTAGCTGCGTGATGGCGCCTTCGGACGCGCGGTTGCCAGCGACCGGCGAATAGGTCCAGCTAACCCCATTGTCGGCGGAAAAATCGACGTCGTCGGTCGCGCTGCCCGGAACATAGCTGAGCGTCACCCCGGCCGAGGGCGATCCGTCGGTGAAGCCGATCACGGTCGATGACGTCGTACCATCGCCGTCCAGGATGACGCTGGTCCTTGCCGGCACCTTATAAATCAGGGCGACCGATGCATTGTCCAGCGCGACCAGATCGGGATTGCGGACCGCCAACGTCGTCCGCCCCTTGCTGCCCGGAACCGCCAGCGGCCGCGCCGTTCCGTTCGTCGCGTCCCATGTGGCGGCGGAGGTCAGCGTGATCGTCATGTCCTGCGGGGTAACGTCCAGCGTGACGGTCACGTCGCTTTTCACCGGGCTGGGCGGTGTCTCGTAACTGCCGACGCAGACCAGCGCCGAGATGCCGTTGCAGATCCGCCAGTCCCACGTCATCGTGATCGTGTCGGTATAGCGCCCCGGCGCCGGGCGCACGCCGCTCGCCAGCTTTATATTGACCGGTAGCGTACCGTTGTTGCTCCCCAGCAGCCCCAGCGCGTTGAGCACATTGTTTTGCATATATTCAGTCGTCTTGTTCTGCGTCAGCGGCACGGTCCCGTTGGGATCGGCGGACGCGGTATAGACGATATCGCCCGCACTGCCCTTCAGCTTCAAATCGTTCAGGCTGGCGAATGTCGCCTTGATCGAATTGCTGCCGAGCAGGACGAGCAGCGCGCTGCTGCACGTCAGCCCCCCGGAACTGACGATCGGCGGCACCTTTCCGGCCTCGACGGCAGCGGGGGAATACGGGCCGCTCGATGTCGCGACTTTCGCTGTGACCGCACATACGGGGGCCGCCATCGCCGGCACCGCCAAAGTCGACGCCGCAACCGCCAGAAGGCGCCCGAGCATCCCCACCCATCGAAAGCCTGTCATGCCGTCCCCGTGTTCATTGGGAAACGCGATGAGGCTTCGGCGGTAAATGCCCCGTTACAAAGTCATTTCGGTTGCAAACGACCGTCGCCCGATCGCCGTGGCAGCATCACCGTGCTGCCGATAATTGGTCGGGGCGACAGGATTCGAACCTGCGACCCCCACACCCCCAGTGTGATGCGCTACCAGGCTGCGCTACGCCCCGACCGAGGGACCGTGCGGCAATGCCGCCGATCCCGGAGCGGGGCCTGTAGGCGGGTCGTCCCGACGATGCAAGCTGACAAATGCCGAGCGGAGAGATACGCGCGGTCGGAACGTCGCAACGTTGCGCGACGCCCCGGTCGATGCTAGCGCGCGGCGCTTCAGGTGCGGGGGATTTCCTCTGCCGATCAGCCATGCACGGATCAGATGTTCATCTCCCCAGCTTATGCCCAGACTGCCGGCGGCGCCGCTGAATCCGGCGGGTTCGCCTCGCTCATCAGCTTTGCCCCGCTGCTGCTCATCTTCATCGTCTTCTACTTCCTGATGATCCGGCCGCAGCAGACCCGCATGAAGGCGCTGCAGCAGGCGGTCGCGGCGGTGAAGAAGGGCGACAGCGTCGTCACCGCCGGCGGCGTGATGGGCAAGGTCACCCGGGTCGAGGACGCCTTCGTCGAGGTGGAGATCGCGCCCAACACCCGCATCCGCGTCGTCAAGGCGACGCTGGCCGAGGTGACCGGCCTCAACACGAAGCCGGCGAACGACTGATGCTGGACTTTCCACGCTGGAAGGTGGTGTCGATCTGGACGTTGCTGGCGGTGCTCTGCGCGCTGGCCATTCCGACGTTCCTGCCCGAATCGACGACCGCGAATTGGCCGTTCCATCCGCGGGTGAACAAGGGGCTCGACCTTGCCGGCGGCAGCTATCTCATGCTGGAAGCCGATACGCAGGATCTCGCCAACACCCGGATCGAGGCGTTGCGCGAACAGATCCAGGGATCGATGCGCAACGGTACGCCGCGCATCCTGATCGGCGATATCTCGACCCGCAACAACCAGATCAGCTTCATGCTGCGCGATCCGAGCCAGGTCGATGCCGCGCGCGAACGCCTGCTCGGCATTACCGGCGGTGGCGCGGGCATGACCGGGCAGCGCGAATGGGACATCCAGGTCGTCGACAGCAGCCGCTTCGTGCTGACCCCGACACAGGCCGGACTGACCCAGGCGGTCAAGACCGCGATGGAGGATGCGACCGACGTAGTCCGGCGTCGAATCGACGAACTCGGCACGCGCGAACCGACCATCGTGCGCCAGGGCGACAACCGCATCCTCGTCCAGGTGCCAGGCCTGCAGAACCCGCAGGCGCTGAAGGATCTGCTCGGCAAGACCGCGCGGCTCGAATTCAAGCTTGTCGACACGACCGCCAATCCCGCCGACGTCGTCAAGGGCATCGCACCGATCGGCAGCCAGGTACTGCCCTATCCGGGCAACCCGGCCGGACCGCCGTTCATCGCGGTGAAGCGCTCGGTCATCATCTCGGGCGACCAGTTGGCCGATTCGCGGCAGGCGTTCGATCAGCAGACCAACCAGCCGAACGTGCAGATTACGTTCAACGCGATCGGCGGCAACCGCTTCGCCCGCGTGACCCAGCAGAATACCGGCAAGCCGTTTGCCATGATCGTCGACAACAAGGTGATCTCGGCGCCGAACATCAACGAACCGATTCTCGGCGGCAATGCGGTGATCAACGGCGGCTTCACCGTCGAAAGCGCCAATCAGCTCGCGATCGCATTGCGGTCCGGCAAGCTGCCGGTCGCCTTGAAGGTGATCGAGGAATCGACCGTCGGTCCCGACCTCGGCGCCGATTCGATCCGCGCGGGCATTCTCGCATCCGCCGTCGCGGTGGCGCTGGTCGTCGCCTTCATGTTCGTGACGTACGGCCGGTTCGGCCTGTATGCCAACCTGGCGGTCGTCATCAACGTGTTCGTCATCCTCGGCGTGCTGGCGCTGCTCAAGGGAACGCTCACGCTGCCCGGCATCGCCGGCTTCGTGTTGACGATCGGTACCGCGGTCGATGCCAACGTCCTCATCAACGAACGCATCCGCGAGGAACGCCGCCGCGGCCGCTCCGTCGTGCAGGCGGTCGAACTCGGCTATAAGGAAGCCAGCCGGACGATCTTCGAAGCCAATATGACCCACGCCATCTCGGGCGTCATCATGTTCATCCTGGGTTCCGGCCCGGTGAAGGGTTTCGCCGTCGTCCTGCTGATCGGTATCGTCACCTCGGTCTTCACCGCCGTTACGTTCACGCGCATGCTCGTCGCGCAGTGGATCCGGCGCGAAAAGCCCAAGACGATCAACATTTGAGGCGAAAGGCCAAGACATGCGCCTCCTGAAAATCGTACCAGACCATACCAACATCGACTTCGTCTCGCTGCGCAGCTGGGCTTTCGGCCTGACGCTGCTGCTCAGCGTGCTCGCGGTCGGCCTGACCGCGGTAAAGGGCCTCAACTTCGGCGTCGATTTCGTCGGCGGCCTGATGATCGAAGAGAAGTTCCCGACCCCGCCCGATCAGGACAAGGTGCGGACCATCGTCGATAACCTCGGCGTCGGCCAGGCGTCCTTGCAGCAGCAGGGCGGCCCGCAGACGCTGATCATCCGCCTGCCCGTCCAGAGCGGCGCGGACGAAGGCGCCACCAACGCCGTCGTGAAGAAGGTCGAGGCGGCGCTGGGGCAGGCATTTCCAGGTGCCACGTTCAGCCGCTATTCGACGGTGTCGGGCAAGGTGTCGGGCGAGTTGATCCGCCACGGCGTCCTTGCCGTGGTGCTGGCCGTGCTTGGCATCGGCCTGTTCGCGATCGTGCGGTTCGAATGGCAGTTCGGCGTGTCGACCATCGTCGCCATCGTGCACGACCTGCTGATGACGATCGGATTCTTCGCCCTGTCGGGTTTCGAATTCGATCTCAACATCATCGCGGCCGTGCTGACGATCATCGGCTATTCGATCAACGACAAGATCGTCATCGACGATCGCATCCGCGAAAACATGCGCCGCTACCGCAAGATGGAGATGCGCGAGATCATCAACCTGTCGGTGAACGAGACGCTGCCTCGCACCGTCATGACCTCGGTGACGATCCTGCTTGCGCTGGTGGCGATGCTGCTGCTGGGCGGCCACGTGCTGCGCGGCTTCACCGCGGCCATGATCCTTGGCATCGTCGTCGGCACCTATTCGTCGATCTACGTGTCGTCCTCGCTGCTGATCACGCTCGGCCTGCGCGCCGAGCCGGAGGGGATCGACAAGCCCCGCCGCGGCGGCGGCATGGACAATGCCGAGCGGGTCGCCCCGCGGGAGCGTTGATCGCATGCGGATGGAGCGCGATTCGATCGGCGGACCCATCGTTCGCGGCTTCGTCGGCAGCGGCTTCCGCATCGATGACGACACGGTCTGGCGTGCCCTGCTGCTGACGCCCGAAGCCGCCACGGCATGGACGCCGCCGCCGCTCGACGCGCTGGACGAGGCGGCGTTGCAGCCGCTGATCGATCAGGCGCCGGAATTCGTGCTGATCGGCACGGGTGCAGCGCTGGTGCGTCCTCCGGTTGCGCTGGTCCGGGCGCTGGGGGATCGCGGCATCGGCGTCGAGGCGATGGACAGCCGCGCCGCCGCGCGGGCCTGGGGCGTGCTGCGCGGTGAAGGGCGCGTCATCGGCGCCGCGCTCTATCCTCTCGAAGCCTGACCGGACCGGATCGTCCGCCGCCGACCGCGCGCGACGAGTCCCGACAGGTGGTCGTGCAGCGCGGCGGTGTTCGCCGCCCAGGTAAAGGGCAATGCCGCGGCGCGCACGGCCGCCGGCTCCGGCGGATGCACCAACAGCTCGCCGATCGCCGCGGCGATGCTGACGGGATGGCTCGGAACGATCCGTCCGGCATCGCGCGTCGTCACCACCTCCCGCGCGCCGCCAGCGTCGGTGATGACGATGGGCGTGCCGCAGGCGAGCGATTCCACCCACGCATTGGCAAGCCCTTCCGACGTCGAGGCAAGCGCCATGACGTCGGCGGCGCCGATGATCGCGGGCAGGCTATCGTGCGCCACGCTGCCAAGAAATCGCACGCGGTGACCCACGCCCAGTTTCTCAGCCAGCGCTGTCAGCCGCGCCCGTTCCGCGCCCTCGCCGACGATCGCGAGGGTCACGTCCGGCAGCGTCGCCACGGCCCGCACCACCAGGTCTTGTCCCTTGCGCGGGATGAGCGCACCCAGCGACAGCACGAGCGGCCCGGCGATGCCCAGTTCGGCCTTGCCGCCGACCCGATCGACCGGCCGGAACCGATCGAGGTCGACACCGGTGTGATGGACTCTGATCCGCTCGCCGGGAATGCCCAGCGCCATCATGTCCGCGCGCATCGCGCCGCTGACCGCCAGCACGCCGTCCGCCGCCTGCCCGGCCGCGACGACCTGCGCCGCGGTCGGCCCGCCGGTTCCCCAATGGTGGATATCGGCGCCCCGCGCCTTGATCGACACCGGCACGCCATAGCGCGCACCGAGCGCCACCGCCGCGGGCCCGTCCGGAAAGAAGAACGAGGCGTCGATCACGTCGAACGCGAAATCGCGTCGGATCGCATCGAACAGCGGCTCCAGCGCGTGTTGCAGCTGGCGGGCGTGCCAACGTCCGCCGACCCCCGGTATACTCGTGAACCGCGGCCGGTACACGTCCAGTCCACGCCAGGCTTCTCGCTCGGGCAATGACCGCTTATCGGCATGCTGGATCAACGCGAGCGGTCCGGGCGGCAGACCGATCGGTGCGACCACCCGAACCTCGACCCCGTCGCGTGCTGCCAGCCCCGCGGTCTGCCGTTCGACGAAGATGCCAAAGTTCGGCCGCGTCGCGTCCGGAAACAGGGTGGAAAGCGTCAGGACCCGAAGCATGTCGCGGCGAACGCTAGGGCCTTGGGGTTAACGCTTCCACCCTCCCCCTGATCGGACCGACCCCAGATCAGATCCTTTGCGTGCCGGGATAGGCGAACAGCAGATCGGCATCCGGGCTGGCCACGATCGTCTCATGGCCGGTGACGGTGACGCACTCGCCGGCCTTGAAGGCGACGCCCGCAACGTCCCCCGACCCGCTGATCGGCACCAGCCAGCCGGTCTGCCCGTCCGCCAGTGCGACGTTCCGCTCGCCGCCGGTCCAGCGCTCGAGGACGAACTTGGGGCCTTCGACCAGAATGTCGCGGCCCGCGCCCGCGCCACCCGGCGACGTGATCGGCCGATACGGCGTCAGGTGGGAGACCGCGACGCCGTCCTCGAGATGTAATTCTCGATCGCTGCCGTAATCGTACAGACGATAGGTGGTTTCGGAGTTCTGCTGCACCTCGATCAGGGTGAGGCCCGCACCGATGGCGTGGATCGTCCCCGACGGCGCATAGTAGAAATCGCCGACCTTGATCGGCACCCAGTCGAGGTCCGCCTCGATCGAGCCGTCCTGCGCATCGGCGCGAAGCTGCTCCGCGGTCATCGGCTGCTTTGGCCCCAGCGCGATCGTCGAATCGGGCTTTGCCGCGAGGATCGTCCAGCATTCGTCCTTGCCGCGCGGCAGCCCCCGCGCGTGTGCCTGCTCGTCATCAGGATGGACCTGCACCGACAGCTTCTGGCCGGTGAAGAGGTATTTGATCAGCAGGTCGGGGGTGGTGTCGCCCGGCTCCTGAAACCAGATCTCGCCGATCGGCTCGCCACCCTCGGGCGCATCCTCGAACCCGAAGCCCAGATCGTGCCTGCCCCATGGCTTTTCGACGCGATGGGTGTGGAGCAACGTAGCAGGCATGCGGGTCCTTTCGAGATCGTAACCAGTCAGCGCAACGAGCGACGGAAGGGATTGTTCGCAAGGCCGCGCTTACGCTAAGAGCCTTAGCCGATGCGTACCCCACAGTCCAAGGCGCTTGCCGCAGCGCTGATCGCCGTCCTCGCGCTTCCCATCGCGGGCTGCGCCCGCAATCGTGCGAAGTCCGACCTGCCCTATGTCGCGCGCGACGTCGGCACGCTCTATTCGACCGCCCGCAAGCGGCTCGACCAGGGCCGGTACAAGGAGGCGGCGGTGCTGTTCGACGAGGTCGAGCGCCAGCATCCCTATTCGGTCTGGGCGCGCCGTGCGCAGCTGATGAGCGCGTTCAGCTATTATCTGAACCGCGATTATACCGAGAGCATCCAGTCGGCGCAGCGCTTCCTGTCGGTCCACCCCGGCAATCGCGACGCGCCTTATGCCTATTACCTCGTCGCGCTGAGCTATTACGAACAGATCCGCGACGTCACCCGCGACCAGAAGATCACGCTGCAGGCCCTGAATGCGTTGGGCGAACTGACCCGTCGCTATCCGAACACGCGCTACGCCTCCGATACCCGGCTGAAGATCGATCTCGTCAACGATCACCTCGCCGGCAAGGAGATGGAGATCGGGCGCTTCTACGAAACGCGCGGCCAGTGGCTGTCGGCGACGCTGCGGTTCCGCACCGTCATTGACAAATACCAGACGACCACGCACACGCCCGAGGCGCTGATGCGGCTGACCGAAAGCTATCTGTCGCTCGGCCTGCCCGATGAGGCGCAGAAGGCGACCGCGGTGCTCGGCGCCAATTATCCTGGCACCGACTGGTACGGCCATGCCTACAAGCTGATGCAGAAGCATCCGCCGCAGCCGGTCGCACCGATCCCGCCGGGCCAGCCGATCGTCCCGGTCGGCACACCGGGGTCGAAGAATCTGGCGCTGCCGGGCGAATCGGGCACCGCCACGCCAAAGGCCGAGGCCCCTGCCCCGCCCACCCCCGTGGCGCCGAGCGGCGGCACGACCGGTGGTCCGGTGCCCACCACGGAAACGCCGACCACCTGATCGGCGGCGTCTTGCGCGCGAAAGCACGGGTCGCCGCTGCTTTCTCGCGAAAACAGAACATTTAAGGATCAACATCGCCGCAAGGCGCGCTATATCAGCGGCGATGCTGACTGCGCTGTCCATTCGCGATGTGGTGCTGATCGAAGCGCTCGACCTGGAATTCGGAGCGGGTCTCGATGTGCTGACCGGCGAGACGGGGGCCGGCAAATCGATCCTGCTCGACGCGCTCGGTCTGGCGCTCGGCGGGCGTGGTGAGACGGGGCTCGTTCGCCACGGCGCCAGTCAGGCGGTCGTCACCGCGACCTTCGATCCGCCGTCCGGCGCACTCGCTGCGGTGCTCGACGACAATGGCGTCGAGGTGGAGCCGGGCGAACCGCTGTTGATCCGTCGCATCGTCAAGGCCGACGGCGGCAGCCGCGGTTTCGTCAACAACCAGCCCGCCGGCGCCGCGCTGCTGCGCGAAATGGCACCGATGCTGGTCGAAATCCACGGCCAGCACGATGACCGCGGGCTGCTCAACCCGCGCGGTCACCGCGCCCTGCTCGACGCGTTCGGCCGCGTCGACCCCGGCGACACCGCCCGCGCATGGGCGACCTTTCGTGGTGCGGAAACGCGCCTGACCGCCGCGCGCGCGGAGATCGAGACCGCCGCCCGCGATCGCGAATGGCTGGAACATGCGGTGGGCGAACTGACCGCGCTGGCCGCCGAACCCGGCGAGGAAGAGGCGCTGGCCGACAAGCGCCGCGGCATGCAGCGCGCCGAAAAGATTGCCGACGACCTCGCCGCGATCGATTCGTATCTGGAAGGATCGGACGGCGGCCTTGCCCAGCTGCGCCAGGCGGCGCGCGTGCTGGAACGGATCGCAACCGATCATTCCGCCCTTGCCGAGGCGCTGGCCGCGATCGACCGCGCGGTGATCGAGGCCTCTGCGGCCGAGGAGCAATTGGCCGAGGCACGCCGCGACCTCGCCTTCGACCCACGCGCGCTGGAGGATGACGAGGCGCGGCTGTTCGAATTGCGCGGCATGGCGCGCAAGCACCGCGTGCAACCCGACGATCTGGCTGCCCTGACCGCAGAACTTCGCACCAGGCTGGAACGGCTCGATGCCGGCGAAGGGGGCGTTGCGCTGCTGGAGGCTGCGGTGGCCGCGGCCCGTGCCGATTACGATGCCGCTGCGGACATCCTGTCGCAACGCCGCCATGCCGCCGCCGAACGGCTCGACGCCGCGGTCGCTGGCGAGCTGGCCCCGCTGAAGCTCGATGCCGCGCGGTTCCGCACTATCGTCGTGACGACGCCGCAGGACGGCTGGTCGTCGCATGGCAAGGACCGGGTCGAGTTCGAGATCGCGACCAATCCCGGCGCGCCGTTCGCGCCGCTGGCAAAGATCGCGTCCGGCGGCGAATTGTCGCGCTTCATCCTCGCGCTGAAGGTCGCGCTTGCCGAAGAGGGCGGCGCAGCGACGATGATCTTCGATGAGATCGATCGCGGCGTCGGCGGAGCGGTGGCGAGCGCGATCGGCGAACGGCTGGCCCGCCTGGCGGAGCACACGCAGTTGCTCGTCGTCACCCACTCTCCGCAGGTTGCCGCGCGCGGGGCCGAGCATCTATTGATCGCGAAAAGCCACGACGGCACGGTCACCCGTACCGGCGTGCGTGTCCTCAGCGAAGCCGAGCGGCGCGAGGAGATCGCCCGCATGCTGTCCGGTGCCACCGTCACCGATGAGGCGCGGGCACAGGCGGAGCGATTGCTGGAGACGGCCTGAACCGCCGCCAGCGATCGCCGCGTGCCGCGATCAGATCGCGCCGGTCCCGCCATTCGCACCGAACACGCTGCCGGTCGTAAAGCTGACCGCCGGATCGGCCAACGTCACATACAAAGCGGCAAGTTCCACCGGCTGACCGGCGCGGCCAAGCGGCGTGTCCTGGCCGAATTCGCCAAGCTTGCCCGGCAACTGACCGCCGGCGACCTGAAGCGGCGTCCACACCGGACCCGGTGCGACCGCATTGACCCTGATGCCTTGCTTGGCGACCTGCTTGGCCAGTCCCTTGGTGAAGATCAGGATGCCGCCCTTCGTGGTCGCATAATCGAGCAGTTCCTCACCCGGGTTCACCGAATTGACCGACGCGGTATTGATGATCGCCGCGCCCGGTTTCATCAGCGGCAGCGCCGCCTTCGACAGATGGAACATCGCATACAGATTGGTCTTCATCGTCCGGTCGAACTGTTCCGCGCTGATCTCGGCGATCGAGGCTTTCGACTGTTGATAGGCGGCGTTGTTGACCAGGATGTCGAGGCCACCCAGTTCGCGGTTGGCGCGGGCGATCAGATCGCGGCAGAACTTTTCGTCGGTCAGGTCGCCGGGGATCAGCACCACTTTGCGCCCTTCCCCGCGCAACAGCCGTGCGACATCCTGCGCGTCGGGCTCCTCGGTCGGATAATAATTGATCGCGATATCTGCGCCTTCGCGGGAGAAGGCGATCGCCGCGGCACGACCGATCCCCGAATCCCCGCCCGTCACCAGCGCCTTGCGCCCGGCCAGGCGCCCGGACCCGCGATAGCTCGTCTCGCCGCAGTCCGGCACCGGCTTCATGTCACGCTGCAAGGCTGGCCATTTCTGACGCTGTTCGGGAAAGGGCTGGCTGGTATATTTGGTTTGCGGGTCGGCCAGCGGCACGGTCGTCTGCGCAAATGCGGGAGACGCGGCGGCGGCAACCCCCGCGACGGCGGCGCCCTTGAACAATTCGCGGCGATTGGTCTGGTCGGTCATGGCGGAAACTCCGGGAGCGTGTGCCAAGGGAAATCGCCGATATGGCCGGATAGTTCATCGGCTCGTCATAAAAAGATGAACCTTGCCAACACGATGTCAGCCGGCAAGGGGATAAAGGTGGTCGGGCACACCTTCGAATCGCGCGTCGCTCTGGCGATGCTGCCGCTCGGCGCGTCGATGACGCTGGCCGCGGCCGCGGGCGGCATCGGCACGATCGTATTCGCTATCCTGCTGATGTGGCGCTGGCCCGCGAACGGCGGCTGGTGGCTCGGCTGGAGCGTCGCGGCGGCGCTGGCGGCGGCCTTCATCCTGCGCAGGGGCATCGCGACGATGTGCACGTTCGACTGGCGCGTCGCGGTGGCGCCGATCCTCGTCGGCGCCGGCATCGCCATCGCCTATCCGGGCTGGTGGTTCTGATCGCGCGCGGCACCGCGCTCCCCCCTTGCGGGACCGGCCCGCACTCTCCTACCCCGTCGCGATGAACGATCTGCCGACAACGCCTGAGCAGGCTGCCGACGAACTGGAAGCGCTCGCCACCACGATCGCCTATCACAACCGCCGCTATCATACCGACGATGCGCCGGAGATCGCGGACGCGGACTATGACGCCCTTATCCGCCGCAACACGGCGTTGGAAGCCGCCTTCCCCGATCTGGTCCGTGCCGATTCGCCCAGCCGCCAGGTCGGCGCCGCACCCGCCGCGCATCTGGCGAAGGCGCCGCATGCCAGGGCGATGACCAGCCTCGACAATGCCTTCGCCGACGCGGACGTCGCCGATTTCGTCATGCGCATCCGCCGTTTCCTGAAGCTGGACGACGCCGAACCGGTGATGCTCACCGCCGAACCCAAGATCGACGGCCTGTCCTGCTCGCTGCGCTATGTCGACGGCGTGCTCGAACAGGCGCTGACCCGCGGCGATGGCCGCATCGGCGAAGACGTCACCGCAAACGTCCGCCATATCGCCGATATCCCGACGACCCTGCCCGGCGCGCCTGCCGTCTTCGAGGTTCGGGGCGAGGTGTATATGGCAAAGCCGGCATTCGCCGCGCTCAACGCGCGCCTGCGCGAGGAGGCTGACGATCCCGCCAAGGCGCGTCAATTCGCCAATCCGCGCAACGCCGCCGCAGGATCGCTGCGCCAGAAGGACCCGCAGGTCACCGCCGGTCGGCCGTTGCGGTTCTTCGCCTGGGGCTGGGGCGATCACAGCGCGCTGCCCGCGGCGACGCAGTCGGACATGATGCAGCGCATCCGCGGCTGGGGCTTTCGCGTCGCCGACGACGACCTGATCGCCCCCGTCAATCCGAACATCGCCGCAGCCGGCGACGCCGACGCCGCGCTCGGCACCTATCGCGCGATCGAGGCGCAGCGCGCCGACCTGCCGTTCGACATCGACGGCGTGGTCTACAAACTGGATCGGCTCGACTGGCAGGACCGGCTCGGCGTGGTCGGCCGCGTGCCGCGCTGGGCGATCGCGCACAAGTTTCCGGCGGAACAGGCACAGACCACGCTGGAGCGGATCGATATCCAGGTCGGCCGCACCGGCGCGTTGACGCCGGTGGCGCGGCTGGAGCCGGTGACCGTCGGCGGCGTCGTCGTCACCAATGCGACGCTGCACAATGCCGACGAGATCGAGCGGCTCGGGGTCCGGGAGGGCGACCGCGTCGTCGTGCAGCGCGCCGGCGACGTCATTCCGCAGATCGTCCAGAACCTGACGGCCGATGCGGATCGCCCGGCCTGGCCGTTCCCGCGCACCTGTCCCGATTGCGGGTCGACGGTGGAGCGGGACGAGGGCGAGGTCGTCTATCGCTGCACCGGTGGCCTGATCTGTCCGGCGCAGCGCGTCGAGCGGCTGATCCACTTCGTCTCGCGCCATGCGTTCGACGTCACCGGCCTCGGCGCGACGCTGATCGAGGCATTCTTCACCGACGGCCTGATCCAGTCTCCCGCCGACATATTCCGCCTGACGGAAGAACAGCTCGCCGCGCGCAAGAAGGACGGCCGCGTCTGGGCCGCAAACGTCATCGCCGCGATCGAGGCGCGCCGCACCATCCCGCTCGATCGGTTCCTGTTCGCGCTGGGCATCCGCCACGTCGGGGAGATCACCGCCCGCGACCTCGCCCGGCGCTATCGCTCCGCACGCGCGCTCGGCGCCATGCTGCGTCACGCCGTCTTCCTCCACCATCAGACGCAGCCGGTGATCGGGGAAACCGATCGCAAGTTCGTGCTGCGCCGCGACCGCCTGCTGGTGACCGCGATCGAAACGGCCGGCATCGGGCCGGAGGTCGCCGGCGCGCTGGTCGGCTTCTGCGCGGAACGGCACAATCGCGCCGCGGTCTTCGACCTGTTGCGCCAGGTCCGTCCCACCGACGTCGTCTGGGAAACGCGCGCCTCGCGCGTCAGCGGCAAGACGCTGGTGTTCACCGGCAAGCTCGAAACCCTCAGCCGGGACGAGGCCAAGGCGCAGGCCGAGGCGCTGGGCGCCCGGGTGTCGGGCTCGGTGTCAGCCAAGACCGACATGGTCATCGCCGGGGCCGATGCCGGCTCCAAGCTGAAGAAGGCGGGCGAACTCGGGATCGAGGTCATCACCGAGGCGCAATGGGCTGAAATCATGGCCGAAACAGCCTGATCATCGCGCGCAAGCGTGGCTTTTTTGCAACGCAAAAAACGGGAAGCGCGAGCATGACGGCCCATGCCTCGCCATTGTCACAAACTCGCAATATTGAGCACCCATGGGCCGCGGCAACGGCATAAGAAACGAGCCGCGACTTCCGAGCACAATGCTCAAAGGGGACTTAGATCAGATGCGTATGACATTCGCTTGTGGCGTGGCCTTGGCCGCGCTCATGATTCCGGGCGCGGCGTTCGCCCAGTCGACCGGTTCGGCGGAAGCGGACAACGTCGGCACGACCGACATCGTCGTCACCGGCTCGCGTGAAACGGGTGTGGGCGGCGTCGACGTTCCCAACACGGCGAAGAACAAGCAGGTCCTGAACCAGACCTTCATCTCGCGTCAGACGCCCGGTCAGACGATCAACGACATTATCAACCAGCTTCCCGGCGTCAGCTTCCAGAACAACGATCCGTTCGGCTCGGCCGGCGGCACGCTGACGATTCGCGGTTTCGACGGCAGTCGTATCAGCCAGACGTTCGACGGCATTCCGCTGAACGATACCGGCAACTATGCGATCTATTCGAACCAGCAGCTCGACCCCGAGCTGATCGAGCAGGTCAACGTCAATCTCGGTTCGACCGACCCCGATTCGCCGACCGCTTCGGCGTCCGGCTCGACCGTCAACTATCGCACGCTGATCCCCACCGACGAATTCGGTGCCCGGATGGTCGGCTCGATCGGCGACTACAGCTTCTTCCGCGTGTTCGGCTTGGTCAACACCGGCGTCTTCACGCCGTTCGGCACCAAGGCCTGGTTCTCGGGTTCGAGCGCGACCAACGATGTCGTGTTCAACAACTTCGGCAAGATCGAGAAGCAGCAGTATAACGCCAAGGTCTATCAGCCGATCGGCAGCGGCAAGGACTTCATCTCGGTATCCGGCCACTACAACCAGAACCGCAACAACTTCTTCGGCTCGGCGCCGCTGCGTTACGACACGAACGCCTTTTCGTCGACCGGCGGGACCGGTGCGAATGCTGCTCCGCCGACCCTGGTGACGGGCGCACCGCGTGTCGCCGGCACGAGCAACCTCAGCCGCTTCCCCTTCAACCGCGACGAGCTGCCCTACACGGTCGCCCGGTGCCAGATCGACACCCCGCAGGCCGGCGTCGCCGACACGCCTGCGATCGTCAACGTGCCCGGCGCGTCGAACAACGGCAACGCGTGCGGCACCACGTTCGACGAGCGGTACAACCCCTCGAACACCGGCAACATCCGCATCAACTCGCGCTTCTCGCTGGCCGATAAGCTGACGCTGTTCGTCGATCCCAGCTATCAATATACCAAGGCGAACGGCGGCGGCACCGTCACCGCGCGCGAAACCGGCTACACCCGCACCACGGGCGTGCCGATCGCAACGCCGCAGTATGGCTTCATCGGCGGCCAATATTACTTCGGTCGCGACCTGAACGGCGACGGTGATACGCTCGACCAGATCACCGTGCTGGCGCCGAGCCAGACCGTGACCAACCGTTACGGCGTGATCGCGTCGCTGCGCTACGACTTCTCGGACTCGCAGAGCATCCGCGTCGGCTACACGCTGGACTACGGCCGCCATCGCCAGACCGGCGAAACCGGCTTCCTCCAGGCCAATGGCGTCCCCTTCGACGTCTTCCCGTCCAACGACGGCATTGCCGCGGTCAACGGCGGCATCATCCAGAAGCGTAACCGTCTGTCCAAGGCGATCCTGAACCAGGGCTTTGCGCAGTATATCGGCAACTTCTTCGAGGACCGGCTCCGCATCGAAGCATCGCTGACCGGCAAGTGGTTCAAGCGCGACCTGACCAACAACTGCTTCGTCACGTCGGCCAGCGGCAACCTCGACTGTCTCGCCACCCCGGCGCAGAACGCGGCCTATGCTGCGGCAAACCCCTATGTCGTTGGCGGCACCACCGCGATCCCGACGATCACCGGCTATGCCGCTCCGCAGCAGCGCACCTACAAGTATGACAAGCTGCTGCCGGCAGGCGGCCTGACCTACACGGTCAGCGGCGCGCTCTCGATCTTCGGCAATTACTCGAAGGGCATCCAGGTTCCGGGTACGGACAACCTGTACCAGGCGTTCTACTATCCGCAGAACACCAACCCGGCGAATCCGACGCCCGAGACGACCGACAACTTCGATGCCGGGCTGCGCTACACCACCAGCCGCATCCAGGCGTCGGTGGGTCCGTGGTACACGCGCTTCCAGAACCGTCTGGCAAGCTCGTACGACATCGACACCCAGCAGACGATCTACCGCAACCTCGGTCGCGTCGACAAATATGGCGTCGATGCCAGCCTGGCCTATCGCCCGATCAACGAACTGCTGCTCTACGTCTATGGTTCGTACCTGAAGTCGGAGATCAAGAACGACGTCGAGATCGGCCGTTGCCCGACGACCCTGACCGCCGCGAACACGACCGCCAACTGCACGGTAGCAGGTGCTCCGATCCTCGCCGCAACCGCCGGCAAGCGTGAATCGGGTGCGCCGGTCTACACGTTCGGTGGCCGTATCCAGGCGACCTTGGGGCCGCTCGAACTGGGCGCCCAGGCCAAGCGTACCGGTCGCCGCTACGTGAACGACCAGAACCTCGGCAATTTCTATTGCACCGTTGCTCTGGTGAATACCGTCTGCCCGACCGTGAACAACGTGTCCGCCGCCTATACCGGCACGCGCGGTATCCTGGTGCAGTCCTATGACAGCTACGCCAAGGGCTACACCGTCGTCGACTTCGATGCCCGCCTGTCGCTCGACTGGGCCGGCATCGGCGGCAAGAACAAGACCTATCTGCAGCTCAACGTCGTGAACGCGTTCAACAAGTTCTACGTCGGCGGCTTCACCGGTGGCTCGACGCTCACCGTCAACAACACCATCCCGTTCGTCCAGATCGGCAGCCCGCGGGCGTTCATCATGTCGATCAACACGGCATTCTGATCCGCTCACACAGCTGATCGACCGGGCCGCCGCTCCCCATCCGGAGCGGCGGCCCTTCTTTTTCGCCGTCGCTTTGCACCGCCGTGTCCTCCCGTGTAGAGACCGCGGCGACATGGCGACGCTTCCCGCCCCACCCCGCCCGGCGCTCAACGTGCGCCCGTTTTTCGAGAACAAGAGCCGTGCGTTCTGGACGTTGCAGGCGGTCGGATGGACCGGCTACCTGCTGCTCCGCGGCGCATCGACGCTCAGCAACCTGTCGCTCGATGCGATCATCCCGGTGCTGTTCGAGGCGATTGTCGGCTATTGCGTGACGTTGCTGCTCTCGACGTTCTACGGCTATTTCCGCGGTCTGCCGCGTGTCGCCGGGCTGGTGCTGACGATCCTCGCCTTCGCCGTCGCGACGCTGTTCTCCGCCTTCCTCGACGCCTTCACCTGGTCGCTGATCCAGAACGGGCAGCCCGGCGTCACGCTGCCGCGTATGCTGGTGTCCTTCTATGTCACCTTCACCGCCCTGTTCGGCTGGTCGGCGCTCTATTTCGGCATCAATTTCTACCTAATCGTCGAGGATCAGATCGACCAGATGCAGCATCTCGAAAACCAGGCGTCCTCGGCGCAGCTGGCGATGCTGCGCTACCAGCTCAACCCGCACTTCCTGTTCAATACGCTCAATTCGATCTCGACGCTGGTGCTGTTGAAGCAGACCGAGCGCGCGAATGCGATGCTCAGCCGGTTGTCGTCGTTCCTGCGGTACACGCTGGCCAACGAACCGACCGCCCACGTCACCGTCGCCCAGGAAGTCGAGACGCTGAAGCTGTATCTCGAGATCGAGAAGATGCGGTTCGAAGAGCGGCTGCGCCCGAAGTTCGAGATCGACCAGGCCGCCGAACGGGCCCGCCTGCCCTCCCTGTTGCTGCAACCCCTGGTCGAGAATGCGATCAAATATGCGGTCAGCACGCAGGAAGATGGCGCCGAAATCTGCGTCCGCGTGCGGCTCGCCGGGGATCGCGTGCAGATCGCCGTATCCGACACCGGGCCGGGTTTGCAGGACGGTCGTGCGATGCCAAGCCTTTCAACCGGCGTGGGTCTCCCCAATATTAGGGAGCGGCTGGTGCAGGCATATGGCCCGGACCACCGTTTCGAGACGCGTACCGCGCCGGCTGGAGGCTTTTCGGTGGAGATCGAGATTCCCTTCCAGCTCGACGATCTGAGTAGAGAGGCCGCATGACGATCAGAACCATCCTGGTGGACGACGAACCACTCGCGATCCAGGGTCTGGAGCTACGGCTTCAGGCGCATGATGACATCGAGATCATCGAGAAATGCTCGAACGGGCGAGAGGCGATCCGGGCGATCAAGACCCACAAGCCCGATCTCGTCTTCCTCGATATCCAGATGCCGGGGTTCGACGGCTTCTCGGTGGTGCAGGGGCTGATGGAGGTCGAGCCGCCGCTGTTCGTGTTCGTCACCGCCTATTCCGACCATGCGCTGCGGGCGTTCGAGGCGCAGGCGGTGGATTATCTGATGAAGCCCGTCGAAGAGGCGCGGCTCGCCGATACGATCGAGCGGGTCCGCCAGCGGCTGAGCGAGAAGCGCGGCGTCGAGGAGGTCGAGAAGCTGAAGGAGGTGCTCGCCGAGCACGCGCCGGAGGCGGCGGCCGACATGGCCGACGGCGGCGGCGACGCGGTCAGCGCCAACCGCTTCGAAAAGCTCATCAACATCAAGGATCGCGGCCAGATCTTCCGCGTCGACGTCGACACGATCGAGCGGATCGACGCGGCGGGCGACTATATGTGCATCTATACCGGCGACAACACGCTGATCCTGCGCGAGACGATGAAGGATCTGGAAAAGCGGCTGGATCCGCGTCGGTTCCAGCGGGTGCATCGCTCGACGATCGTCAACCTCGATCTGGTCAAGCAGGTGAAGCCGCATACCAACGGCGAATGCTTCCTGGTGCTCAATTCGGGCGCTAGCGTGAAGGTCAGCCGCAGCTATCGCGACGTCGTCGCGCGCTTCGTCCATTGATGCGAAGGGCGGCCCTCCCGACGAGGGCCGCCCCGCCGGTCACAATGCGCGGCGCCCGGTGAACAGCTGGATCAGGCCGACGATGACGGCGATCACCAGCAGGATGTGGATCAGCCCGCCGGCGATGTGGAGCGAGAAGCCCAGCAGCCAGAGGATCAGCAGGATCACGGCGATCGTCCACAACATCGTCAAACGTCCCTTTACTCGCGCGCAGCCGAACTGGCTGGCGTCCGGCAACAAAACGTTACGGAGGCGTTGCGTGTTCCCGGTTTGCGATGAAACGCCGAAAATCGAAGGGCTTGCGCCGGTTCAGCCGTTCAGGACGGCCTGCGCGCGCGCGCTCAGCCACGCGATGGCGGCGGCGTGGATGCCAGGTGCGGCGACCATGACGCCGAACGCGGTGGGGTACGGCTTGTTGTAGCGCAGCGGCGCACCCAGCGCATCGCTGACCGCGGCCCCCGCCTCCGCCGCGATCACCGCCGCGGCGGCGATGTCCCATTCGTTACCCCAGCGCAGCGTCGCCACCAGATCGGCTTCGTCGGCGGCCACCATCGCCATGCGCAACGCGATAGAATTGGGCTTGGGTACGATCGTCAGATGCCGATCGATCCTGGGCAAGGCGTCGGTGGGCACCCGTGCACCATCCAGCTCGCAACGCGGTCCGGCATGCAGCGCGATCCCGTTGCGCACCGCCCCCTGCCCCGCCGTCGCGCTCCATCGCTCGCCACGCGCCGGCGCGTCGAGCACCCCGATCGTCGCCCGGCCATCCTCGACCAGCGCGATCGACACCGCCCACCCCTCGCGGCCGCGGATATAGTCGCGTGTGCCGTCGATCGGATCGACCACCCAGACCTGCGCCTGCGACAGCCGCTCGGCGCTGTCGACCGTCTCTTCGGACAGCCAGCCCGCATCGGGCAGCAATCCGCCCAGCCGCGCGCGCAGCATCCGGTCGACGTCCAGATCGACCTCGCTCACCGGGCTACCCGGCGTCTTTTCCCAGCGCGCGAAATCCGTCCGCCAGCGCGCGAGCGCCATCTGCCCCGCCTCGTGCGCGACCTGGGCCACCGCTGCGGTCAGATCGGCGCGGGGATCAGCCACCCGCGACGGTCATTCCATCGATCCGCAACGTCGGCACGTTCGTGCCGTACCGGAATTCGAGGTCGTTCGCCGGCGTCACCGCGCGGAACATGTCCTTGAGGTTGCCGGCGATCGTGAATTCGGCGACCGGTCCAGCGATCGCGCCGTTGACGATGCGAAAGCCCGCAGCGCCGCGGCTATAGTCGCCGGTGACCCCATTGACCCCCTGCCCGATCAATTCGGTGACGTAGACGCCATCGGCGATGTCGGCGACCAGCGTCGCCACCGGCACGTCGCCGGCCTCCATGAACAGGTTGCTGGGTGACACGCCCGGCGATCCGCCGACACCGCGCGCGGCATGGCCGGTGGGCTCCAGCCCGAGCTGGCGCGCCGCTCCGCTGTCGAGCAGCCAGGTCTCCAGCATCCCGTTCTCGATCAGCGCCACCGGCGATACCGGCAGTCCCTCGCCATCGAACGGACGGGATCGCAGGCCATGGGGCCGATGGGGATCGTCGCGGATCGTGACCCCCGCGCCGAACACCTGCGTGCCGAGCGCCTCGAGCAGAAAGCTGGTCTTGCGGGCGATCGCCTGGCCGGAAATCGCGCCGGCCAGATGGCCGAGCAGCGACGATCCGATGCGGGGGTCCATGACGACGGGCATCGGACCGCTCGCGACCCGACCGGGGTTGATCCGCGCCACCGCCCGCTCGCCGGCGCGACGGCCGATGGCCTCGGCGCTTTCCAGATGGGCGCGCTTGCGGGCGGCGTGATGCGCATAATCGCGCTCCATCCCCGCCGCCGCATCACCGGCCAGCACGCTGGCCGACAGGCTGTAGGCGGTCGCGGCATAGGCACCGGCGAACCCGTGGCTGGTCGCCAGCGCCCATACCGAGCGCGAGGCGCTGGCGCCGCCGCCCTCGCTGTTGGTGACGCCCGGCACCGCGCGGGCGGCGTCCTCCGCCTCCAGCGCCAGCTCCCGCAGCTCGGCCGGACTCAGCGTGCCGCCATCGTCGAGGTCGAGCAGCGGCGGCGCGCCGTGCATCAGCCGTTCCTGCGGCGCCAGCCCGGCCCAGCGATCCTCCGGCGCCTCGCGCGCCATCGCGACGGCACGCTCGACCAGGGCGTCGAGCGCGGCGACGGACAGGTCCGACGTCGACACGCTCGCCGACCGTTGGCCGACGAAGACGCGCAGCCCCAGTTCCTCGCTCTCGGAACGGCCGACATCCTCCAGCACGCCCAGGCGCACGGACAGGTCGAGCGAGGCATCGGCGGCGAAGACGGCGTCGGCGGCATCGGCACCGGCTTTGACGGCACGCGATACGATGTCGGCGGCGCGGTCGCGCGCCTGGTCGGGGGTCAGCATCGCCCCGACTTAGGGCGGGCGCGCGACGATGCTAGGCCTTGCGGTGATCGACCGTCGCAGCGCTACAGCGCGGTGCCGACGACCGCGCAGGCGAGGAACATCAGCAGCCCGGCGAACCGGTTGCTGCGGAACCGGTCGAGCGGGTTGCGCCCGTCCGCCGGGCGCAGCGTCGCGACCTGCCACGCCAGGTGGGCCGCCATCGGCAACAGCGCGACGAACACCAGCGGATCGGACCGGACCAGCCACAATGCCGCGGCCCACAGGCCGATCGCGACGGCGTAGAACGCCGCGGTGCCACCCTTGACATGGGCGCCCATGCGCAGCGCCGACGAACGCACACCGATCAGCGCATCGTCCTCGCGGTCCTGCAGCGCATAGATCGTGTCATAGCCGATCACCCAGGCGATACAGCCGCCATACAGCAGCCACATCGGCAGCGACAGCGTGCCGGCCACCTCGCTCCACCCCACCAGCGCCGCCCAGGAAAACACCAGCCCCAGCCACGCCTGAGGCCACCAGGTGATGCGCTTCATGAAGGGATAGGCCGCAACGGGTGCCAGACTGGCGAGCGAGACGATCGCCGCCAGGGGTCGCAGCTGGACGAGCACGACGAGGCCGATCAGGCACAGGACGAGCAGCCACGCCCATGCCAGCCTGAGCGAGACGAGGCCGCTGGGGATCGGTCGCGCACGGGTGCGGGCGACCTGCGCGTCCAGGTCGCGATCGACGATGTCGTTGTAGACGCAGCCCGCCCCGCGCATCGCGATGCTGCCCGCCAATATCCACAGGATCAATGGCCAGCGCTGCGTCAGCCCGCCGGCCAGCGCCACCGCCCATGCGCCCGGCCAGAACAGCAGCCACCAGCCGATCGGGCGATCGAAACGCGCCAGCAGCGCCAGGCCGCGCAACCGGGGCGGCAGGCGGGCGACGAGGCCGCGGTGTTCGCTGTCGGGGACGATTTCGGCTGACATGGCCGCAGCCTTTGCCGTGCGGCGGGCCATCGCGGCAAGGGGCGCGTGTGGCTTTTGCCTCGCTATCGCCGCGAAGATGCGGCAATCGCATCGTGATGATCGGGTTATCGGTAGCCGTCGGGCGTTTCGTGGAGGCGCTGTTCTGGGCGATCCTTCGCGTCGCGGGGGTGGTGACCGTCGCGGTGGTCGCGGTGGCGGCCGCGGCGCTGCTCGCCTGGATCGTGGCCCGCAAGATGTGGGCGCGGCAACGGCGCCGGAGGATGCGACCGTGACCGCCACCCCCGCCTGGCCGCCGCAGTCGACGCCGCGCCTGTTCGTCGAGAGCCCGCTCGCCGCCGGCCCGCTGCGGATCGACGGGCCGGCGGCGCATTACCTCATCGCCGTCATGCGGATGGCGCCGGGCGATCCGGTGAAGTTGTTCGATGACACGACCGGCGAATGGCTGGCGACCGCGGCGCAGGTCGGCAAACGCGACCTCGTTGTCGACGTGTCGACAATGTTGCGCCCACGTGAGGCGGTGCCGGACCTGTGGCTTTGCGCCGCGCCGTTGAAGAAGGGCCGCGTCGACTGGCTCGCAGAAAAGGCATGCGAGCTCGGCGTCGACCGGCTGGTGCCGGTCATCACCCAGCGGACGATCGTCGACCGGCCAAAGACCGAACGCCTGCGCAGCCATATGGTCGAGGCGGCGGAGCAATGCGCGCGCACCGCACTGCCTGGCCTTGCCGAACCGGTGAAGCTCGGCGCCATGCTGCGCGACTGGCCGGACGGGCGCACGCTGTTCTTCGCGGACGAGGCGGGCGGCGTCGCGGCGCTCGACGCGATGCTCGCCCACCCCGGCCCGGCCGCCATCCTGATCGGTCCGGAAGGCGGTTTCACCGACGATGAGCGACAGGCGATTCGCGCCTGCGATCAAGGCGTTGCGGTCAGTCTTGGCCCCCGCATCCTGCGCGCCGACACCGCCGCGGCGGCAGCGGTATCACTATGGATGGCGGCGAACGGCGACTGGTAGGAAGTCTGGCTGGCGCACCCGTTCATCCGCGCGTAAGGGCGCGCTCATGACGACCAAGACCGAAAGCCCCAAGGACTCGCCGATCATCGAATCGCGAGACCAGCTGATCGCCAGTTTCGCCCGGGGCGAAAAGCCGCGGGATCGCTGGCGGATCGGCACCGAACACGAAAAGTTCGTCTATCGGACCGGCGATCATGGCGCCCCCAGCTGGGGCGAACCGGGCGGTATCCGCGCGCTGCTCATGGAATTGCAGCAATATGGCTGGCAACCCGTTGAAGAGGGCGGCAACATCATCGCGCTGAACGGTGCCGACGGCAGCGTCAGCCTCGAACCGGCGGGCCAGTTCGAACTGTCGGGCGCGCCGCTCGACAATCTGCATCAGACCTGTGCCGAAACCGGCCGGCATCTCGAACAGGTCAAGGCCGCGGGCGAAAAGCTCGGGATCGGTTTCCTCGGCCTCGGCATGTGGCCGGACAAGCGCCGCGACGAATTGCCGATCATGCCCAAGGGCCGCTATGCGATCATGCTGCGCCACATGCCGCGCGTCGGCAGCATGGGCCTCGACATGATGCTGCGGACCTGCACGATCCAGGTCAACCTCGACTATGCGTCGGAGGCGGACATGGTGAAGAAATTCCGCGTCGGGCTCGCGTTGCAGCCCATGGCCACGGCGCTGTTCGCCAATTCGCCGTTCACCGAAGGCAAGCCCAACGGCTTCCTGTCCTACCGCAGCCATATCTGGTCTGACACCGATCCGGCCCGCACCGGCATGCTGCCGTTCGTGTTCGAGGATGGCTTCGGCTACGAACGGTACGCCGACTATATGCTCGATGTACCGATGTACTTCATCTACCGCGAGGGTCGCTACATCGACGCCGCCGGCCTGTCGTTCCGCGACTTCCTGCGCGGCGAGCTGAGCGTACTGCCCGGCGAAAAGCCGACGCTGGACGATTGGAACGACCATCTGTCGACTGCCTTCCCCGAAGTGCGGCTGAAGACCTTCCTCGAAATGCGCGGCGCCGATGGCGGACCGTGGAACAAGATCTGCGCGCTGCCGGCGTTCTGGGTCGGGTTGCTCTACGACGACCAGGCGCTCGACGCAGCGTGGGACCTGGTCAAGGACTGGAGCCTGGAGGATCGCCAGACATTGCGCGATGCCGTGCCGAAACTGGCACTGGATGCGCCGCTGCCGGGTGGCGGGCGCCTGGGCGATATCGCCGGCCAGGTGCTCGACATCGCCCATGCCGGATTGACCGCGCGCGCCCGCAGCAATGCGATGGGCGACAACGAAACCGGCTTCCTCGATCCGCTGCGCGAAGTCGTGCGATCGGGCAAGGTGCCGGCGCAGGTGCTGCTCGATCGCTACAACGGCGTCTGGGCGGGCGATCTCAGCCGCGTCTACGACGAAGCGAGCTTCTGACCCCGCATCATCGCGGCACCCCCGCTTCGCCGCCCCGGGGCCGCCCGGGGCGGTCGCGACGACGCTATCCCAGGCCCAGCGCCGACGTCGCCACCCGTTCCAGCTCGGGGTCGAGCGGCGGCGGCGTCATGTCGACGTTCGCCTCCAGCCGGTCGGCGATCTCGGTCAGCGCGTGGATTCGCGCGGCCTTCTTGTCGTTGCCGTTGATGACGATCCATGGTGCGCCGCCGGTATCGGTTCGCGCGAACATGTCGTGCATTGCGGCCAGATATTCCTCGCGGCGCGCCCGGTTGCGATAATCGTCCGTACCGGTCTTCCACCGCTTCCACGGATCGACCAGCCGCGCCTTCAGCCGCTTGTCCTGTTCCTTCTGTGAGATGTGGACGAACAGCTTGACCAGCGTCGCGTCCCCCTCTGCCATCTCCGCCTCGAACGCGTTGATCTCGTCATAGGCGCGTCGCCATTCCTCCTCGCGCGCATATCCCTCCACCCGTTCGACCAGCACCCGCCCGTACCAGCTGCGATCGAAGATGGTGACGTCGCCGGCGGCGGGCAGGCGCGTGCGAAAGCGCCAGAGGAAATCGTGCGCCTTTTCGACCTCGGTCGGCGCGGAAATGGGATAAACTTCGAAATGGCGCGGGTCCCATTCCGCGGTCAGGCGCTGGATAATGCCGCCCTTGCCTGCCGCATCCCAGCCTTCGAGCATGATGACGGCCCGGCGACCGTGGACGATGTGCGCGACCAGAATGCGCTCCAGCCGATCCTGCAATGCCGCGACGTCGCGCTTGTAATGGCCCTTGTACGGCTTGGTCTTCTCATAATCGGCAAGGTCGATCATGCGGCGTTCCTCATGCTTCATCGGGCACATGAACGCGCCACGCCCCGCGGGGACGCAGCACGAACCAATAATAGGCCGCCGATCCTGCGATCTGCACGCCGGTCATGATCAGCCCCGGCCGCCCCTCGTCCACGTCCAGCCAGCTCGTCCAGACGACATAGGCGAGGGCGATCAGCGTGATGACCGGGGCCAGCGGATACAGCGGCATGCGATAGCGTGCGTGATCGGTCGCGCCGCTGCGTCGTCCGACCATCGCGGCGACGGCGATGCCCGCATAGATCGCGACCAGCCCGGTGCCGCTGAGCACCAGCAACAGGGTCAACGGCAGGAAACAGCACGCGACCCCCACCCCGCCGACGATCAGCGTGCCGATCCACGGCGAACCGAAGCGCGGGTGGATCTGCGTCATCCACCGATCCAGCGGCCGGCCCCAGCTGTTGTCGCGCGCGGTGCCGTAGAAGAAGCGGGAACAGGCAAGGATGCAGGCGATGATCGCGTTGACGATCGCGATGACCACGCCGATCGCGATACCGTCCGCCAGCCATCCCCCGCCGCGCATCCGGGCGATCAGGCCGAACGGATCGTCCGCGGTGACCAGCGCATGCAGGTCGGGCGCGCCCATCAGCACCGCGACGGTGGGGACGATCTCGAACAGCAGCGTGAGGACGAGGCTGGCGAGGATCGCGCGGGCGATCAGGCGCGAGGGTTCGCGCATCTCCTCGCCGAAATAGACGGCGGCGCCGTATCCGTTCAGCGCGAAGATCGCGATCGACGTGGCCAGCCCGATCGCCGCCGGAGAGGCCGGGACCAGCGCATCCGCCTGCGGCATCACCGGTGCCGACAGGAAGGTGCCGAACGGGCGGACCACATCCGCCCAGCCGAGTACCACCACCGCCACCAGCGCCAGCACCTCGCCCAGCAGGAATAGCCCGGTGACCCAGGCGTTGATCCGGATCTGCAGCAGCGCGACGATGGTGGATGCGGCGACCACCGCGACCGCGATCGGCACCGCCGGCAGTCCGGGATAGATCGTCGACAGGACGGCGCTGATGCCCAGCCCCGCGACCGGCGGGAAGAACAGGTTGTTGAAGACATTGACGCCCAGCATCACGAAACCCGCCAATGGTCCCAGCGTCTTGGCGACCGCGACATATTCGCCGCCGGACACCGGCCACGCGCTCGACAGCTCCGCATAGACGAAGGCGGTGGCGACGCAGACGACGCCGGCGAGGATCATCGCCCAGATCGCACCCGTCCCGGCGACCTGCAGCATGCCCGGTATGATGACGAACACGGACGAGGCGGGGGTCGCAACGGACAGCGTCAGGAACAACACGCCCGCGACGCCCAGGCTGCGGACGAGTGCCGTGGGCGGTTGGGGCTGCATCTGATCGTCTAACATCGTCCCCCGCCTCTAGCCCCGGCGGGGTAGTGACATGGTAAATCCCGTGGGGGAAGTGGCGCGGGGCTCGCGCGCATGCGGCCTGCATGGCTATACGAAGGGCCCTGCAATCACGAGGTTATCGATGCCCTACGAAAGTCCCTGGCAGCACAGTCGTCGCAGCGGTGTCGCCGACGATATCGATTTCGAGATCAAGGGCCAGGAACTGCAATTCCTGGAGATCGAGCTCGACCCCGGCGAAAGCGCGGTCGCCGAAGCGGGCGCGATGGTGTGGAAGGATGCCAGCATCGACATGACCACCGTCTTCGGCGACGGCAGCGGCGGTCAGGGCAGCGGCGGTCAGGGCAGCGGCTTCATGGGCAAGCTGCTCGGCGCCGGCAAGCGGCTGGTGACCGGGGAAAGCCTGTTCACCACCGTCTTCACCCATCAGGGCCGGGGCAAGGCGCGGGTGGCATTTGCCTCGCCGACGCCGGGATCGATCCTGCCGATCAAGCTCGACGATCTCGGCGGACAACTGATCTGCCAGAAGGACAGCTTCCTCGCCGCCGCCAAGGGCGTGTCGATCGGCGTGCACTTCCAGCGCCGGGTGATGACCGGCCTGTTCGGCGGCGAGGGCTTCGTCATGCAATCGCTGACCGGCGATGGCTGGGTCTTCGTCCAGATGGGCGGGACCGTCGTCGAGCGGGACCTGCGCGCCGGTGAGGAATTGCACGTCGATACCGGCTGCCTGGCCGCATTCACGCCCGGCGTGACATTCGATCTGGTGACCGCAGGCGGCGTCAAGAGCGTGCTGTTCGGTGGCGAGGGGCTGTTCTTCGCCCGGCTGCGCGGACCGGGCAAGGTGTGGGTACAGTCGCTCCCCTTCTCGCGGCTCGCCGGGCGGATGCTGGCGGCGGCGGGCAGCCGTGGCGGGCAGAATCGCGGCGAGGGGTCGGTGCTGGGGGACTGGGCGATTTCATCGGCGGAAACGACTGAGGGCCGCCCCCGCTCACTCTTGCGATCACCCCCCGTCCCGGCGGCGCCTACCCTGTCCCGTCGGGAGGGGACGGACGCCGCCGGCGCAGCGGAGTGAGGTCGCGCGCGCGTCACCCCGCCTTCGGTGCCACCGCCTTGTCGACATCCACGCCTACCTGCGGCGCCACGCGCAGGTTCAGCTCCTTCAGCTGCTTGGGCGTCGCGAAGTTCGGCGCGCCCATCATCAGGTCCTCCGCCTTCTGCGTCATCGGGAAGACGATGACCTCGCGGATGTTCGGCTCGTCGGCGAGCAGCATGACGATGCGGTCGATGCCGGGGGCCGAACCGCCGTGCGGCGGCGCCCCGAACTTGAACGCGTTGATCATGCCGGCGAAGTTCGTGTCGACATCGGCCTGCGTATAGCCGGCAATCTCGAACGCCTTGTACATGATCTCGGGCCGGTGGTTCCGGATCGCGCCCGACGACAGCTCCACGCCGTTGCAGACGATGTCATATTGATAGGCGAGGATGTCGAGCGGGTCCCTGGTCTCCAGCGCCTCCATCTCGCCCTGCGGCATCGAGAAGGGGTTGTGGCTGAAATCGACCTTCTTGGCATCCTCGTCATATTCGAACATCGGGAAATCGACGATCCAGCAGAATTCAAACTTGCTCTGGTCGATCAGCCCCAGCGTTTCGCCGACGCGGGTCCGCGCCAGCCCGGCGAGCTTGGCGGCCTGCGCTTCCTTGCCCGCCGCGAAGAACAGGCCGTCGTCCGGCCCCAGGCCCAGTGCGTCGGCCATCGCCGACATCTTGTCCTCGCCATGGTTCTTGGCGATCGGGCCGCCCCATTCGCCGCCCTTGCGGGTGGCGTAGCCGAGGCCGGCGAAGCCTTCGCCCTGCGCCCAGGCGTTCATGTCGTCGAAGAACTTGCGGCTGCGGTCGGCCGTACCGGGCGCCGGGATCGCGCGGACGACGTCGCCTGCCTCGACGATCGAGGCGAAGCGGCCAAAGCCCGATCCGACGAACTGGTCGCTGACGTCGCTGATCAGGATCGGGTTGCGCAGATCGGGCTTGTCGTTGCCGTATTTCAGCATCGATTCGCGGTAGGGGATACGCTTGAACGGCAGCGCGCTGACCGTCCGTCCCTTGCCCTGCCAGTCGGCGAATTCCTCGAACACGCCGTGCAACACCGGCTCGATCGCCTGGAACACGTCTTCCTGCGTGACGTAGCTCATCTCGAAATCGAGCTGGTAGAATTCGCCGGGCGAACGGTCGGCGCGCGCATCCTCGTCGCGGAAGCAGGGCGCGATCTGGAAATAGCGGTCGAAACCGGCGACCATCAGCAGCTGCTTGAACATCTGCGGCGCCTGCGGCAGCGCATAGAACTTGCCGGGATGGACGCGGCTAGGAACCAGATAGTCGCGTGCGCCCTCGGGCGACGAGGCGGTGAGGATCGGCGTCTGGAATTCGGTGAAGCCCTGGCCGATCATGCGTTGGCGGATCGAGGAGATGACCTTGGAACGCAGCATGATGTTCTGGTGCAGCCGCTCGCGCCGCAGGTCGAGGAAACGGTAGCGCAGGCGGATATCCTCTGGATATTCCGCGTCGCCGGCGACCGGCATCGGCAGTTCCTGCGCATGGCTCTGCACTTCGATCGTGTTCGCCACGACCTCGATCTCGCCGGTCGGCAGGTTCGGGTTGGTCGCCTCGGGGCCGCGCGACACCACCTCGCCCGTCACCGTCACGACCGATTCGACGCGCAGCCGCTCCAGCAGCTCCATCGTCTCGGTCGCCGCCTTGGCGACGATCTGGGTGATGCCGTAATGGTCGCGCAGGTCGACGAACAGCACGCCGCCGTGATCGCGCTTGCGATGCACCCAGCCCGACAGGCGTACGGTCTTGCCGACATCGCTCGCGGTGAGCGCGGCACAGGTGTGGGTACGATAGGCGTGCATGGTCGTTTTCTTCCGGCAAGTGCGGGCGGTATGATGGGCCGGCGCTTCCCTCCCCATCCCCTCTTTGTCAACCCGCGCGGCTGTGGCTATGGACAGGCGATGCATATCCACCCGTTGATTACAGACAGCGCCACGCTCGCCAATCTGTGTGCCCGCCTCGCCGATGCCGACTTCATCACCGTCGACACGGAATTCATGCGCGAGAGCACCTATTACCCCGAACTCTGCCTGATCCAGATCGCCGACGCGAACGAAGCGGCGGCGATCGATCCGATGGCGCCGGGACTCGACATGACGCCGTTGCTGCAGCTGCTGACCGACAACCAGGATGTGCTGAAGGTCGTCCACGCCGGCGGGCAGGATATCGAGATCATCTACAACCTGACCGGCAAGACCCCGCATCCGCTGTTCGACACGCAGGTGGCGGCGATGGCGCTGGGGCAAGGCGAACAGATCGGCTATTCCAATCTGGTCGACAGCTGGCTGGGCATCGTCGTCGACAAGGGCGCGCGGTTCACCGACTGGGCACGGCGGCCGCTGGACGCGCGCCAGATCGAATATGCGATCGGCGACGTCACCCATCTGGCCAAGATCTTTCCGATGATGCTGGAACGGCTGCGCAAGACCGGGCGCGGCGTGTGGCTGGACCAGGAAATGGAGCGGCTCGCCGATCCCGCCAATTACGCGAACGATCCCGACCAGGCGTGGAAGCGGGTCCGCATCTCGGGCCGCAAGCCCGACGTGCTCGGCCGGCTGAAGGCGCTGGCTCGGTGGCGCGAGTTGGAGGCGCAGGGCAAGGACCTGCCGCGCGGGCGCATCGTCAAGGACGAGACGCTGGGCGACCTCGCCGGCCACCCGCCGCGCAAGCAGGCCGACCTCGCCAAGGTCCGCGGCCTGTCGGCGACCTGGGCATCGAACGACATCGGCGGTCGGCTGATGGATGCGCTTGAGAATGCCGCGCCGCTGTCGAGCGACGAACTGCCGCCGCGCGACGATCGCAAGCCCGGCCTCGGCAAGGATGGCGCCCTGGTCGCCGACCTGCTGAAGCTGCTGCTCAAGATCCGGGCGCGCGACATCGACGTGGCATCGCGCCTGCTGGCGCGGTCCGAAGAGCTGGAGGCGCTGGCCGCAGGTGTCCGCACCGGCCTGCCGATGCTGGAGGGCTGGCGTTTCGATCAGTTCGGCCGGGATGCGCTGGACCTGGTCGAGGGACGGCTGGGCTTCGCCGTCAACGGCGGCAAGCTCAAGATGACGCGAACGGAAGAGGTGGCGTGATGCGGACGTTGGTCATGGGGTTACCGCTGTTGGTCGCAGCAGGTCTCGTACAGGGGTGCACGACGATGGAGCCGCCGGCGGCGCCACGCGGGCCATGCGTCGTCGACGGCCGCGTGAAGATGCGATTCGCCGGCGTCAAGTTCCGGGCACGGATGCGGCCCGAGATCGAGCAGGCGACGAACGCGGCGATGTCGCGCGTGCTGCGCCCGGGCGATGCCGCAACGATGGATTTCCGGGCGGACCGGCTCAACATCCTGCTGGACGATGGCGGCCTGATCGACGGCCTGCGCTGCGGGTAACGTCGATTGTTCGCGCGACGTAGCGAATACGGGACAAAGACGAAATATCGGCCTGCCTGGCGCCTTCCGGTGCCGGGCATGTAACGGGCCAGCCGTTCAAAAGCGCATCGCGCGCTGGCCCCCGGTGGTGTCGCGCTCTCCCGTCTTTGCGCGAACCATCCCTATGCGGCAGCCTCCACGACCGCCTTTCGCCTGAGGGCGGTCGCGAGCGCCGCATGGCGACGCTCGACCGTCTCGGCGTATAGCGCACGATCGGTGTCCGAAAGGGCCAGCGCCACGAGACCGGGCCGCAGCGCCAGCCTTGCCCGCTGCAATGGTCCCGCAAGGCCGCCGCTGAAGCGCTGGCCGAGGCGGATCGCGAGGCCCCACTGGATCGCCAGTGCGATCTGGCCGGCGTTGGCGAGGCCGGTGAGGACCGGATGGGGCACGATGCTGCCGCCAAGGCTGGTATGGAGCGCCTGCGCCAGCATCGCACGTCCGGCGATGTCGATCGCGACCCAATTGCCATGCAGCGCAATCTCGAAACCGCGTTCGTCGCGGAATTCCGGATTGGCACGCCAACCGGTGTCGGCAAGCAGGCAGGCCGCGTGGCGGATGCGGACGAGTTGCGGATCGTCGTCGGCGAACAGCGGCGCGATCCAGTCGGCGAGCAGGTCACCGTGTTCGGGGAAGCGGCCGAGCAGCCGCCCCTCCTCGCCGGTCGCGACGATCAGGGGATCGAGCGCGCGCGTCGGTGCATCGAGTGCGGCGTACAGCAGCCCCTCGCGCAGGCCCGAACTGGATGCGATCGCGCTGCCCGTGCCGAGTTCGCGCATCACGACGGCGAGCAGGGCGGTTGCATCGCCGAGCTGGCCGGCGCGGACCGATGACATGCCAGGCACCGCGCGCAGCCGCGGCTTCGACAGATGCGCGATGCTGCGCCCCAGCCGCCCGATCGTTTCCGGCGCCAGCGCATAGCCGTGGATGATCGGCAGCGGATAATGCGTCAGGCTCATGTCCAGCCGCGCGAGCGCGCGCCACGATCCGCCGACCATGTAGAGCGGCAGGCCCCTGCCCCGTCCCGTCCAGCCCGCCTCGCGGATCAGGCGGGTGACGTGACGGTCGAATCCGGGGCCGCGCCCCTGCCGCAAGCCTGCGATGCGCAGCACGCCGAGCGGAAAGGACACGCGATCGGTGACGGTGCCCGCGACGACGCGGACCAGTTCGAGGCTGCCGCCGCCCAGATCGCCGACGATCCCGTCCGCATCGGGGATGGCGGAGAGGACGCCCATGCCGGATGCGGTCGCCTCCTGCTCACCGGACAGCAATTCGACCGTGAGGCCCAGGTCGCTGGCCGCCTCGATCAGCCGCTGGCCGTTGCTGGCATCGCGGACCGCGGCGGTGGCGACGGTGCGCAGGCGCGCGTCCATCTCGCGCGCAACGGCGGCGAAACGGCGTAGTGCACCGACCGCGAGCCTGAGGCTTTCGGCGTCGATCGCACCCGTCGCGGCAAGGCTGCGACCAAGGCCTGCCATGACCTTTTCGTTGAACAGGGTCGCCGGTACGCGCGGATGACCCTGATAGACGACCAGCCGCACCGAATTGGAGCCGATGTCGATGATGCCGGTGCGGGGATAGCCGCCGCTCATCGCCGCCGTCCCGCGATCACGCCTCGCGGCGGAACGGCACCGGGGTGGCGGGGACGGCGAGGAACAATAGGGAGAACCATCTGCCGGCTTGTGGCGGGTTCGACCGGGCGCAACAACCCGCTATCGCCGCCGTCGCAAGGCCAGCGTCGGGACCGCATCGCTTTCGGCCAGCGCCGTGCCGCGGCCCGACAGCGATGGATTGATCATGAAATAGCGGTGCAGGTTGAACGGCTTGTCCCCCGGCACCTCGCGCACGTAACGGCCGTCCGCCTCCAGCTCCCAGCTCTGTTCGCTATCGATCAAATTGGCGACCATGACCTGGTCGAGCACCTGGTCGTGCACGGTCGGATTTTCGATCGGCAGCATGTATTCGACGCGCCGGTCGAAATTGCGCGGCATCCAGTCGGCCGACGAGATGAATACGCGCGCACCGTCGTTGGGCAACGCCGCGCCGTTGCCGAAGCAGAAGATGCGGCTGTGTTCCAGGAACCGGCCGATGATCGATTTTACCCGGATGTTCTCGGACATGCCGGGGACGCCCGGCCGCAGGCAGCAGATACCGCGGATGATGAGTTCGATGGCGACGCCCGCGCCGCTCGCCTCGTACAATTTGTCGATGATCGCCGGATCGACCAGGCTGTTCATCTTCGCCCATACCGCCGCTTCCTTGCCGGCACGGGCATTGGCGATCTCCACGTCGATCAGGTCGAGCAGCTTGCGGCGCAGGTCGCGCGGCGACAGGCTAAGCTTGGTGATGTCGGTCGGCTCGACGTAGCCGGTGACGTAGTTGAACATCTGCGCCGCGTCGCGCCCCATGCGCGGGTCGGCGGTGAAGAACGACAGGTCGGTATAGATGCGGGCGGTCACGGGGTGATAATTGCCCGTGCCGAAGTGACAATAGGTCCGGAATTGCCCGCCCTCGCGGCGGACCACCATCGACACCTTGGCGTGCGTCTTCCATTCGAGGAAGCCGTAGACGACCTGCACCCCGGCGCGTTCCAGCGCGCTGGCCCACAGGATGTTCTGCTCCTCATCGAAGCGGGCGCGCAGTTCGACGACCGCGGTCACCGACTTGCCCGCCTCCGCCGCGGCGATCAGCGCGTTGATGACCGCGGGCTGCTTGCCGGCGCGATACAGCGTCTGCTTGATCGCGATGACGTCCGGATCCTGCGCCGCCTGCTTGAGGAAGGCGAGGACGACGTCGAACGTCTCATAGGGATGATGGACGACGATGTCCTTGGCGCGGATCGCCGCGAAACAGTCGCCGCCGAATTCACGGATGCGTTCGGGAAAGCGGGGGACGAAGGGCAGGAACTTGAGGTCGGGGCGATCCTCGTCGATCACGGCATCGAGGTCGCCGATGCTCAGCAGGTTGCCGCTTTCGGTGATCGTCGCGTCGGCGCCGCCCAGTTCGTCGCGCAGCACCTGCGCCAGCGCATCGGGCATGCCCGTTTCCAGCTCCAGCCGGATGACGCGCCCGCGCCGCCGCCGCTTGATCGCATTGGCGAAATAGCGGACGAGGTCCTCGGCCTCCTCGTCGATCTCGATGTCGCTGTCGCGCAGCACCCGGAACGCCGCGGCGCCGACCAGCGTATAGCCGGGGAACAGGACCGGCGCGAAACGCTTCAGCAGCGCCTCGATCGACACATAGCGCGCCGGATCGCCGGGCAGGCGCACGAATCGCGGCGCACTCGCCGGGATCATCACCAGCTCGCGCACCGGCTCGCCATCCGAATCGCGAACGACATCGAACATCACCGACAGCCCCTTGTTGGGGATGAACGGAAACGGATGCGCCGGGTCGAGCGCCTGCGGGGTCAGGATCGGAAAGATCTGTTCGCGGAAATGCGTCTCCAGCCATTCCGCCGCCTCGGCATCCACCTCGTCGCGGCGCAGGACGTGGAGGCCGGCCTCGTCGAGCAGCGTGCGCAGGTCGCCCCACACCGCCTGCTGGCTCGCCATCAGCGCGTCGGCCTCGGTCGTGATCGCCGCAAGTTGTTGCCCCGGCGTCAATCCGTCAGAGGATCGGCGGTCCACGTCCTTCATCTGCTGGCCCTTCAGGCCGGCGACGCGGACCATGAAGAACTCGTCGAGATTGTTGCCGGAAATCGACAGGAAGCGCAGCCGTTCGAGCAGCGGATGCGCCGGATTGCACGCCTCTTCCAGCACGCGGCGATTGAAGGCCAGCCACGACAGTTCGCGATTGAAATACCGGTCGTTGACCTCGGGGACGAAGGGATCGTCGTCGGCGGCGGACAAATGCGAAAGATGGGCTGGGCGTGTCATAATCAGGTCATAGGCAGCAACGGTTGCGGTTGCGTGACGATCCCTGCCGCGGTCAAAACACTTCTGGCGAGCGCGATCGACAGGCGCTTGCGGCTTTCCAGCACCTCCTGGTCCAGCGCATCGACCACCCGCTGGATGACGATATGGCTGCGTTCGATGCGGGTGCTGAGCCAGCTGACCAGGTCGGGCCGCGCATCGAGGCCGCGGCGGTGGAACAGGTGCGCCAGCAGCGCCGCGATCAGTTCGTCGTCCGGCACGCCGATCGCCGCATGCGGGCTGGCGGCAAGGCGCGAGCGAAGGTCGGGCAACCGCACCGCCCAGGTCGGCGGCAGCGAATCGGCGACGATGACGAGCGGCCGCCGCTCCGCCTGCGCCTGGTTCCAGGCGTGGAAGATATGCGCTTCCGGCACGGTTTCCGCATCGTCGATGATGCTGCCGTTGCTCTTGGCGGCGAACACGCGCGCCAGCAGGCTGCGCCCCGATTTGCGCGGACCGGTCAGCACCGCGGCCATCACCGGCCACGTCGCCCAATGTTCCAGCGTCTGCGCCGCCCGCAGGTTGGAATTGGTGATGAGGAAGGCATCGTCCTTGGGGTCGGCCGGCCATCCCAGCGGGAGTGCGAGCTGATTGGTCACCGCCCTACCCCGCCGGCCGATCGTCGGTCGGCAGGTTGGGCGGCAGCAGCTGCGGCGCGCGGCGGATGCGCAGCGTCTGGCCCGAACCGGTGACCTGATAGCCCCGCACCTCCAGCGCCGCCCGCAGGGCATCGGGATCGCCATCGTAGGTGACGCGCATCAGCGACAATCCGCCCAGCGCCAGGCTGGTGGTGGTCGCCGCGCGCACGCCCGCGATGCCGCGCACCAGCCCTTCGGTATTGGCGACGGCACTGGCGCTCGGCGTGTCGAACTGCACGGTGACGGCGATCCCCGCATTGGCGGGCGCGGTGTCGCCGACGATCTCGGCCAGCGTCTCGCCGCTCGCCGCATCGTCGTTGGCATCGGGATCGATCAACGGTTCGGGCTCGGGCGGCGGCGACAGCGTCGGATCGAGGCCCAGCGCACCCCCGCGCAGCGCCTGCTGGAACAGCCCGTCCATCCGCGCGACGCCGGTATCGAGCAGCTGCGGCAGGCCCGCCGCGCTGCCGACCCGCAGGGTAAAGCTGCCGATCAGGTCGTTGTCGGGACCATGGCGCGCCTGGAACACGCCGATGATCGGCCCGCCCGGATAGCTGCGGTACAGGCGCACCACCGGGATGAGGATGTCGGCCGCACCATATTGGTCGATGATCGTGCGCCACCACCCCCGACCGGGCCGCGCGATCTGGCCGGCATTCAGCAGCAGCGAATCGGCGCCGGTACCGGACGGGCGGACATAATCGATCGCGCTGTTGCCGGTGCGAAAGCGTGCCCACGCCTCCTGCCAGTCGTTGCGCTGTTCGAACACGGTCTCCACCCCGCCCGACACCTGCAACGGCACGAGCAGCATCGGGCGCGACCGGTCGGAATAGGCGCTGATCCCCAGCACCGATGCGGCGCGACCGCGGTCGAACAGCACGCCCAGCCGGGCGATATAGCGCGTCGGGCCGATCTGTTCGTGTTCGACGACGATGCCCGATACGAGCTGGTCGAGCGTGCCGTCGGACACCAGCCCGCCGCCGCCGCCCAGCCGGCGCGACAATTGCACCCACGCCTTGCGCTGGGCCAGTCGCCAGCCACCCAGCCGCGCGGCCTCCGCCGTCTTGGCCGCGACATCGACACCGACGCCGCTGACCTCGAAATCGCCCGAACTGTCGACCGGCGCGACGCCGCGCCCCCCCTCGATCTGGGCAAGCGCACCCGCGCCGAGCAGCAATGCGGCACTGGCCAGCGACGAAAACAGAATACGGTTGCGCATCGTGTGCGCCTTTTGGCGAAGCGGACGGGGAAAACCAAGCGGCATGTGTGGCAACGCGCGCCCGGCATCGTGAGGGCGGGTGCCGGAGGTGCAGGCGTACCTCGCCCGCCAGCGGCGGCTAGCCCTCGCGCCCTAACGAATAACCGTCTTGCTGAAGTATATGCGGACGAACTGCTTTCAGCCCTCGCCAAGGCATAGCTGCAGTTGTTGGCGCCGCATAATAGCCGTAACGATGCGCAATGGTAAAGAAACGCAGGACAGCGCTGTTCGGCTTGGTCGCAGCGTCTGGCGTGATCGGGTCACCGGGCTTGGCGGCCGCCATGCGCGATCCTGACGAGACGCTGCCAGCAACGGTTTACATGGCCGCGCAATCGACATGTCAGATCAGCTTCGTCCATCAGACGTTTAGTCTTCCTGCCGATCAGGAAAGCATGGTGGCGGCCCTGCGAAAGCTCCGGAAGCACTGGCGCGCGCTGTCAATCTCCGGACCCGCACAGACGCCATACAAATGCATCGGCGGCGCGATTTACCTCGCGCAGTCGAGCGGCTTCCAGACCGTCCAGTTCAAGGCGCAGACAGAAGGTCGCTGAACGCGCATGTTCGGACGTCAGCGGAATGTCCGACGCGGCAATAGCGGCTCGGCCGCTTTCGGCTCTCCAGCCCGGAAAGCTGCCATCAAATGGGCGCCCAACACATCAGCCTTTTGCACCAGTGGATGCCCGGCCTTAACCCGGACTGGTCACAAGATCGACGATCTGTCCCAGCTTGCCGACGAGCCGACCGGTCCAATCGACCCGTCGGGTTCGCCCGGACGTGACGATCTCCATCGTCGAAGCGTAACCTCCTATCGACAGATCGCCGCCGCTAACCTTCTCGAGATAGGCCTGACGGTCGCCCAGCAAACGATCGAGCGCTTTTCCCTTATCCGGGGTCAGTATCGTTTTCGATGCGGAAAGCGGATGGGGCTCTATCGCCAGCAATCCCGGCCCTTCCTCTCCCGCCCGCTCGACCGTCCACTGCCCGTCTTTGCTTCGCGAGGCGACGATGCTCCATTCGGTTCTCGTATGATGCTGTGCGACACCATGGATAATAATCATGGTGTCAGTCGCAGGCAGCACCACGCCAAGGCGAGCGCGCAATGCGTCCCCGGGGTGCTGCGAACGCTCGACAGCACCCTGTGGAGGCGCTGCACCGAGCGAGGAGGTGGCGCAAAGCATCATCAGCGCGATCGAAGAGGGGATCTTGGTCATCCAGCCAGCCTGACGAACCCCACCCGGGTCGGCAAGTGGCGCCTCGCGATCGTCCGGTTACCTTGCCCGGTAAAAAGCCTGACTTTGCACCGGGAATATCCGGGATTGGGGTAAGCGGGCATGGGTATCGTTTCGCAAACTGCGGGTATGACAGGTCCACCCAGTGGCCGAAAACCGCGGGCGCGGCGGAGGTATCTCCGCCGCAGTCTATTGTCAGTCTCCTTGTGAGTCACATAGGCGGGACCGAGCGGTGCACCCGTCGCCGGGCGGGTATGGGGAATCCCACCGCCAGGAACCGCCACCATCCGGTTCTGAGGGTGGGCAGTTCTGGCCAAGTTCGAAAAGACAAGATTCATACGAGTCGTAGCCGCCATGCTCAGCAGAGCTGCACAAGCGATGCATGTCGTTGCAAACTTGATTTGGGACGTTGACGACCTGTGCATTCGCGCTGCCCTGAAGCGCAAAGATCGCTACAACACATGACATAAATGATGAAAGCTTTTTCAAATATAGTCTCCTCTTGGATACGGCGGCGTGCGACCATTTGCGTCCGCTCACTGTATTCTCGAATTCGAAGATGGCAAGGCCCATCGCACCAGTTCGGCATGGGTAGGCAAGGCGCTGACATTGCTCATCTTCTAGGGCGGAAAGGTCGGGCCGAGCTGCTAGCGGGATCAGTATAGTCTGCCTATGTTCCAAGACGGGAGTGTCATGGAGCAGACGAGACTGGGTGCCGTTCCGCGGCGTGTTGAAGCGCTGGCATACATTATCAAGCGTTCACAGCCGGTCCAGCACCACGAAGCTCGTGCGAATAGGAAGAGACGGCTCAGACCCTCCTTCCACCGCCACTATATACCTGCAATCCAACCAATAACGCTTCGATCGTCATCGCCTCCGGGACCAGCGGCTCACCACGATCGCCCCCCCACACCGAGCCACAGCAGCGATAACCGCTGTCCTACACGCCGCCGCCACCCTACATCGTCGCCATGCCCTCGGCCCCCGCCCGCTCCGTCCACCGCACCTGCGGGAGCGTGCGGGGGTGCGTTTCGACGGTGACGTACCGTCAACTTCGGCAACTTCCGCACGCGAATCATCCCGGCATCGGCAACCCGGCGCCATCCCCGCCCCCGCTGCGCGGTTCGGCATTGCCAGTGTCGCCGCGGGATCGTAGCAGGCTGGCCGGATGAGCAACCCGCCCTCCTCATCCGCCAGCCCGTCCTACACCTATGCCGATGCCGGCGTGTCGATCGCCGCGGGCAACGCGCTGGTCCGCGCCATCGGCCCCCTCGCCAAGGCGACGCGGCGGCCCGGTGCGGATGCGGAACTGGGCGGGTTCGGCGGCATGTTCGACCTGAAGGCGGCAGGGTTCGTCGATCCGCTGCTGGTGGCGGCCAACGACGGCGTCGGCACCAAGCTGAAGCTCGCGATCGAATGGGACCGGCACGACGGTGTCGGCGTCGACCTTGTCGCGATGTGCGCCAACGACCTGATCGTGCAGGGCGCCGAACCGCTGTTCTTCCTGGATTATTACGCGACCGCCAGGCTCGACAACACCATCGCCGAACGCGTCGTGGCCTCGATCGCGGAAGGGTGCCGCCAGGCGGGCTGCGCGCTGATCGGCGGCGAGACGGCAGAGATGCCGGGCATGTATGCGGACGGCGATTACGACCTGGCGGGCTTCTGCGTCGGCGCGGTCGAACGCGACCGGGTGCTGACCGGGCGGGACATCGGTGCCGGCGACGTGATCCTCGGCCTCGCCTCGTCGGGCGTCCATTCCAACGGGTTTTCGCTCGTGCGGCGGCTCGCCGCCGATCGCGGCTGGCGGCTCGACCGGCCGGCCTTGTTCGATGCCGACCGGCTGCTCATCGACATCTTGATGGCGCCGACCCGCATCTATGTCGCCAGCCTGCTGCCGCTGCTGCGCGCGGGCCGGATCAAGGGGCTGGCGCACATCACCGGCGGCGGCCTGCTCGAAAACATCCCCCGCGTGTTGCCGGGCGATGCGCATGCGGTGGTGGATGCGGACGCATGGGAACAGCCGCGGCTGATGGCGTTCCTGCAGGCGCAGGGCGCCATCGAACCCGAAGAAATGGCGCGCACGTTCAACTGCGGGATCGGCATGGCGGTGATCGTCGCCGCGGATCAGGCAGAGGCGGTCGCCGCGGCGCTGCGCGAGGCGGGCGAGACGGTGCACACGATCGGCCATGTCGAGGCCGGAGTGCGCGGCTGCACCGTCCGCGGTCCGACCGAGACGTGGAGCGCGCGAGGTGACTGGACCGCGACGCATGCCGGCTGATCCGCGGTGAAGACCGTCGGCATCCTCATCTCGGGCCGCGGATCGAACATGATGGCGCTGGTCGATGCGGGCATTCCGGTGGGCCTCGTCGCCTCCGACCGGCCCGATGCGCCGGGCCTCGCCTGGGCGAAGGACCGCGGGATCGCGACCATCGCGCTCTCGCCCCGCGGCATCGGCAAGGCCGCCTATGAAGCGCAGGTCGACGCGGCGCTGCGCGAGGCGGGGTGCGAAGTGGTCGCGCTCGCCGGCTATATGCGGCTGCTGTCGGACGCGTTCGTCGGCCGGTGGCGCGACCGGATCGTCAACATCCACCCCTCCCTGTTGCCCAAGTACAAGGGGCTAGACACCCACGCGCGGGCGATCGCGGCGGGCGATACGGTGGCGGGGTGTTCGGTGCACGTCGTCACCGAGGAACTCGACGCGGGTGCCCTGCTCGGCCAGGCCGAAGTGCCGGTGCTGCCGGGCGATGGACCCGACACGCTGGCCGCGCGCGTTCTGGAGGCAGAGCACCGACTGTATCCACGGGTGCTGAAGGAGTTCGCCAGCCGATGACCGCCGAAACCGCCGCCTCCCCCGCGCTGGCCCGCATCCGCGAGATCGCGCTGCTCCTCCCCGAGGTCGAGGAACGGCCGAGCCACGGACAGGCGACCTTCTTCGTCGCGGACCGGCAGTTCGCGCAGGTGCGCGAGAACCATCACGGCGACGGGCTGAGCGTGGTCTGCGTGCGCACCAGCGGCAGCGACGAACAGGCGATGCTGATCGAGGCTGCGCCCGATACCTATTCCATGCCCGCCTATCTCGGGCCGTCCGGCTGGGTCGCCCTGACGCTCGCCGGCGATCCCGACTGGACGCTGGTCGAGGACCGGATCGCCCGCAGCTGGGAACTCGCCGCACCGCGCCGCCTGCTGGAGGCTGGCGGGCGATGAGCGAGACATCGGATCAGGCGCAGACGCGGCGGCGCTGGATCACGCTTGCCGAGGTGGTGGCGGTCGCCGGCGTCGTCATCGCCGCGCTGACGCTCTACAGCAACTGGCAGGAACGCCGCGACGCCGCCGCCGACAAGGCGGTCGAACAGGCCAGCGCGACGCGTGACAAGACCCGCTTCCTGTTGCGCGGCACGGTGGCGAAAGACAAACGGTCGATCGCGCTGGTGCGCGAGGAGGCGCATCCGCTGGGCGACATCCGCGTCACCTTCCCGACGGCGCTCGGCGTGTCGCCGCAGGATTCGGTGACCCAGACGATCGATCTCGACTGGTTCGACGATGCGCTGCGCAAGGCGACCGATGGCGGCGAGGACGATCGCACCGGGCGGCTGCCGGTGCTGATCCGCTACACCTATTTCACCGACGACCGGCCGACGACGCGGCAGGCGATCTACGACCTCGTCTGGTCGACCCATGGCCGGGCCGGTCGCAGCCGTGCGGTGGAACTGGTCGACCTGCGCCTGCGTGAAAGCGGCGGCAGCCAGCAGCGGATTGATGCGTTATGGGCCAGGGCGATGCCGAAGGCGCCCTAGCGCGCCACCATCCAGCGAAAGAAGCGCGGCACCGCCCCGCGCCGGCCGATCCATTCGCTATAGGCGCGATAGGCGGGGTCGAGGCCCAGATGACGCTCTTCGGTCCGGGCGCGCCAGTAATAGATGCCGCTCACCACGCCCATCAGCGCGGTCGCGCGGACCGCATCGACGATGCTGCCGGTGGTGAGGATCGGCAGCGTCGACAGCCACCAGAACAGGTTCTTGGACAGATAGGCCGGGTGCCGCGACCAGGCATAGGGACCATGGGTCAGGATGCCGCGATGCGTCAGGTTCGAAAAGCGCAGGCCGAACGCCACGGTCGCCCAGGCATAGATCGCCGTCAGCACGACCAGCACCACACCCCAGATCGCGAGCAGCAGCGGATGGCCGGCGAACCAGTCCGTCCATTCCTGCGTCCCCGGATGATAGTCGAGCGGACCGCCCGCCTCCATCAGGATGAACGGCGGATAGCACATCAGCGCCGCCGTCCATGCCGCTGCGAACGGGTTGGCGCTGCGGATATGCGCATCCAGCGGTCGCAACGTCAGGATATAGCCGACGGTGGCGAAGGCGACATCGATGACGAACATCAGCGCGACCAGCCATTGCGCCAACCGCACCGGATCCCCAAGTTCGGACAGGTCGCTGCGCACGAAACCGCCGAAATTACCCGGCACCACCGCCAGCATGAACGCGAGGAAGAACGCCTTCACCGCCCAGCTGCGCATATGCCCCTGGATCGCGGCGGTCTCCACACCCTCCTGCCCCGTCAGCCAAGCGCCGAGATGCCAGGCTCCGTCGCGCGGCTCCACCAGGTGACGGTCCAGCCAGAGCACATAGGGTATCGCGACGATCGCGACGACCGGTGTCATCCAGCTGAAACACCACATGGCAAAGGCGAAATTGCCCTCCCAATAGAAACGCCCGATGCCATAGATGATCGCGATGCCGCCCCAGGTGACGTAGAGCCCGACGAGCTTGGTCAGGCTGATGTCGCGGGTTTCGGCGATCGGGCGTCGGGCGTTCCAGTCGATACCGGTCGTCGGGCTGCGATGGACCTTGTCGACCAGCAGCGACCAGCCCACCATCGGCAGTCCGCAGGCCAGCAATCCGACCAGCGCCGCATAGGGGCCGTCCATCCCGATCGCACAAGCGACCGCCACCCACGCGAGCAGTCCGGTCAGTCCGGCCACCCCGACGCCATGGCTGACCGCGGAGCGAGGCCGCGGGTCGGCAGCGGCGTGCACGCCGAACGCAGGGTCGTGATACATGCGCACCCTCTAGCGCATGACCGGTAAGCAAGTCGTGAACCATATGGCGGAACGGAACATGCCCTTGCACCCGCTCGCCGGTGACGGTAATGGCCCTGACGCACGGCGTGCGCGGGTATAGCACAATGGTAGTGCAGCAGCCTTCCAAGCTGAATACACGGGTTCGATTCCCGTTACCCGCTCCACCCGGCGTGACTTGGATTGCGATGATGGGTAACCGACCCTCCGCGATACCGAACCCCACCATCGTTCGATGCTGCTGCCCAAGCGCGGCATTCATGACGTCCGCCGCCGTCTATTGGCCCACCTCTTCAGGCTGCTTGGGGGGCACCGAGCGTAGCGATTGCACCCGTTTTATCAGCTTCATGAAGCGACGCAGATCGCGACGTGCTGAGACCGCGCATTCGCGCCGGAATATCACAGCGATCACTCCGGAGACCCGCGGCTTTTGGCTCCGGTGCAAGAAGCTTGTCATCGCCCAGGCTGATCTCGGCGTAATGACGCGGGTTCGAAAAAAGTGACTGTAGAGTCGGCCAACCGACCAACAGATCGTCACCCTCATCGATCAGGATCAGTGCGGACGGATTGAGGTTCGCGCTGCGCCCTTGCCGTCTTGCGGAAAGGTGGTGGACAGGGCTGGATTCGAACCAGCGTACGCTTGCACGGGCAGATTTACAGTCTGCTGCCTTTAACCACTCGGCCACCTGTCCAGATGCGAGTTCGCCGAAGCGAGGCGGCCTATTGGCGAAGCGAAACGCGGCTGTCAACGCACTCCATCGACAAAACACGGGATGGCCGCATCGACAAACGCGTCGACGGCGCAAGGGACCGTCCACTTGCACGATCGACGGCTGCGGCCTAGCAGACCGCCGATGACCTACACCATCCTCCCCGTCGCTCGCAGCGGATCGCGCTGATGGCGCGTCGCGGCCATCGCCCGTCGACGGGTACCGCCAATCGCCCCAAGTTCTGGGGCCGCCATCCGGTGACGGCGGCACTGGACAATCCCAATCGCGTGGTCCGCAAATTGTGGGGAACGCGCGAGGCACTGGCGTCGCTCGACATTCCCTCGACCCTCCCGGTTGTCTATGCCGAAGCGCCCGATCTCGGCCGGCTGGTGCCGTCCGATGCACCGCACCAGGGGCTGGTAGCCGAAGTCGAACCGCTCGAGGAAATGTGGCTCGCCGACCTGCTGATGGAGGGTAAGGACGATCGTCGCCCGCTGGTCGTGCTGGATCAGGTGACCGATCCGCACAACGTCGGTGCGATCCTGCGGTCGGCGGCTGCGTTCGATGCGCTCGGCATCGTGACGCAGGACCGCCATGCCCCGCCGGAGAGCGGCACGGTGGCGCGCTCTGCATCGGGCGCGCTGGAGACGGTGCCATGGTGTCGGGTCGTCAATCTGGCGCGCGCGCTGGAAGACATTGCGGAGGCGGGCTTCTGGCGCATCGGCCTGACCGGGCATGCCGATCAGACGCTGGCGCAAGCCATGGGTGGCCAGCGCATCTGCATCGTGCTGGGCGCAGAGGGCGAAGGCATGCGCCAGAACACCGAAGCGCATTGCGACGAACTCGCCAAGCTGCCGATCAGCGGCAAGGTGGAAAGCCTGAACGTCTCCAACGCTGCCGCGATCGCCCTCTATGCCGTGGCGGCCCGTTAGGATGAGGCCACCCCCCGGCGCATGATCCGGGGGGCACCGAAAGCGAAACGTCCGCCTTAGTCTTCGCCTGCAATCGTCACACGCAGGCCATCCAGCGCATCGGTCATCGGCAGCTGGCATGACAGACGCGACGTCGCGTTACGCTGGTCGCTCGAATCGAGCAGATCATCCTCGTCCGGACCGAGTGCGGGCAGTTTGTCCGCAAATTGCGGGTCGACATGGACATGGCAGGTGGCACAGCTGCAGCAGCCCCCGCACAAGGCCAGCAACTCATCGATGCCGGCATCGCGGATCACTTCCATGACCGAAAGTCCGGCCTCGCCCATGATCTCGCGTTCTTCCCCCTCGCGCGTCACGACGATAAGCTTGGGCATGATATTCTCCGCTGAAGTTGTCGCCGGCCATGCCGTGCCGAACCGCAAGGATCAAGCATGGGACTGAGCGCAGAACAGATCCGCGCGGCGATGGATGCGCTTGCCATCGCAGAACCCGCGTTCGCCGCCGGTCTGGCGCGCGTCGGCTATCCTCCACCCCGGCTGCGCGAACGCGGCTATGCGACCCTGCTGCGCACGATCCTGGGCCAGCAAGTCAGCGTCGCGTCCGCTGCCGCGGTCTATCGCAAGCTGGAAACGCTGGTCGGCGACCCCGGCGATCCACACACGATCCTGGCGGCCAGCGACGAGACATTACGCGCGGCCGGACTGTCGCGGCAAAAGGCGAGCTACGCCCGCAGCCTTGCCGAAGAGGTGACGAGCGGCCGGCTCGACCTGACGGCTCTGCCCGCCGACGATGAAGAGGCGATCGCACAGCTGGTGCGCGTGAAGGGTATCGGCCGCTGGTCGGCGGAAATCTACCTGCTGTTTGCCGAGGGACGGCCCGACATATGGCCGGCTGGCGATCTGGCAGTGCAGATCGAGGTCGGTCGCCTGCTCGGCCACGACACCCGGCCCAGCGAGAAACTGACCCGGCAATTGGCCGAAGCATGGCGCCCGCACCGCGGCGCCTTGGCGATCTTCACCTGGCATCATTACGGTGCGGGACCCGACGTGGATGCCGCACCGGTCTAGCCCCGATTGCCCCGACCCTATCGCCCCCATGTCATTGGGAAATCGGGTGGGCATGCGTTTGCAACGGATTTGATCGGCCCCTCCTCGCATCGGCCCATCATATCCGCGCTTTTCCCTTTGCCCCGATAGCAAGCTTCCGCCACAGGTGCGGATATGCCGCCAGCTTCGCCGACGACAGTCCTTTCCGCCGATTCCCGCCCCGCCTCGCTGATAGGCAGCCACCGCAGCGTTTCGGTACCGACCGGGGGATCCGGGTGGCGGCGCCTCGGGGCCTTCATGGGGCCGGGTTTCCTCGTCGCGGTCGGCTACATGGACCCCGGCAATTGGGCGACCGACATCGCCGGTGGCTCCGCCTTCGGCTATACCTTGCTGTCGGTCATCCTGCTGTCGAACCTGATGGCGATCGTGCTGCAGGCCCTGTCCGCGCGGCTCGGCGTCGCAGCGGGCCTCGATCTGGCACAGGCCTGTCGCGCTTATTACAGCCGGCCGGTGTCGTTCGGCTTATGGGTGCTGGCGGAAATCGCGATCATCGCCTGCGACCTCGCCGAAGTGCTCGGCACAGCGATCGCGCTGAAGCTGCTGTTCGGCGTACCGCTGGTATGGGGGTGATCGTCACCGCGCTCGACGTATTCCTCATCCTCGCGCTGCAACGCTACGGTTTTCGCAAGATCGAAGCGTTCATCCTTGCGCTGCTCATCATCATCGCGGGCTGCTTCGCCTTCGAACTGTTCTATGCCCGGCCCGACATGGGCGCCGTACTGACGGGGTTGATCCCGACACCGGGAATCATTACCGACCCCGCCAAGCTGTACCTCGCGATCGGCATCCTCGGTGCGACCGTCATGCCGCACAACCTCTACCTGCATTCCTCGATCGTCCAGACCCGCGCGTTCGACCGGAGCGATACCGGCAAAGCGGAGGCCGCGAAGTTGGCGACGATCGACAGCACGATCGCGCTCGGCCTCGCCTTCTTCATCAACGCCGCGATCCTGATCGTCGCCGCTGCGGTCTTCCACACCGCGGGCAGAACCGAGGTGGCGGAGATCGATGAGGCGTATCGCCTGCTCGCGCCGATGATGGGTGTCGGCGCCGCGAGCGTGGTGTTCGGCGTCGCGCTGCTGGCATCGGGGCAGAACAGCACCATTACCGGGACGCTCGCCGGACAGATCGTCATGGAAGGCTTTCTCAATCTGCGGTTGCCGGTGTGGCTGCGACGGATGGTGACGCGGCTGCTCGCGATCGTACCCGCGGTAATCGTCGTCGGCGCCTCGGGCGATAGCGGGGCCACGCAATTGCTGGTGCTCAGTCAGGTCGTGCTCAGCCTCCAATTGCCGTTTGCGGTCGTGCCGCTGGTATTGTTCACCGGACAATCCAGGGTGATGGGTCGCTTCGTCAGCCCGATGTGGCTGCGCGCGACCGCGTGGCTCATCGCCGCCGTCATCATCGGCCTCAACGTCACTTTGCTGTTCGGCATGCTTTAATCCCGATCCGGTCGATTTCGACCGGTGACAATTGGCGCAGGCCGTCGTTTACTCCCGCCACCTTCCCCTATCCCCGGATGCATCGTGACAGACAGCCAGATCGCCGCTCCCCGACCGCACCCGCCGCTACCGTCCCCGCCTCGACCGCCCTTGCCTCTGCCATAGTCGACACGCTGGTTCACCGGATCGGCAAGGACGCGCAGGCCGCCCGACCGCACGACTGGCTGGCGGCGACGATCTTCACGCTGCGCAACGAGATCATCGAACGCTGGATGGAATCGACGAAAGCGGCGCACGCCGCGGGTGCCAAGCGGGTCTATTATCTCAGCCTCGAATTCCTGATCGGCCGACTGCTGCGCGACGCCTTGTCGAACCTTCGCCACGACGACGAAGTCGCCGAAGCGCTGGCGACGCTGGGCGTCGACCTTGCCCAGATCGAGGAGATCGAGCCTGACGCCGCGCTGGGCAACGGCGGCCTCGGCCGGCTGGCGGCATGCTTCATGGAAAGCCTCGCCAGCCTCGACCTGCCCGCCTACGGTTATGGCATCCGCTACGTGAACGGCATGTTCCGCCAGCGGCTGGACGACGGCTGGCAGATGGAGCTACCCGAGAACTGGCTCGCACACGGCAATCCGTGGGAGTTCGAACGCCGCGAGAGCGCTTATTTCGTCGGCTTCGGCGGGGAAGTGACGAGCGCCGCCGAGGGGCGGGTCCACTGGTCGCCTGCCGAAGCGGTAGAGGCGGTCGCCTTCGATACGCCGATGGTCGGCTGGCGCGGCAAGCGGGTCAACACGCTGCGGCTGTGGAATGCTCGCGCGTTCGACCCGATCAAGCTCGATCAGTTCAATGCCGGTGATTTCAAGGGCGCGCTCGATGGCCAGTTGCGTGCGGAAACGCTGACCCGCGTGCTGTATCCGAACGACAGCACACCTGCTGGACAGGAATTACGCCTTCGGCAGGAATATTTCTTCTCCTCCGCCTCGATCCAGGACATCGTCCGTCGCCACGTCCAGTATTTCGGCGATATCAGGACGTTGGCGGACAAGGCGGCGATCCAGCTCAACGATACGCATCCGGCAGTTGCGGTCGCTGAACTGATGCGCATCCTGACCGACTTTCATGAACTCCCGTTCGACGTGGCGTGGGACATCACTCGCGCGACCTTCGGCTACACCAATCACACATTGCTACCCGAGGCGCTGGAAAGCTGGCCGTTGCCGCTGTTCGAACGGCTGCTGCCCCGCCACATGCAGATCGTCTATGCGATCAACGCTAAGCTGCTGCGCGAGGCCAGCAAGGTAGAGGGCATCGACGGTCGCGCGATCGCCGCGATCAGCCTAATCGACGAAGGTGGCGAACGACGCGTACGCATGGCCAACCTCGCCTTCGCCGGCAGTCACAGCGTCAACGGCGTCGCCGCCTTGCACACCGAACTGATGAAGAAGACGGTCTTTGCCGATCTCCACCGCCTCTATCCCGACCGGATCAATAACAAGACCAACGGCATCACGCCGCGGCGCTGGCTGCAACAGTGCAACCCCGGCCTCACCGCACTGCTCGGCGAGGCCATCGGTCCCGATTTCCAGGACGACGCCGCCAAACTGACCGCGCTGGTCCCTTTCGCAGACGATGCGTCATTTCGGGAGCGTTTCGCAGCCGTGAAGCGTTCCAACAAGGTGACACTCTCGACCTATATCAAGGAAAGCATGGGCTTGACGCTCGACCCTGACGCGATCTTCGATATTCAGATCAAGCGTATTCACGAATACAAGCGGCAGCTGCTCGGCATTATCGAAACGGTCGCTCTCTACGATCAGATCCGCAGCCATCCCGAACGCCGGTGGACGCCGCGCGTCAAGCTGTTTGCCGGCAAGGCGGCGTCCAGCTATCACAACGCCAAGCTGATCATCAAACTGGCGAACGATGTCGCCAAGCGGATCAATGCCGACCCGGCCATCGGCGACCTTCTGAAGGTCGCTTTCGTACCGAACTACAACGTCAGCATGGCGGAGCGGATCATCCCAGCCGCCGACTTGTCGGAACAGATTTCGACCGCCGGGATGGAGGCGTCCGGCACCGGCAACATGAAGTTCGCGCTCAACGGCGCCCTGACGATCGGGACGCTGGACGGCGCAAATATCGAGATCAAGGATCACGTCGGCGACGACAACATCTTCATTTTCGGGCTCACCGCGGACGAAGTCGCAGAGAAGCGGGCCGGCGGCTATCGTGGACGTGATGTGATCGCAGGTTCTGCCGAACTCGCACAGGCCGTGAATGCGATCGCTTCCGGCGTATTCTCTCCCGACGATCCGAGCCGTTACAAAGGGTTGATGGACGGCCTGTATGACCATGACTGGTTCATGCTGGCCGCCGACTTCGATGCCTATGCCGCAGCGCAACGCGATGTCGATGCCAAATGGAACGACGCAGATTCGTGGGGGCGATCAGCCATACTCAACGTCGCCAATATGGGCTGGTTCTCGTCCGACCGGACGATCGGCGAATATGCCAAGCAGATTTGGGGTGTCATGTGAAACCACCGCCTGGCGCCATCGCCGCCCTTCTCGACGGGCGCCACGACGATCCGTTTTCCCTCCTTGGCGTGTTCGCCGGGCCGGGCGGCACGTTCGCCCGGACGTGGATACCGGGCGCCGAGACTGCGGAAGCCTACGATCTCGCGGGCGTCTCAATCGGCTTACTGTCGCAGGTCGGTACGGACGGGTTGTTCGAAGGCGTGGTCGCCGGTGCACCCCAGCCGGTGAAATACCGGGCGCAGGGCTATGGCGCCGAATGGTGGGTCACCGATCCGTACAGCTTCGGTCCGGTACTGGGTCCGACCGACGATCACCTGATCGCCGAGGGTTCCCACTTCCGCCTGTACGACAAGATGGGCGCGCATCTGATCGAACACGAGGGTGCGTCGGGCGTGCATTTCGCCGTATGGGCGCCGAACGCCCAGCGCGTTTCGATCGTCGCCGACTTCAACGACTGGAATGCGGCGCGCCACGTCATGCGGCGCCGAAACGATGTCGGCGTGTGGGAGATATTCATCCCCGACATCGGCGCCGGTCGCAGCTACAAGTTCGCGATCGTCGGCCCGGACGGCAGGATGCAACCGCTCAAGGCCGATCCGTTCGCCTTCGCTGCCGAATTGCGTCCGAAGACCGCGTCGATCACCACCGCGCCGCCCACTCACGTCTGGGGCGACGACTCGCATCGCGAAACCTGGGCAAAGGTCGATCCGCGCCGCGTGCCGATGAGCATCTACGAAGTGCACGCCGGCAGTTGGGACAGGGACGACAACGGCTGGTATCTGTCGTGGGACGCCCTTGCCGACCGCCTCATCCCCTATGTCGTCGATCTGGGCTTCACCCATATCGAATTCATGCCGATCAGCGAGCATCCCTATGATCCGTCATGGGGCTACCAGACGACCGGCCTCTACGCACCATCGGCACGGTTCGGCGATCCGGACGGCTTTGCGCGGTTCGTCGACGGGGCGCACCAAGCCGGGATCGGCGTGCTGCTCGACTGGGTGCCGGCGCATTTCCCGGTCGATGCGCATGGCCTTGCCCGCTTCGACGGCACCGCGCTGTACGAACACGAGGACCCGCGGCTTGGCTTCCACCCCGACTGGAACACCGCCATCTACAATTTCGGGCGGCGCGAAGTCCGCTCGTTCCTTATCAACAACGCGCTGTTCTGGCCGGAACGCTACCATGTCGACGGCCTGCGCGTGGATGCGGTCGCCTCGATGCTGTACCGCGACTATAGCCGCGAGGCCGGCGAATGGATTCCCAACGAGCAGGGCGGACGCGAGAATTGGGAGGCCGTCGGCTTCCTCCGCGACATGAACCGCGCCGTCTACGGCAAGCAGACGGGCGCGTTCACCATCGCCGAAGAATCGACCAGCTGGCCGGGCGTCTCAATGCCTGCGTTTGAAGAAGGGCCACGGCAGAATCTCGGCTTCGGCTTCAAGTGGAACATGGGCTGGATGCATGACACGCTCCAGTATTTCGCCCGTGAGCCGGTGCATCGCCGCCATCATCATGGCGAGATCACCTTCGGTTTCGTCTATGCCTTCGACGAAAATTTCGTCCTGCCGCTCAGCCATGACGAGGTCGTGCATGGCAAGGGTTCTCTGCTCACGAAGATGGCTGGCGACGATTGGCAGCAATTTGCCAATCTGCGCGCCTATTATGCCTTCATGTGGGGCTATCCCGGCAAGAAGCTGCTGTTCATGGGGCAGGAGTTCGCCCAGCGCCGGGAATGGAGTGAGGACCGCGCGCTCGACTGGCAATTGCGCAATTCTGCTGCGCACGAAGGTGTTCGTAAACTCGTTCGCGAACTGAACCGCGTGTATCGCGACACGCCGGCGCTGCATGCTCGCGACTGTGAGGCGGAGGGGTTCGAATGGCTGATCGGCGACGATGCGACCAATTCGGTATTCGCCTGGTTACGCAAGGCGCCTGGTACGAGGCCGGTTGCAGTTATCGCCAACCTGACGCCGGTCGCGCGCGCACCCTATCGCGTGCCGCTGCCGCATGACGGGCGCTGGCGTGAGATCATCAATTCCGATGCCCATGACTATTGGGGATCGGGCTTGGGCAATCTGGGCGGTGTCGAGGCGAAAAACGGTGCGGCATGGGTGACGCTGCCGCCACTTGCCACGGTGATGCTGGAATACGACGGCTGAAACGGCCGGTGAGGATAACAGGAGGGTGCGAATGGTAGACAGAAGAGGACAGCCGCTGTCGCGCGACGCGATGGCATACGTGCTGGCCGGCGGACGCGGTAGCCGCCTGATGGAACTGACCGACACCCGCGCCAAGCCCGCGGTCTATTTCGGCGGCAAGAGCCGGATCATCGATTTCGCCCTGTCGAACGCGATCAATTCGGGCATCCGGCGCATCGGCGTGGCGACGCAATACAAGGCGCATTCGCTGATCCGTCATCTGCAGCGCGGCTGGAACTTCCTGCGTCCCGAACGCAACGAAAGCTTCGACATCCTGCCCGCATCGCAGCGCGTCAGCGAATTCCAATGGTATGAAGGCACCGCGGATGCGGTGTTCCAGAACATCGACATCATCGAGGCGTATAACGTCGAGTATATGGTGATCCTGGCGGGCGATCACATCTACAAGATGGATTACGAGATCATGCTCCAGCAGCATTGCGACAGCGGTGCCGACGTCACCGTCGCCTGCATGGAGGTGCCGCGGATGGAGGCGGTGGCATTCGGCGTGATGCACGTCGACGAAACCGATCGCATCATCGATTTCGTCGAAAAACCCGCCGATCCGCCGTCGATCCCCGGCCAGCCCGACACCGCGCTCGCCAGCCTCGGCATCTACGTGTTCCGCACCAGATTCCTGATCGAGGAATTGCGCCGCGACGCCGATACGCCGGGATCGGCCCGCGATTTCGGCAAGGACATCATCCCCTATCTGGTGAAGCACGGCCATGCTCAGGCGCATCGCTTCTCCGCCAGTTGCGTGCGCACCAGCGAGGAGCCCGCCGCCTATTGGCGCGACGTCGGCACCGTCGATGCCTATTGGGAGGCGAACATCGACCTCACCGATATCATCCCGCAACTTGACGTCTACGACCACGAATGGCCCCTGTGGACCTATTCGGAGATCACGCCGCCCGCCAAGTTCGTGCACGACGAGGACGGTCGCCGCGGGTCGGCGGTGTCCAGCCTCGTATCCGGAAACTGCATCGTGTCGGGATCCTCGATCCAGCGTAGCCTGCTGTCGACAGGCGTCCGGGCGCACAGCTTTTCCTCGCTCGATGAGGCGGTTGTCCTCCCCTATTGCCACATCGGCCGCAACGCGCGGCTGAAGCGGGTGGTGCTCGACCGCGGCGTCGTCATCCCCGACGGCCTCGTCGTCGGCGAGGACCCCGATCTCGACAGCCGCCGGTTCCGCCGCACCGACAAGGGCATCTGCCTGATCACGCAACCGATGATCGACCGCCTGCAATCGTGACGTCGGCCGCGCCGCTCAAGGTCCTGTCGGTCGCGTCCGAGGCGTTCCCGCTCGTCAAGACGGGCGGCCTTGCCGATGTCGTCGGCGCGCTGCCCGGTGCGTTATCGCCCCACGGCGTTGCGACCACCACGCTTATCCCCGGCTATCCCTTGGTGGGCAGGGCGGTGAAGGGGGCGAGGGTCGTTCATCGCTGGACGGACTTGATGGGGGTGGAGGCGCGTCTGCTCTCCGCTCGGCTCGGCACGCATCCCCTGCTGGTGCTCGACGCCCCTGCCCTGTTCGCACGCGCGGGCGGATTATATGGCGCGGACGACGACTGGCATCGCTTTGCGGCATTGTCGCGCGCGGCGGCAGACGTCGCGGACGCCATGCGCTTCGACCTGCTGCACGCGCACGATTGGCAGGCGGCGATGGCGCCGGCCTACCTTCGCTATCGTGCGGCCGGAAGCCGCCCGATTCCCAGCGTGATGACCGTCCACAACATCGCCTTCCAGGGACAGTTCGATGCGGAGGTTTTCGCCGAACTCGATCTGCCCGATGCGGCCTATGGAATAGACGGGGTCGAATATTATGGCGGCGTCGGCTTCCTGAAGGCCGGGCTTCAATCGGCCGATGCCATCACCACCGTCAGCCCGACCTATGCCGCCGAAATCCGGGAAGGCCGGTTCGGGATGGGACTGGAAGGGTTGATCGAAACCCGTCGTGACCATGTCCAGGGAATCGTCAACGGCATCGATCCGGCTGTCTGGAACCCGGACAGCGATCCAGCCCTTCCCACGCGCTACACCGCCCGCGCGCTCGGCCGGCGCAAGCTGAACAAACGCGGTGTGGAGGCGATGTTCGGCCTGGACCGGGGCGACGGACCGATCTTCACCGTGATCAGCCGCCTGACGTGGCAAAAGGGCATGGACGTCTTGGTACGATGCCTCGACGAACTCGTCATGCTCGGCGGCCGACTGGCGCTGCTCGGTTCCGGCGATGCCCATCTCGAGGCGGCATTCCTTGCGGCGGCGGCGCGCCATCCCGGCCGCATCGGGGTCACGATCGGCTATGACGAGCCGCTCTCCCACCTGTTGCAAGGCGGGGCCGATGCCATTCTGATCCCGTCCCGATTCGAACCATGTGGTCTGACGCAGCTCTATGGCCTCGCCTATGGCTGCGTGCCGATCGTCGCGCGAACCGGTGGCCTCGCGGACACCGTGATCGATGCGAACGAGGCAGCGCTGGCAGCCGGCGTCGCTACCGGCTTCCAGCATGGCGAGACCGACTATCATACGCTCGCGCACGCGATACGCCGCGCCATCGCCGCCTATGCGCGACCCGACCTTTGGTGCACGATCCAGCGTAACGGGATGCGTGCCGACTTTTCATGGGCGCAAAGCGGTCGCCGCTACGCCGATCTGTACAAGAGCCTGACAGGAACCGCATGACCCGCACCGTCCCGACGACGCCCTACACCGACCAGAAGCCCGGCACGTCCGGCCTGCGCAAGAAGGTGAAGGTGTTCCAGCAGCCCAATTACGCGGAGAACTTCGTCCAGTCGGTGTTCGACGTCATCGACGGCAAGGCCGGTGCGACGCTGGTGATCGGTGGTGACGGGCGTTACCTGAACCGCGACGTCATCCAGAAGGCTATCCGCATGGCCGCGGCGAACGGTTTCGCCCGCGTCGTCGTCGGCCGCGGCGGACTGCTGTCGACACCGGCTGCCAGCCACATGATCCGCAGCCGCGGGGCGCTGGGCGGACTGGTGCTGTCGGCCAGCCACAATCCCGGCGGGCCTGACGAGGATTTCGGAATCAAGTACAACATCGCCAACGGTGGCCCCGCTCCCGAACAGGTCGGCGATGCGCTGTATGCGCGAACGAAGACCATCGATCGCTGGCTGACCGTCGACGCGCCGGACGTCGACCTGGATAGCATGGGTGAGGTCGTGGTCGGCGACATGGTGGTCGAGATCGTCGATCCGGTGCAGGATTACGCTGCACTGATGGAGACGCTGTTCGATTTCCCGGCGATCCGCGCCGCCGGACTGACGATGGCATTCGATGCGATGCACGCGATCACCGGCCCGTACGCGACCGAGATCCTCGAACGCCGGCTGGGCTTCGCACATGGCACCGTGAGGAATGGGACGCCGCTGGAGGATTTCGGCGGCCATCATCCCGACCCCAATCTGGTCCACGCCCACGCCCTGTACGAGACGATGATGGCGCCGGATGCGCCGGATTTCGGTGCGGCGTCGGACGGGGATGGCGATCGCAACCTCATCATCGGACGCCACCGTTTCGTCACGCCATCGGACAGTCTCGCCATGCTCGCCGCCAACGCGCACCTCGCGCCGGGCTATGCCGACGGGCTGCGGGGGATCGCCCGGTCGATGCCGACCAGCGCCGCGGCCGATCGCGTTGCGCAGCGGCTCGGCGTGCCGATCTATGAAACGCCGACCGGATGGAAGTTCTTCGGCAACCTGCTCGATGCCGGTATGGCGACGATCTGCGGTGAAGAAAGCGCCGGCACCGGGTCGGATCACGTCCGTGAAAAGGACGGATTGTGGGCGGTGCTCCTGTGGCTCAACATCCTGGCGGCACGCGGTCAGTCGGTCGATGGAATCGCACGCGACCATTGGGCGACCTATGGCCGCAATTATTATGCCCGCCACGATTATGAGGGCGTCGACACCGAAACCGCCGACGCGTTGATGACCGCATTGCGCGGTGCACTCGCCGCTCTTCCGGGCAGGACGGTCGCGGGGCTGACGATCTTCACGGCGGACGACTTCGCCTATACCGACCCGACCGATCAATCGGTCAGCAGCCATCAGGGCGTGCGCATCCTGTTTGAAGGCGGCAGCCGCGTCGTGTTCCGCCTGTCCGGTACCGGCACGACCGGCGCGACGCTGCGCGTGTATCTGGAGCGCTACGAACCAGCCGGGGGCGACCTCGACCGCGATACGGGCGATATGCTGGCGGATATCGTCGCTGCGGCTGACGAAATTGCCGGCATCGTCCGCCATACCGGCCGTCATGCCCCGGACGTGGTGACCTGATTCCGGCAGACCCGCCGGGCCGTCCCGCCCCGTCCCGATCGCCGATGTGGATTTCGGAGAACGACGCAATGCACGGCGAACACCCGCCCCACGTCCCGCTCGGCGCTTGTGCCGATGCGACCGGCACCCGTTTCGCCGTGCGCTCCGCTGGTCGGGTTACCTTGTGCCTGTTCGACGGGGACGTCGAACATCATGTCGCCATGTCCGGAACGGATGGTATCTGGACGGTCTCGCTACCCGGCGTGCGCCCCGGCCAGCGATACGGCTATCGCGCGGCGTCGGATGCGGCGAAACTGCTGATGGACCCGTATGCGGTCGAACTCGATCGTCCGTTTCGCTATGATCCGCAGCTTGGCGAACCCGGCGCAGACACCGCAGGGCTGGTGCCGTGGGCGATCGTGCCGCCGCCAACCTCGCCAACAACACTCGCGCCGCCGCTCTTCACCCCGGGGGGTCTGATCTACGAACTCAACGTCCGCGGCTTTACGCAACTGCATCCCGACGTGCCGGTGGCGCAGCGCGGGACGGTGGCGGCGCTTGCCCATCCGGCGGTGATCGCTCACCTGCAACGACTGCGGGTGGCAGCGGTCGAATTGATGCCGATCGTTGCCTGGATCGATGAACGGCATCTTCCCCCCTCGGCCTCACCAATGCCTGGGGGTATAATCCGGTCGTGCCGATGGCGATCGATCCGCGTCTCGCGCCCGGCGGCGTTGCCGAGTTGCGCGACACCGTCGCGGCACTTCGCGCGGCAGGCATCGGCGTGATCCTCGACCTGGTGTTCAATCACACGGGTGAAAGCGACGTTCATGGTCCGACGCTGTCGCTACGGGGCTTCGCCGATCGGATATACTATGCCCGCGCCGCCGACGGTACGCTCATCAACGACACGGGCACGGGCAACACACTCGATTTCGCGCGGGCGGAGGTAAGGGACCTGACACTCGCCAGTCTGCGGCACTTCGCCGCCTTGGGCGTGGACGGCTTTCGCTTCGATCTGGCGCCAGTGCTGGCGCGTGGTCCCGGTTTTCATGCCGACGCCCCGATCTTCGCGGCCATTGCGGCGGACCCGCTGCTGGCGGACCGCGTGATGATTGCGGAGCCGTGGGACATCGGGCCCGGCGGCTACCGGCTCGGCGCATTTCCCGCCGGATGGCTGGAATGGAACGATCGCTATCGCGACGACGTCCGCCGCTTCTGGCGCGGCGACGGCGCGATCGGTGATCTGGCGACCCGATTGGCCGGCTCGGATGATGTCTTCGGCGCCGGTGACACCCGCACCGTCAACTTCCTCGCCGCCCATGATGGCTTCACCCTGGCGGATACGGTCGCCTATGCCGAGCGGCACAATCACGCCAACGGCGAAGACAATCGCGACGGCCATGGCGAAAACCTCAGCTGGAACAACGGCGTCGAGGGACCGACCGACGATGCCGTGGTGCTTGCCAGGCGTGCCCGGGACGCGCGCGCGCTGCTGGCGACGCTGTTCGCTTCGCGCGGCACGATCATGCTGAGCGCCGGCGACGAATTCGGCCGCAGCCAGCGCGGCAACAACAATGCCTATGCGCAGGACAATGCGATCAGCTGGGTCGATTGGGACCGGCGCGACCGCAGTTTGGAAGCGTTCGTCGTGGCCTTGGCAGAATTCCGCATCGAGAACGAGCTGAACGACGACGGTCCTTACGCCGCGTCGCAATGGTGTCGGCTAGACGGCCAGGCGATGTCCGCAGCCGACTGGAAGGCGGCGGACGGCTTCGAACTACGCCTTCCACGAGCCAGTGGCTATGTCGCTCTGCGCGTGGACCGCTCGTCGCGTAGCGTCTCGCTGTTGGCCGTCACCGGCGTACGAAGCGAAGACTGATCCCCTTTACCGCGTCCTCCTGCCGGCATAACGTTCGTCATGGCGAGAAGCGATCCGGCGACAGCGCGCTCCACCGACCTGTCGCCGCGCGACTGGTTGGAGGCGGGTCAATCCCTGCTCCGCCGCGGTGGTCTGCGCGCCCTCAAGCTGCGCCCGCTGGCCAGCGAACTGCGCGTCTCCACTGGCAGCTTCTACCATCACTTCGCCGATTTCGACGGCTATCAGGGTCATCTCGCGGACTATTTTGCCGGAACGCAGATCGCCGAATTGATCGATGCGATCACAAGGGCGGAGGTGAACCCCGTGGGCCGCATCCGTTTGCTTGCCGAGGTGGTGCGGCGGCGTGGCATGTCGCGACTGTCGATCGCGATGCGGGCATGGGCCGAGAGCGACGTCCGCGCCCGCCTGGCTGTCGAGCGACATGACGACCAGGTCATCGGCTTTCTCGCGACCTGCCTGCAAACAAACGGCTTCGCACGTCATGACGCGATGGTTCGCGCCTATGCGCTAATGACCCTGGGGCTTAGCAAGGTTCATGCGCCCGAACTCGATCGCACCACGCTGATGGAAGAGATGATCGCGCTTCTTTGCCATCCGACCCCCGATACGACGGCCGATATGGCCGCGCAGGAGAGACCATGCCTCAGCGGAGCTTCGACTATATCGTCATAGGCGGCGGATCGGCCGGATGCGTCCTTGCCTCACGCCTGTCCGAAGATCCTGCGGCATCGGTGCTGCTGATCGAGGCGGGCGGCAACAACCGCGAATTGCTGGTGCGCATGCCCGCAGGCGTCGGTGAGCTCATCAAATCCAAGAGCAAGCACAATTGGGGATTCTGGACGGCGCCCGAACCGCATCTCGATGGCAGACGGCTCTGGTGGCCGCGTGGACGGGGTCTGGGTGGAAGTTCCGCGATCAATGGCATGATCTATTCGCGCGGCCACCCGCGCGATTATGATCGCTGGCGGCAAACCGGGCTTGCGGGATGGGGCTGGGACGACGTCCTGCCCTATTTCCGCAAGTTGGAAAGCCACCATCGTGGCGGTGCCTTACATGGCGTATCCGGTCCGCTGCGCATTTCGCCGGGCGAAAGCACCAGTCCGTTCAACACCGCCTTCATCGAAGCGGGGCGACAGGCGGGATATCCGGTCACCGACGATTTCAACGGCGCCCGGCCCGAAGGTTTCGGACCCTATGACCTCACCATCGGGGATGGCCGGCGCTGGACGGCAGCGGAAGCCTATCTGGCGCCCGCCCTCGCCCGCACCAATCTGACCATCGCCACCAACGCCCGCACGACCCGGATCAGGGTCGAACACGGCCGCGCGGTCGGTGTCGACTATGCGATCGGTCGGACGCTTCATCAGGCGGATGCACGCGCCGAGGTGTTGCTTGCCGCCGGCGCGGTACAATCGCCACACCTGCTGCAACTTTCCGGCATCGGCGCCCCCGAACGGCTGCGAACGGCGGGCGTTGCGCCGATCCACGATCTGCCCGGCGTCGGCGAAAACCTGCAGGATCACCTCGATGTCATCATGAACTGGCGCAGCCGGGGATTGCGGACGGTGTTCAGCGAAGTGAAGGGCCTTCGCCAATTGGGGGTCGGTCTGCGCTATGCCCTTACCGGCAAAGGCGTTGGACGGCAGAACTTCCTTGAGGCCGGCGCATTCATCCCGTCACGTGAGGGCCTGGACCATCCCGACATCCAGATCCACGCCGTCCTGGCGATCATGCGGGACCACGGCAAGACGAAGGCGACCGAAGACGGCTTCTCCCTGCACCTGTGCCAATTGCGACCCGAGAGCCGTGGCCGCATCGGCCTGCGATCGGCCGATCCGCTCGATGATCCACTGATCGAGGCAAACTACCTTGCGACGCCGGAGGACCGCCGCGTGCTTCGTCAATCGGTGAAGATCGGGCGCGATATCGCCGCACAAGCGGCACTAGACCCCTATCGCGACGCCGAGCTTGCACCGGGCGCCGCGATTCGCAGCGACGACGACATCGATGCCTGGGTCCGTGCGACTGCCGAGACGATCTATCACCCAGTCGGGACATGCCGGATGGGCAACGATCGCAATGCCGTCGTCGACGCTTCGTTGCGAGTGCGCGGCGTGGACAGGCTACGCGTCATCGACGCATCCGTCATGCCCACCCTGGTGAGTGGCAACACCAACGCCCCAACGATCATGATCGCAGAGAAGGCAGCGGACATCATCCGCGGCGACGGTTGCATCGCCACCTGATCGTTCGCTTTGGCGGCCCTCGTCGCTGCCGCTTCGTTTCAGGCCATCTAACCGTCCCCGCCGCCGATGCCTCAGTCGACCAAATGCCGGGTCTTCCGAGCGCGTCGCCAGTCGAGCGACTGCCTGTTCAAACCATCCAGGTCACCCCTGCCGGCTGCCAGGCTGCGCCCCAGATCAACCGCTTGGGCGAGAAAGTCCGTCGCAATGAACCGGTACGCCGGCCGCTTGGTCACGACATCGTACCATACGTCGCCAACCGCCGTGTCCAGCAATACCCGTTGAAAGCAATGATCGGCACGGATCGGCCACTGCCGCGCCCCAGCCAGAGCGGGCAAAACCCGCCGGGTGAGGTCCAGCCATTCAGCCTCCAGTGCGGCGCGGTCCCGATCCAGTCCCGCACCCGCCGCCATCAGATATGGATCGGTTTGCCGGTTACCGCCATCGCCGCTTCCTTGATCGCCTCGGAATGCGTCGGGTGGGCATGGCAGGTATAGGCGATGTCTTCCGACGTCGCACCGAACTCCATCGCCTGCGCGGCTTGTGCGATCATCGTGCCGGCGACGCTGGCAATGGCCCAGACGCCGACGACGCGATCGGTCTTCGCGTCGGCGATGATCTTCACGAAGCCATCGGGCTCATGGTTGGTCTTGGCACGACTGTTCGCCATCATCGGGAATTTGCCGACCTTGACCTCGCCGTTGGCCTTGGCAGCTTCTTCCGTCAGGCCGACGCCGGCGAATTCGGGCATCGTGTAGACGACGCTCGGAATGATGTCATGGTTCACGATCCCGGTCAGGCCGGCGATATTCTCGGCGACCGCGATGCCCTCGTCCTCGGCCTTGTGAGCGAGCATCAGGCCGGGTGCGACGTCGCCGATCGCCCAGATGCCGGGGACGGCGGTGGCAAAATCATGGTCGATCTCAACCTGGCCGCGACCATTGACCGACAGGCCAGCTGCCTCAAGGTTCAGGCCGTCGGTATTGGGCTTGCGGCCGATCGCGAGCAGCACGCAATCCGCCTCGATCGTCTGCGACTCGCCGCCAGCGGCAGGCTCGACCGTCAGCGTCGCGGCGTCACCCGACACGGCGACACCCGTGACCTTGGTCGACAGCTTGAATTCGAGGCCCTGCTTCTTGAAGATCTTCTGCGCTTCCTTCCGAACGTCACCGTCGAAGCCGGGCAGGATCTGGTCGAGATATTCGACCACGGTCACCTTAGCGCCAAGGCGGCGCCACACGCTGCCAAGCTCCAGCCCGATCACGCCGCCACCGATCACGACCAGATGCTGCGGCACCTTGGGCAGTTCCAGCGCGCCGGTGCTGTCGACGACGACCTTCTGATCGACCTCGACGCCAGGCAATGGTGTTACGGAAGAGCCGGTGGCGATAACGATGTTCTTTGCGCGCACGGTCTTGCCGGCGACCTCGACGCTGTTCTTACCGGTGAAGCTGGCGCGGCCCTTCAGCCATTCCACCTTGTTCTTCTTGAACAGATATTCGATGCCGCCGGTCAGCTGCTTCACCGCGTCGCGGCGCTGGCCGTGCATCGTATCGAGGTCCAGCTCGACGCCGGTCGCCTTGACGCCCATCTTGGCCATCGCGCCGTTTGCCAGCGCGTCGTAATATTCCGATGCGTGCAGCATCGCCTTCGACGGGATACAGCCGACGTTGAGACAGGTACCGCCCAACGTCTCGCGCGCCTCGGCACAGGCGGTTTTCAACCCCAGCTGCGCGGCGCGGATCGCGGCGACATAACCACCGGGGCCGGCGCCGATCACGAGGACATCATAGTCGTACTGCTGTTCGTCAGCCATGGTCTTCTCCGTTCCCAGGCGGAGGCCGGGGTCCAGTTGCGAGGCGGCATATGGTGAGCGCCGCGCCCGTTTACATCGGCCTTCCCGACAGGGCCCCGGCCTCCGCCGGGGAATAGGCCTGTTCTCAGCGAATTAGAGGTCGATCAGGATGCGCGTCGGGTCCTCGATCGCATTCTTGAGCGCGACGAGGAACGTCACCGCCTCGCGGCCGTCGATCAGACGGTGGTCGTAGCTCAAGGCAAGGTACATCATCGGGCGCACCACGACCTGACCGTTCACCACCACCGGGCGATCCTCGATACGGTGAAGGCCGAGCACCGCCGACTGCGGCGGATTGATGATCGGGGTCGACATCAGCGATCCGAACACACCGCCGTTGGAGATCGTGAAGGTGCCGCCCTTCATTTCGTCCATCTTCAACGTGCCGTCCTTGGCGCGCTTGCCGAAATCGCCGATCGTCTTTTCGATGCCGGCAACGGTCAGGTCCTGCGCATCGCGGATGACGGGGACGACGAGGCCGCCCGGCGACGACACCGCGACCGAGATGTCGGCATAATCGTGATAGACGATCTCGTCCCCCTCAATCGAGGCGTTGACGGACGGAATGTCCTTCAGCGCCATCGTCGCGGCCTTCACGAAGAAGCCCATGAAGCCGAGGCGGACGCCGTGCTTCTTCTCGAACAGGTCCTTGTACTTGGCCCGCGCCTCGATGACCGCGGTCATGTCGACGTCGTTGAACGTCGTGAGCATCGCAGCGGTGTTCTGCGCTTCCTTCAGGCGCTTGGCGATCGTCTGGCGCAGACGCGTCATCTTGACGCGCTCTTCCTTGCGGCCGCCCGTGGGGCGGCGGGGGCAGGCGCGGCGGCCGGCGCCGGGGCGGCGGCAGGCTTCGAGGCGGCGGCGGCGGCGACGTCTTCCTTGGTGATGCGGCCGTCCTTGCCGGTGCCGGTGATCGAAGAAGGATCAAGGCCATATTCGAGCACGGCGCGGCGCACCGATGGCGACAGCGCCGCGGGCGATTCGCTCGATGCTTCAGGCTGAGCGGCCGGCGCCGGCGCGGCGGCAGGTGCCGCTGCCGGAGCAGGCGCCGCTGCAGCAGCCGGCGCTGCGGCGGCAACCGAGCCGTCACCCGCCTCGATCGTCGCGAGCATCGCGCCGACCTGCACCGTGTCGCCGACCTGCACCGCATGCTGGCCCATCACACCGGCGACCGGCGACGGCACTTCCACCGACACCTTGTCGGTTTCGAGGCTGGCGATCGGTTCATCGGCCTTCACGGGGTCGCCGGGCTGCTTCAGCCATTCGCCGACAGTGGCTTCGGTGATCGATTCGCCCAATACGGGGACGGTGACTTCGGTTGCCATCTCTTGCATCCTTCTCCCCGGGGAGGGGGCTTCAACGGGGAAAGTGGTTAGCTGCTCGGGGACTGGGTCGGCCGGGCGGTGGTGGTGGAACCCTCGCTGCGGGTGCGACGGATTTCCTCACGGACATTGTGGCCGAGTGCATCGGCGACCAGCGCGCCCTGTTCGGCGGTGTGCCGCTTCATCAGGCCCGTCGCCGGCGACGCCGCCGCCTGTCGGCCCGCATAACGCGCCCGCTGCACGGCACAATTCGCCGCGGCGAGCGATTCCTCGATCAGCGGTTCGACGAAGAACCAGTAACCGTTGTTCTTGGGTTCTTCCTGAGCCCAGACCACATGTTCCAGCTTCGGCATACGCGCGATCCGGCGGGCGAGCGCGTCGCCCGGGAACGGATAAAGCTGCTCGATCCGGACGATCTGGGTGCCGGTGTCGCCCGCCGCATTGCGTGCCTCGATCAGATCATAGGCGACCTTGCCGGTGCACAGCACGAGGCGCGTGGTATCTGCATCCGCCGCACCGTTGGTATCGGACAGGATGCGCTTGAAGTGGCTGTCGCCTTGGAAGTCGGCCGCGACCGACACCGCCAGCTTGTGGCGGAGCAACGACTTCGGCGTCATCACGATCAGGGGCTTGCGGAAATTGCGGTGCATCTGCCGGCGCAGCAGGTGGAAGTAATTCGCCGGCGTGGTGCAGTTCGCGACCTGGATATTGTCCTGCGCGCACGATTGCAGGAAGCGTTCGGGGCGCGCCGAGCTGTGCTCAGGCCCCTGCCCTTCATACCCATGCGGCAGCAGCATCACGAGGCCGTTGGCACGCAGCCACTTGGATTCGCCGCTGGTGATGAACTGATCGATCATGATCTGCGCGCCGTTGACGAAGTCGCCGAACTGCGCCTCCCACATCACGAGCGTCTTGGGGTCGGCCAGCGCATAGCCATATTCGAAGCCGAGCACGCCATATTCGGACAACGGGCTGTCGAGAACCTCGAACCGGCCATGTTCCACCGTCGTGAGCGGCACGTATTTGTGCTCGTCGGTCTGATCGACCCACACGGCATGACGCTGGCTGAACGTGCCGCGACCCGAATCCTGGCCCGAGAGGCGGACGCCATAGCCCTCCGACAGCAGCGATCCGAACGCCAACGCCTCGCCGGTCGCCCAATCGAAATTGGCGCCGGTCGTAAACATCTGCCGCTTGGCATCGAGCACGCGGGATAGAGTCTTGTGGATCTGGATGCCCTCCGGCACCGTCGTCAGCGTCCGGCCCAGCGCGTCGAACAGCTTCAGTTCGATCCCCGTCTCGACGCTGCGGCGCTCGCTGCCGCCGTCGGTCGGTGCCGACAAGCCCGTCCAGCGGCCGGCGAACCAGTCCGCCTTGTTGGGCTTGTAGCTCGCGCCCGCCTCGAACTCACCTTCGAGCAGGGTGGTGAACTGGTGGACCTTCTCGTCGAGCCAAGCCTGATCGATCACGCCTTCCTGGATCAGGCGCTTGCCGTAGATTTCGCTGACACCGGGGTGCTGGCGGATCTTGTTGTACATCAGCGGCTGGGTAAAGCCGGGCTCGTCACCTTCGTTATGACCGAAGCGGCGGTAGCACCACATGTCGATGACGATATCGCGATGGAACTTCTGGCGGAATTCGATCGCCATCTTAGTGGCGAAGGTGACCGCCTCGGGATCGTCGCCGTTGACGTGGAACACGGGCGCCTGAACGCCCTTGGCGACGTCCGATGGATAGGGCGACGAGCGCGCGAACTGCGGGCTGGTGGTAAAGCCAACTTGGTTATTGATGATGAAGTGGACGCAGCCGCCGGTGTTATAGCCGCGGATGCCCGAGAAGCCGAGGCATTCCCATACGATTCCCTGTCCCGCGAATGCGGCATCGCCGTGGATCAGCACGGGCAGCGCGCCCGTGTGTTCCGTCAGGTCGTTCGCGATCGTCTGGATCGCACGGGTCTTGCCGAGTACGACCGGATCCGCCGCCTCGAGGTGCGAGGGATTGGCGACCAGCGACATATGGACCTTGTGTCCGTCGAACTCGCGATCGGTGGACGTGCCGAGGTGATACTTCACGTCGCCCGAGCCGCCGATATCGTCCGGATTGGCCGAACCGCCGGCGAATTCGTGAAAGATGACGCGCAGCGGCTTTGCCATGACGTTGGCGAGCACGTTGAGCCGGCCGCGATGGGCCATGCCGAACACCATCTCACGCACACCGGCCTGGCCGCCATACTTGATGACGCTTTCCAGCGCAGGGATCATGCTCTCGCCACCGTCGAGACCGAAGCGCTTGGTCCCGACATACTTCTTGCCGAGGAACTTCTCCCATTGCTCGGCTTCGATGACCTTGGTCAGGATCGCCTTCTTGCCGTCGACGCTGAATTCGATCGCCTTGTCCTTGCCCTCCATGCGGTCCTGCAGGAAGCGGCGCTCTTCGACATCGACGATGTGCATGTATTCGAGGCCGACATTGCCACAATAATTGCGGCGCAGCGTGTCGACAAGCTCGCGCACGGTCGCCCATTCGAAGCCGAGCGTGCCGCCGAGATAAACCGGGCGATCGATGTCCGCATCGGTAAAGCCATGATATTCGGTGCGCAGATCCTCGGGCATGTCGCGGTGCGAGAGGCCCAACGGATCGAGGTTGGCGGCGAGATGGCCGCGGACGCGATAGGTGCGGATCAGCAGCTGCGCGCGGATCGCGTCGCCGGCGGCCTTGATGATGTCGTCCTTCGATGGCGCCGCCGAAGGGGCCGCAGCGGGCTTGCCGCCCTTGGCAGGCTTGGGCGCGGGCTCCATCTGCGTCGGGTCGAGCCCCGCGGTCAGGTCGTCGGTCGTGGTCAGCGGCCAGCGCTTGTTGGTCCAGCTAGGACCGCCGGTGCCTGTCTCCAGCCCCTCGAAGAATCCACGCCAGCCTAGATCGACCGACGACTGGTCGGCCTGGTACTTGGCGTAGAGCGCCTCGATGAACGCAGGCGACACGCCGGACGCGATGTCGCTGAAATCCTGACCTTCGTAGCCCATGGTACGCTTCCTTATCCCTTCTCCCACCGGGAGAAGGAGGGGCCCACCCGCGTCTACGGGTGGGAGGATGAGGGTCGAAGGGGAGAGCGACCTGCCCTCACCCTTCCGCGCCTTCGGGCACCCATGAAAGTAATACTTCATGGGACCCTTGCCGCTCCCTCCCTCTCCCGCCGGGAGAGGGATTTACTTGTTCAACACTTCCAGCAGGGTCGAGCCGAGCTCCGACGGAGACGCCGCGACCTTGATCCCGGCCGCTTCCATCGCCGCGATCTTGCTTTCGGCATCGCCCTTGCCGCCGGACACGATCGCGCCGGCATGGCCCATGCGACGGCCCGGAGGCGCAGTGCGGCCCGCGATGAAGCCGGCCATCGGCTTCTTGCGACCACGCTTGGCCTCGTCGATCAGGAACTGCGCGGCCTGCTCCTCGGCGTCGCCGCCGATTTCGCCGATCATGATGATCGACTGCGTCGCCTCGTCGGCGAGGAACAGCTCGAGCACGTCGATGAAGTTGGTGCCGTTGACCGGATCGCCGCCGATGCCGACCGCAGTGGTCTGTCCGAGCCCGGCGTTCGAGGTCTGGAACACCGCCTCATAGGTCAGCGTGCCCGAACGCGAGACGACGCCGACGCTACCCTGCTTGAAGATGCTGCCCGGCATGATGCCGATCTTGCATTCGCCCGGCGTCAGCACGCCCGGGCAGTTCGGGCCGATCAGGCGCGACTTCGAACCCGACAGCGCGCGCTTGACGCGCACCATGTCGAGCACCGGAATGCCCTCGGTGATCGTGACGATCAGCGGGATCTCGGCATCGATCGCCTCGAGGATCGAATCCGCGGCGAAGGGCGGCGGCACGTAGATTACCGACGCATCGGCACCGGTCTTCGACTTCGCCTCGGCGACGGTGTTGTAGACGGGGAGGCCGAGATGCTCGGTACCGCCCTTGCCCGGCGTCACGCCGCCGACCATCTGCGTGCCATATTCCAGCGCCGCCTTGGTGTGGAAGCTGCCGGTTTCGCCGGTCATCCCCTGGGTGATGACCTTGGTGTTCTTGTTGACGAGGATGCTCATTGCGTTCTCCGGAAGATACCGAACCAGCCCGCCTTCGGCTTCGCTGGTTCATTTTCAAGCGACCTGAACTGATCGGCAACATCACACCAAGCGCCACCCGACGGCGGCTTTGGCGTGTCGCTCGGAAAATAGATCTCTCCATCCCCCTCGTCGCCGCTCACGTCGTAAAATCCAACCCGATGCTCGACCGCCAAGCGCCGAACCTCTTCATATGCCTCTTCCGCAACCGACCAACGAAAATCGACGTAGATAACATGCTCGCCGAGACTGTAGCCCGTCACGTGTGGATCATCGACCTGCTCGTCATCGACTGTCTGCATATCAGGCCAGTTTGGCAGCATGGCCTGATGCCAGCGCCGCAAACCTTCCGACAGCAAGACCGTATCATTTATGTCAGAGGACCAGTTGGTCTGTTGCTGATACCAATCAATGAACCGCACGCGATCCATAGGGGCCGCGACTGGATCAAAGACGAGCAGGTCGTAACTCATCGAAGCGTTATGCCAAGCTCTCGTCGATCCCCTTGCAAGCGACCAGCAGTTCCTTGACCGCGTCGACTGAGACGGTGAGGTTCGCCTTCGCCTCGTCGTCGAGCGCGATCTCGACGATCTGCTCGACGCCGCCGGCACCGATCACCACCGGCACGCCGACGTAGAGGTCGTTCACGCCATACTGGCCGTCGACATAGGCTGCCGCGGGCAGGACGCGCTTCTGATCGTAGAGATACGCCTCGGCCATCGCGATACCGCTGGTCGCGGGCGCGTAATAGGCCGATCCGGTCTTCAGCAGGCCAACGATCTCGCCGCCGCCGCCGCGGGTGCGCTTGACGATCGCGTCGATGCGCTCCTGCGTCGACTTGCCCATCTTGATGAGGTCGGGGACCGGGATGCCCGAGACGGTCGAATAGCTGATGACGGGGACCATCGTGTCGCCATGGCCGCCGAGCACGAAGCTGGTGACGTCCTTCACCGACACCTGGAATTCATCCGCCAGGAAGTGGCTGAAGCGCGCGCTGTCGAGCACGCCTGCCATGCCGACGACCATGTGGTGCGGCAAGCCGGAGAATTCGCGCAGCGCCCAGACCATCGCGTCGAGCGGGTTGGTGATGCAGATCACGAAGGCACCGGGGGCGTTGGTCTTGATGCCCTCGCCGACCGCTTTCATGACCTTGAGGTTGATGCCGAGCAGATCGTCGCGGCTCATGCCGGGCTTGCGGGCGACGCCGGCGGTGACGATGATGACGTCGGCACCCGCGATGTCGGTATAGTCGTTCGAACCGGTGATCGTCGCATCGAAGCCTTCGACCGGACCGCACTGGCTGAGATCGAGCGCCTTGCCCTGAGGGATACCTTCGGCGACGTCGAACAAGACGATGTCACCCAGACCCTTGATCGCCGCGAGGTGCGCGAGCGTGCCGCCGATGTTACCGGCGCCGATCAGCGCGATCTTCTTGCGAGCCATTCAATCCATCTCCGTCAAGGCAAGGGTCGATTGGTCACGCCGCATAAGCCTATCGCGGGCGGGGGGCAACCGCTTAAACGCCCGTGGTCACGATTGTTAGAGCGAATGGCTCGCAATAGCATTAAGGCGGGACGTCGGCTCTACGGGATGGTGGCGTCGACGCATGGCCGGGCGTTCGACGAGGACGTGCAACGCCGCACCAACGGCAATCGCGATCGTGCCGGACAGCGTGATCGCAAGCCAGGGCGCAAGGTCGAACGAGCGGACGACGATGCCGATGTTCGCGTGCCAGACGTAGACGGGATAGGCGATGATCCCGAGCGCCGCCAATGCCGCCATCCGCTGCTGTACCCGGGGCGGCGGCGACACTCCGTTCATCGCAACGACGAATGCGCCGGCCGACAGATAGGCGATAGTGAAGCCGATGCCATGGCGGAAGCCGCCCTCACCCCCGGCCATCATGACGAGCAGGCCTGCGCCCGCCAGCGCGAGCCACAGCGCCCGGTGCCTGCTCAGGCTGGCGAACCACATCGGGCGGTGGAGCGATATGGATGCCATCAGCACGCCGAACGCGGGCGCATCGAGCCGGTATTGCGTCTGCCATTGCAGGTGTAGCATCGGCACGCCGGTCGCGACGCCGATGAGGCGTAGCAGCAGGCAGACGGCCATGACGGCGAACAGCGCGCGCTGGACGATCGCATGGCCGCCATGGCGCAGCAGCCAGGGCAGGAGCAGCGCGGCGCCGAGGTAGAAATGCTCTTCCACCGCGAGCGACCACAGATGGCTCGGCGCGTGATCGCTGAAATTCTGGACGTGGAGCAGCACCGGCCAGACCATTTGCCATCCATCGCCGCCGCCGATCAGGACGAGCGTTGCAAGATAGAGCCCCAGGACCGGCCACAATCGCCAGGCCCGGCGCAGGAAGAACCGGCGAAGGTCGAGCGCTCCCGCAGCGTCGACCTCGATCAGGATCAGGCGTCCGACGAGAAAGCCGCTGAGCACGAAGAAGAGATCGACCCCGATCCAGCCGACGGCACAGAACGGCTGGACAAACGCGTCGATCGCGGACGAACCGAACGGCATGCGGAAATGAAACAGCAGGACGAGCAGGATCGCGATCCCGCGCACGCCATCGAGTGCCGGCTGTCGCGCATGCCCCATCCGGCGATGGCTACAGCGCGGTGGTTAACATCGCGTTGCCGAAGGTCAGGCGTTGGCGGTGCCGTGGCCCTGCGCCAGATAGTCTTCGGATCGCATCTCCTCCAGCCGGCTGACCGTCCGTTGGAATTCGAAGCGGCCATCCCCTTCCGGGTAAAGCGCGTCGGGCTCTGCGTCAGCGGCGGCGAGCAGTTTGACCTTATGTTCGTACAGGGCGTCGATCAACGCCACGAAGCGGGCGGCCTCGTTGCGATTCTCCGGCCCCAGCCGGGGTATGCCGACGAGGATGACGGTATGATAGCGTCGCGCGATCGCGATATAATCGGCCGCGCCGCGTGCCTCGCCGCACAGCTTCCTGAACGAGAAGACGGCGACGCCCTTCAGCGTCTTGGGGACGTGGAGCGTACGGCCCTGCACCACGACATCCTCGGAAGGGATCGGCTCGGTCACCTCGTGGTCGGTCAGGCGGAAGAAGGCGGCGGACAGATCGGCGGTCGCCACCGGCCCGTTGGGGACCAGCCAGGTGTTCTGCTGGCCGAGCCGATCGCGGCGATAGTCGATCGGACCGTTCAGCGTCACGACGTCGAGCCGCGCTTCGATCAGCGCGATGAAGGGCAGAAAATGTTCGCGGTTGAGGCCGTTCTTGTAGAGATCGGCGGGCGCGCGGTTTGAGGTGGTGACGATCGTCACCCCCGCCTCCAGGAACCCGGTGAACAGCCGGCTGAGGATCATCGCATCGGGCGAGTTGGTGACCATCATCTCGTCGAAGGCCAGCAGCCGCGTCTCGTCGGCGAGCGCGGCGGCGACGGGCGCGATCGGGTCGCCTGCCTCCTTGCGACGCTCGATCGCGATGCGGCCGTGCACCTCGAGCATGAATTCGGAGAAATGGACGCGGCGCTTGCGGGGAATCGCGACATTGGCGAAGAACAGGTCCATCATCATCGACTTGCCGCGGCCGACATCGCCGAACATGTAGACGCCGCATGGCGGAGCGGCACCGCGACCGGTCAGACGGGCGAGCAGACCGGCCTTCTTCGGCGCCTCCAGTTCGGCGGCAAGCGTGTCGAGGCGGACCGCGGCGGCGCGCTGTTCGGGATCGGTACGCAGTTCGCCCGTGGCGACCAGCGCATCATAGGCGTTGAGGACTTTGGTCATCGCGCGGCGAAACGCTCCTGTCTTGGATCATCGATTGCCATTGCGGCGGCAGGCGGCGTCACGATCGGCGGACCAGCGGCCCTCATCAGGAACGTCGCCGGGCAGCGATCGCGTGGTTATGCCATCCCGGCCGGCGGCGACGACTTGCGCAGGGTGGCGGTAAAGCTGGCCACCGTGGGCATGGCGTCCTGCACCACCAGACCGCGCAGGAACAGCAGGCGACCGGTTTCGCGCAACAGTTCGATCCGCGCTTCGAGCGGTACGCCGATCGCGCCGCCGCCGACGAACTGCGCGGACAGGTCGAGCGTAACCGCGCCCACTGCCCCCAATATCCCGAAGCCGCGCACCGCAGCGAAGAGCGCGACGTCCATGAAGCCGAGCAACGCGCCGCCATGAACGGCATCGCGCAGGTTGGAATGGGCGTGCCGCGGCATCATCCGTACTCGGGCGACATCGCCCTCGACGCGCACATGCAACGGCTCCAGGAACGCATTGTAGCGCGTCGCGTCACGGAACTGCCAGAGCTTCCACCCCGGCAGGTCCGGATCGTCCTCGTAGAGGAAGACCGGTGAGGATGCGTCCGCCACCGTCACCTACAGGATGCGTTCTGCTTCCATCTTCTTGACCTCGGCGATCGCCTTGGCCGGGTTGAGGCCCTTGGGGCAGGTGTTCGCGCAGTTCATGATCGTGTGGCAGCGATACAGGCGGAACGGATCCTCCAGCTGATCGAGCCGCTCGCCGGTCATCTCATCCCGGCTGTCGGCAAGCCAGCGATAGGCCTGCAGCAGGATTGCGGGGCCGAGAAACTTGTCGGCATTCCACCAATAGCTGGGGCAGGACGTGGAGCAGCACGCGCACAGGATGCATTCGTACAGGCCGTCCAGCTTGGCGCGATCTTCCGGCGACTGCAAACGCTCCTTGCCCGAGGGCGGCGGGGACACCGTCTGCATCCACGGCTTGATCGAACTGTATTGCGCATAGAAATGCGTGAAGTCGGGGACGAGGTCCTTGATGACGTCCATCGCGGGCAGTGGCGTGATCTTCACCTCGCCCTTCACGTCCTCGATCGCGGTGGTGCAGGCGAGGCCGTTGCGGCCGTCGATGTTCATCGAGCACGATCCGCAAATGCCCTCGCGGCACGAGCGGCGGAAGGTCAGCGACGAATCCTGCTCCGCCTTCATCTTGATGAGTGCATCGAGCACCATCGGACCGCATTCGTCGAGGTTGATCTCGAACGTGTCGTAGCGCGGGTTTTCGGCGGTGTCGGGGTCGTAGCGATAGACCTTGAAGGTCTTGATCCGCTTGGCGTCGCCGGTCGCCTTGTGGACCTTGCCCTTTGCCTTGACCTTGCTGTTCTTGGGCAGGGTGAACTCGGCCATCGCCGCAACGCTCCTCTTGAATGCTGCGTTGCGGCTATGCCTTTCGCGGGCGGCGCGCAACCCCCGAGAGATAGGCCGCCGATCAGATCACATCAAGAACGAGGCCGCGGTCGCGCGCCTCCTCGGCCTCGATGTACCAGTTGGACGGGGCCTTGGTCTGCAATTCCTCGAACGTGACGCCCGAACCGCGTACGATGTCGCGAAAGCCCTCTTCCTGGATCTTCACCGATTCCTCGATCTCATGCAGCTTGGCCTTGAGCATCGCGGGCAGCGTCGTGAGCGGGCCCGACAAGTTGATCGTGCTGGTCATCGAACGTTCGTGCAGCATCAACCGCGTGCCGCGGGTCAGGAAACGCTTCTCGACCGGGAATGCCGACATGAACGTCGCGCCGGCAGAATAGACCGCCACCTTGCCCAGGAACAGCATCTCCCGACCCGTGTAGTCGCGCAACAGGCGAATGTCGGCGCCCATCGCCCGCCCCATCTCCGGATCGCCACCCAGCGTGGTGATCGACACCACAAGCGGGCCGTCCTGCGGCGCCTCGGCAAGCTGGGTCTTGAACCGGGCGTACATCATGTCGTCGACGACGCCATGCAGCTGGATGTGGGGGAACGCGAGCAACGGATATCTGCTGGCGGTGTTGGCGGCGTTGTTATCGGTCATGGCGCGGCGAACATTCGCGGTGCAGCAAGGTTCCGATACGATCGCATGACTGTCACTCCCCCGGAACACGCAATCGAGTGCGCGCAATGGCGCCGAGGCCTGTGCCGCAGCATGCTCCGTCAAGAAGGCCTGCCGACAGGCCGTGCGGGTCGCTACGCCGGTTGCGCAAGGTGCGACCGACACCCCGCCGCCATCGTACGCCCTGTCGCGGGTCGCTGCCGGGCAATACGTTGCCAGAACGCAAGGGCAACCGCGCAATGCCGTTGCGCGGCACAAGGTGTCCGGCGACACGGCACTCAGGCGTCCCGGCACCGGAACGATCCGCCAGCCGGGACGCCTGATCCGGCTGCCCGGCTTATGCCGCGCGGAACATTTCCGGGGGCAGCGCCATCAGGCTCTCCGACCCGCCTTCGATCTTGCGGCGCAGCGCGCCAGCGTCCGGCACGATCCGCTCGGCAAAGAACCGCGCGGTGACGAGCTTGGCGTCGAGGAAGGCGACATCGCCCTCGCCCGCCGCCTTCAACTCGGCGGCGGCTTTCGCCATGCGCAGCCACATCAGCCCGGTGGCGACGATGCCCATCAGGTGCATGTACGGCACCGCACCCGCGCCGACGTTCTCCGGGTTCTTCATGCCGTTGGCCATGAACCACATCGTCGCCGCCTGCAGTTCGCCCAGCGCCTTCTTCAGCGCACCCGCGATCTGCGCGGTCGCCTCGATCCCCTCGGCGGCGGCGGCCTCCTCGGCGACGATCTTGAACAGCGCCTGCACCGCGCGGCCACCCTTGGTGGCCAGCTTGCGACCGACGAGGTCCATCGCCTGCACGCCGTTGGTGCCTTCGTAGATCATCGCGATGCGGGCATCGCGGACATATTGCTCCATGCCCCATTCGGCGATGTAGCCGTGGCCGCCATAGACCTGCTGCGCGTTGGTCGCGACCTCATAACCCTTGTCCGTACCGACACCCTTGATGACCGGTGTCAGCAGGCCGATGAGGTCGCCCGCCATCTCGCGCTCTTCCTCGGTCGCGCCATGATGTTCCAGGTCGACCTGGAGCGCGCCCCACAGGCAGAGCGCCCGCAGGCCCTCGGTCCAGGCCTTGCCCTCCATCAGCATGCGGCGGATGTCGGGGTGTACGAACAGCGTGTCCGCCTTTTCATTAGGCTCCTTGGGGCCGGTCAGCGCGCGGCCCTGACGGCGATCCTCGGCATACTGGACGGCGTTCTGGTACGCGACCTCGGCAATGCCGAGTCCCTGCAGGCCGACGCCCAGGCGTGCAGCGTTCATCATGATGAACATGGCGGCAAGGCCCTTCATCTCCTCGCCGACCAGCCAGCCTTTGGCTCCGTCATAATTCATGACGCAGGTCGAATTGGCGTGGATGCCCATCTTGTGCTCGATCGAGCCGCAGGTGACGGCATTACGCTCGCCGAGGCTGCCGTCGTCGTTGACCAGCACCTTCGGCACGACGAAGAGCGAGATACCCTTCGAGCTGTCCGGCGCGCCCGGCGTCTTCGCCAGCACGAGGTGGATGATATTGTCCGTGAGGTCGTGCTCGCCCGCCGAGATGAAGATCTTGGTGCCGGTGATCGCGTACGAACCGTCCGCCTGCGGCTCCGCCTTGGTGCGGATCAGGCCCAGGTCGGTGCCACATTGCGGCTCGGTCAGGTTCATCGTGCCGCCCCATTCGCCCGACACCATCTTGGGGACGTACATAGCCTGCTGTTCCGGCGATCCCTTGGCGACCAGCGCGGCGATCGCGCCATGGGTCAGGCCGGGATACATGGCGAAGGCCATGTTGGACGAGATCATATATTCCTGGAAAGCGATCGACACGACATGCGGCATGCCCTGCCCGCCGTATTCCGGCGCGTTGCCCAGCGTCGCCCAGCCGCTTTCGACATATTGGCCATAGGCTTCCTTGAAGCCCTTGGGCGTGGTGACGCTGCCGTCCTCATGTCGGGTGCAGCCTTCCTGATCGCCCGACAGATTGAGCGGGAACAGCACGTCGGCGACGAAACGGCCGCCCTCTTCCAGCACCGCCTCGACGACATCGGGCGTCGCCGCGTCGAAACCGGGCAGGTTGCTATAATTCTGCAAGCCGACGACATGTTCGAGGATGAAGCGCGTGTCGCGGACGGGGGGCGTATACTGGGGCATCCGGTTATCCTTGTGTGTCGCTCGCATGGACGGCCTCAACGACCTCCACGAATTCATTGAGTTCGGCGATGGCGGCGTCGATGTCCTGCTTCTGCCGTTCGAGCAGCACGATCCGCGCGCGGCAGCGGTCGATCGATACCTGGCGCTGGACGCGGCGACCGTCGCCCAGATCGTACAGGTCGATCATCTCGCGGATCTCGCCGAGCGAGAAGCCGACGCGCTTGCCGCGCAATATCCACGCCAGCCGCGCACGGTCGCGGTGCGAATAGATCCGCTGCGTGCCGCGGCGTTCCGGCGCGATCAGTCCCTCGTCCTCGTAGAAGCGCAGCGCCCGTGCGGTGACGCCGAACTCGTCCGACAGGTCGGAAATCGTGAAATGATCGCGATCGTGGCGGTGCTCGATCAAGGCGTAAGCGGGTGACGAGGCCATGTGGGGTCAACTACATCACGTTTACGTCAACGTCAACCTACTCACCGTCATGACACAGCGCCCTGCCGGACGGCGTGCGCAGGGTTTCCGCCTCCGACGTCGCGGTGCTCAGATGCGTGACGGTCAGCGCCGCGAGCGAGGCGCGGCCCGTGCAGAACCGGTCGCATGCGGCGGGCAATTCCGCCGGAAAGACGATGCGGTCACCGTCGAACGTCGCATCGAAACGGCACGCACCGAACGTCACCGCCACCCGGTCGCCGCGCCGCCGCGCGCTGCCCGACGCCGCGCACCCCTGCCCTTCGCCGTAATCGATCAGGGCGCCGATGCGGAACGTGTCGCGCTCGGCGGGAAGAACGCAAAGCCGGTCGGTGTCGAGCGCCCACGATCCGACGAGGCTCGCCGTTGCGGGATCGATGACCAGCCCGGCCTGCACCGCCGCGGCCTCCAGCTTCGCACCGGGCGTGTCCTGCGCCGGCTGCGGCTGCGTCCCGCACGCGGCCAGCAACAGCGCAAGCGCCGGTGCGCGCCTCATGCGATCGTCCGCAGCCGGTCGCCTTCGATCCGGCGGTAGAAACAGCTCGTCGCGCCCGTGTGGCACGCCGGGCCGGCGGCATCGGCGATGATCCAAAGGGCGTCCTGATCGCAGTCGATGCGCATCTCGACGACGCGCAGCACGTTGCCGGACGTTTCGCCCTTCTTCCACAACCGGCCGCGGCTGCGCGACCAGAAGGTCGCCTCACCACTCGCCTGGGTGAGGGCGAGCGCCTCGGCATTCATGTGGGCGACCATCAGCAGCGCACCTGCGCGGGTCGTGACGACCGCGGTGACGAGGCCGGAGGCATCATATTTCGGGTCGAGGACAAGCTCGGTTTCGCGGGGATCGGACATGGGATCGCTCTATAGGGGTCGCATATCATCGCCAACACGTTCCGGCCCGCGCCGGAGGGCAAGCCGGCTATCCCCCGCTGTGTCGCGCACCGGATACCCGGCACATCCCGAACGGGGCCGCAGCCCCTCACCCCACCGCGCGCGCGCCGTCCGGCTCGTGCGCATGCACGCGCGCCAACGCCTCGCCCTCCAGCTTGGCGAGGTCCGCCAGCGTCTGGTCGAGCGCATCGCGCTGCACCTCCAGTTCATCGATCCGCATCCGCACCCGCTCGGCCAGGGCGCGCATCTGTTCCAGATGCTGCGGGTCGGCGTCGTACAGGTCGAGGAATTCGGCAATGTCGGTCAACGAGAACCCTAGTCGCTTGCCACGCAGGATCAGCTGCATCCGCGCGATCTCGCGCCGGCGATAGACGCGCGTGGTGCCGATCCGGCACGGTTCGATCAGGCCCTTGTCCTCATAGAAACGCAGGGTGCGTGGGGTGATGCCGAGCATGTCGGCCACCTCCTGGATCCCCTGCAACTCTCCCCTGTCGTCGCCGATACCGTTCACCGTCCGCTCCCCGCCGCGATCTATCGTGCCGCTTTCGCCAACTCCTCCTCGACCAGCTCCTTCTTCGAAAGCTTGCCGATCAGCGTCTTGGGCAGAGTGTCGCGGATTTCGACCTCCCGGGGAAGCTCGATCTTGCTGATCTTGTCGCGCAGGAAATCGCGCAATTCGCTCGGCGTCGCCGCTCCCGGCGGGTCGAGCACCACGAACGCCTTGGGCGCCTGGCCGCGGTGCGCATCGGGCACGCCGATCACCACCGCCTCGATCACCGCGGGATGTTCGTACAGCGCTTCCTCGATCACGCGTGGATAGACGTTGTAGCCGCCGCACAGGATCATGTCCTTGATCCGGTCGACGATGAACAGATAGCCGTCCAAATCGAGGTAGCCGACGTCGCCGGTGCGCAGCGCCCCGTCGGCGAACACCGCCTCGGTCGCCGCCGGATTGTGCCAATATCCCGCCATCACCTGCGGACCGCGCGCACAGACCTCGCCCTTCTCGCCTGCCGCGACGATCCGCGCCGGGTCCTCGCGATCGCGGATCTCGATCGTGGTGCCGGGGAACGGCAGGCCTGCGGAGCCTTCCTTGTTGAGCCCGTCGAACGGGTTGCAGGTGATGATCGGCGACGCTTCGGACAGGCCATAGCCCTCGACCAGCTTGGCACCGGTGTTCGTCTCGAACGCGTGCCGTACCTCGATCGGCAACGGGGCGCCGCCGGAAATGCAGACCTTGATCGACGACAGGTCGGGGATCTGGTCGGCCTTGAGATTGGCGAGCGCATTGTAGATGGTCGGGACGGCGGGGAAATAGGTCGGCCGCGTCCGTTTCATCGTGGCGAGCAATTGCTTCAGCTCGAAGCGGGGCAGCAGGATCATCTCGGCCCCGACCAGCGTGCCGAAAGTCAGCACGTTGGTGAGCGCGAAGACGTGGAACAGCGGCAGCACGCCGAGCACCCGGTCCTGCTCGGGCGTCTCCCCGCCGACATGGACGAGCATCGCGTCGGTATTGGCGACGATATTGGCATGGCTGAGCATCGCCGCCTTGGGCACGCCGGTGGTGCCGCCGGTATATTGCAGCACCGCCACCTCGTCGGGCTGGACCGGCACCGGCGTCGGCGTGCCGTTCCCGGCGATGAGGTCGGCAAAGAACAGATGTTGCGGGGTGCGCGGCGCACGACCGATCTCGGCGCGCTTGACCAGTTTATAGGCGAACTTCTTGATCGCCGGCAGCACGTCGGCGATCGGGCAGCTGATGACGTGGCGGATGCCCGTTTCGCCCGCGACCTTCAGCACGCGCGCCTGGATCTCGGCAACGTCGGGCGTGACGATGATCTCCGCACCCGAATCCTCGATCAGGTGGGTCAGCTCACGCTCGACGTAGAGGGGGTTGACGTTGACGACCACGCCGCCCGCCTTCAGCGTCGCGAAGAACAGGATGGGGTAATAGGGGGTGTTGGGCAGGCACAAGGCGACGCGCGTGCCCTTGACCACGCCGAGCCGCTGCAACCCCGCCGCCGCGCGATCCACGGCCGCGCCGAGCTCTGCCCAGGTGGTGATCCGCCCCATGAAGTCGACCGCGGGACGCTGTGGGAACCGCGCTACCGACCGGTCGAGCATCGCGCCCAGCAGGCGGGGCTGGCTGACGAGCGGCACGCCCTGCTTGATCGCCAGCGGTGCGCCCGCTTCGATAGTTGCGGTGTCGCTCATCGGTCCATCCTCTCATCTGCATCATCGAGCATATTGTCGGCTCGCACCACTTGACGTAAAGGGAAGGTATCGCACCTATACGGTATCCCGCAAGCGCGGATGCTCACGAGAGAGGATTTCATGACCAACGTCGTCATCGCCGGTTACGCGCGCTCGCCGTTCCACCTCGCCGGCAAGGGCGCGCTCGCCCGTGTCCGCCCCGATGATCTCGCCGCGCAGACGATCCGCGGGCTGATCGAGAAGACCGGCGTCGATGCCGCCGCGATCGAGGACATCATCCTCGGCTGTGCGTTTCCCGAAGGCGAACAGGGCCTCAACGTCGCGCGGCTGATCGGCCTGCTCGCCGACCTGCCGCTGTCGGTCGGTGGCATGACGGTGAACCGGTTCTGTGGATCGTCGATGAGCGCGATCCACATCGCGATGGGCCAGATCCAGATCGGCGCGGGCGAGGCGTTCATCTGCGCCGGCCTCGAATCGATGAGCCGCATCCCGATGGGCGGCTACAACCCCCTGCCCAATCCGGCGCTGGCGAAGGCGAATCCCGGCGCATACATGGGGATGGGCGACACGGCAGAGAACGTCGCGACGAAATACCAGATCACGCGCGGCGAACAGGACGCGTTTGCGGTGAAAAGCCAGCACAAGGCGGCTGCGGCGCGCGTCGACGGGCGGCTGAGCGATGAGATCGTGCCGATCACGACCAAGGCCGGCACAGTGAGCGAGGACGGCACGATCCGCCCCGACACGACGGTCGAGGCGCTTGGCAACCTGAAGCCCGCATTCAGCCAGGACGGATCGGTGACCGCCGGCACGTCCTCGCCGCTGACCGATGGCGCATCGGCGGTACTGGTGACGTCGGAGGAGTTCGCGAAGCGGCATGGCCTGAAGATCCTCGCCCGCATCGTCGCGGTCGGCATATCGGGCATCGAGCCGGAGACGATGGGCCTCGGCCCGATCAGCGCATCGCAAAAGGCGCTGGCCCGTGCCGGCGTCTCGGTCGGCGACCTCGACGTGGTCGAGATCAACGAGGCGTTCGCGAGCCAGGCGATCGCCTGCATCCGCGACCTCGGCCTGAAGGAGGAGACGATCAACAAGGACGGCGGCGCGATCGCGATCGGCCATCCGCTCGGCGCGACCGGCGCGCGGATCGTCGGCAAGGCCGCCGCGCTCCTCGAACGCGAGGGCGGGCGCTATGCGCTGGCGACCCAGTGCATCGGCGGCGGCCAGGGCATCGCCACGGTGCTGGAGCGCGCATAATGGCTGAACCCATCAAAAAGGTGTGCGTAATCGGCGCTGGCGTCATGGGCGCCGGCATCGCGGCACAGGTCGCCAACGCCGGTATCCCGGTGCTGTTGCTCGATATCGTGCCGCGTGAGGGTGACGATCGTGACGCCGTCGCCAAGGGTGCTGTCGCGAAGATGCTCAAGACGGACCCTGCGCCGTTCATGTCGAAGGGTGCGGCAAAGCTGGTCGAGACGGGCAATATCGACGACCATCTCGACCGCGTTGCCGAATGCGACTGGATCGTCGAGGCGATCGTCGAGCGACTCGATATCAAGCAGGCGCTGTACGCAAAGCTGGAGGAACTGAAGCGCCCCGGTACGGCGGTGTCGTCGAACACCTCGACGATCCCCCTGGGCAACCTCGTCGAGGGGCGGTCGGACCAGTTCAAGGCCGACTTCCTCATCACCCATTTCTTCAATCCGCCACGCTACATGCGGCTGATCGAGATCGTCCGCGGTGAGGCCACCGACGTTGCCGTTGCGGAAAAGGTCGAGGATTTCATCGACCGCTTCATGGGCAAGCGGATCGTCCGTGCCAAGGATACGCCGGGCTTCATCGCCAACCGCATCGGCACCTATTGGCTCGCCGTCGCTATCAACGCGGCGATGGATCAGGGCCTCACGATCGAGGAAGCCGACCAGATCGGCGGCCGGCCGATGGGCGTGCCGAAGACCGGCATATTCGGCCTCGTCGACCTCGTCGGTGTCGACCTCATGCCGCTGCTGTCGAAAAGCCTGTCGTCGACGCTGCCGCAGGGCGATCCCTATTTCGACACCGTCCGGCCGATGCCGCTGGTCGACAGGATGATCGCGGATAGCTTCACCGGTCGCAAGGGCAAGGGCGGCTTCTACCGCTTCGACAAGGCGACCAGGACAAAGCTCGCGCTCGACCTTGCCACCGGCGACTATCGCGAGGGCATCAAGCCCGCCGCGCTGCCGCCCAAGGCGGAGAAAGACCTCGCCGCGCTGATCGCGACACCGGGCAAGGTCGGCGATTATGCGTGGGAAATCCTCGGCAAGACGTTGAGCTATGCCGCGATGCTGGTCGGCGAGGCCGCCGACGACGTGGTCGCCATCGATGACGCGATGAAGCTCGGCTACAATTGGAAGTTCGGGCCCTTCGAACTGATCGACCGGATCGGCGCGGCCACCTTCGCTGCACGCGTGCGTGACGAAGGGCGCAGCGTACCCGCCATCCTGGACACCGTCGGTGACCGCACATTCTATCGCGTGGTCGAGGGCAAGCGCCAATTCCTGACGCTGGCCGGCGAATATCGGGACGTGGTGCGTAGCGAAGGCGTCCTGCTGCTGGAGGACATCAAGCTCGCGTCCGAACCGCTGCTCAAAAATGGCTCTGCCGCGCTATGGGACGTCGGCGACGGTGTCGCCGCGCTCGAATTCACCACCAAGATGAACGCTCTCGACGGCGAGATCATGGGCCTGATCCAGCAGGCAATCCCGCTGGTGCAGGATCGGTTCAAGGCGTTGGTGATCTATAACGAGGGGTCGAACTTCTCGGCTGGCGCCAACCTCGGCATGGCGATGTTCGCCGTCGCGGCGGGCATGTGGGGCGAGATCGAAAAGCTGATCGCCGGCGGCCAACAGGCGCTGAAAGCGCTGAAGTACGCACCTTTCCCCGTCGTTTCCGCGCCCGCCGGGATGGCGCTGGGCGGTGGCTGCGAGGTGCTGCTGCACTCCGACGCAGTGCAGGCCCATGCCGAAAGCTACATCGGCCTCGTCGAATGCGGCGTCGGCCTGCTTCCCGGCTGGGGCGGCAATGGCGAGATGCTCGATCGGCTTGCCAGGGCGCCGATGATGCCACGCGGGCCGATGCCCGCCGTTGCGAAGGCGTTCGAAACGATCTCGACCGCGCAGGTGTCGAAGTCGGCGGCGCTGGCGAAGGAGATGATGTTCCTTCGCCCGGCGGACGGCATCACGATGAATCGCGACCGGTTGCTGGCGGATGCCAAGGCAAAGGCGCTGTCGCTGGTCGATGGCTATGTCGTGCCGGAAAAGCCGACCTTCCGCCTGCCCGGCGAAAGCGGACGGGTCGGCATCGCCGGCGTCGTCGACGGCTTCCGCAAGAAGGGGGTAGCGACCGAATATGACGCCGTCGTCTCCGCCCGGCTGGCCAATGTCCTCACCGGCGGCGAAGCCGATCTGGTCGACGTCGTGCAGGAAGACGACCTGCTCGCGCTGGAACGCGCAGCATTCATGGACGCGGTCCGCGATCCGCGCACCCAGGCTCGGGTGCAGCAGATGCTGACCACGGGCAAGCCGCTGCGCAACTGAGCGGTCGCAGCGTCCAAGTCCTGTTCTCCGGCAAATGCCCGGGTCCCTGGCGGGATGGTACGGCTAGCTTGCCGTAGCCATCCCGCCACCGATCAGGCATGCGCCGGTAACGGGGTTTGGACGGGCGATACGCCAGCAGATGCGCAGACATCGCGGAAATCGCATAGGGATGGCACTCGACCGCATGCCCGAACGTTGCGCGTGTATATCCCTATCCGCAAGCTTCCGCTTGACACATGCCCCAAGAAGCCTAGGCGGGCCGCCAACTGCCGTATACGGCAGTGGACTCGCCATTAGGTTACCGTTCATCTTGGCACGGTAATGTGAGGCGAAATCCAGTGCGACCGTACAGATACGGCGTGAAGCTCACACGGCTTGATCGGTCCCCGCGGCTGTTAGCGGGCGCCATGGAGAGGAGATTACCGCAATGTCCCTGCTGTTGCTCGGCGCCCTGCTTGCCGCCGCCCCGGCCCCTGCTGCCGACATCGCCGTCGGTCGCTGGAAGACCGAGACCAAGAACGGCATCGTCGAAATCCAGCGCTGTGGGCCGTCGATCTGCGGTCGCCTCGTCTCCTCCGACCTCCTGCGCCAGCGTCCCGACCTGAAGGACGCCAACAACCAGAACGCCGCACAGCGCGGTCGGCCGTTGAAGGGCCTCATGCTCATCAGCGGTTTCACCGTCGATGGCGACGCCTGGGCCGGTGGCCAGATCTACAACCCCGACGACGGCAAGACCTACAAGGCGAAGGTGACGCCGGTCGACGCCAACACCCTGAAGGTGCGCGGCTGCGTCTTCGTTCCGCTCTGCAAGACGCAGACCTGGACGCGCGTTCGCTAATCCTCGTCAGACCCTCTACCAGTAAGCTTTAGGAAGACCCTCTATGTCCCTGCGTTTCAAGGCTCCCCTGCTCGCGTCGGCGATCATCGGCTCGTTCGGTTTCGCCACGGTCGCCCACGCCCAGGCATTCTACCTTCAGGAACAGTCGGCGCGTGGCGCCGGCCGCGCCTTTTCAGGTGAGGTCGCCGATACCGGCCCGCAGTCGCTGTGGTGGAATCCCGCCGCGATCGCAGGCATGGAGCGTGGCGAGGCCGCGATCAACGCGTCTGCGATCCTGCCGAAGGGCAAGGTCGTCAACAATGGCACGGTGATCCGTCGTCCGGGCGGCCAGTTCGCGCCGGTGGGTGGCGACCAGCTCGCCAAGAATCCGATCGACAACGGCATCCTGCCCTCGGGCGCGATCGCGATGCCGTTCGGCCCGGTCGCGATCGGCCTCGCCGTGACGTCGCCCTACAGCTTCACCACCGATTACGACACGACCAGCTGGACCCGCTACAGCGCGACCCGCACCAAGTTGCAGACGATCGATATCCAGCCGTCGATCGCGATCGCGCTGACCGACTGGCTGCGCGTCGGCGGCGGTGCCAACGTCGAGCACGTCTACGCCAGCCTCGCCAACGCTCTGCCCAACCTGTCGGCGGCGCTGCCGGACGGCCGCCAGCGGCTTGAGGGGGACGGCTGGGATCTCGGCTGGACCGCCGGCATGCAGATGCACAACGACTGGGCGACCGTCGGTGTCAGCTACAAGTCGCGCATCGAGCACACGCTGAAGGGCGACCTGCTGGTCGACGGCCTGCAGGGTCCGCTCGCAGCGCAGAACCGCACGCTCAGCGATATCGAGGCGAGCTTCTACACGCCTGCGCAGGTCATCGTCGGCGCCCGCATCCGCGCCACCCCGGCGCTGACGCTCAACGGCCAGGCCGTTCGCTACAATTGGAGCAAATTCGACGCCATTCGCCTCGGCGCGCCGCTCAACCAGTCCCTCCCCGAAAACTACCGCGACAGCTACAGCCTCGCCGGTGGCCTAGATTACGCGGTATCGCCGCAGCTTACGCTGCGCGCGGGCGTCCAGCACGCCACCACGCCGACGCAGAACGGCCTGCGCGATGCGCGCGTGCCGGATGCGAACCGCTGGAACTACGGTGCCGGCGGCACTTTCCAGCTGACGCCGAAGATCGGCATCGATCTCGCGGCGAATTACGTCGACTTTAAGGACACGACGATCGACCGGGTGACGGCCGCCTACGCCGGCAGCCAGGTGCAGACGCCGGTCGTCACCAACGGCTTCCTGCGCGATGCCAGCGCCGTGGTGATCTCCGCCGGCGCCCATATCGGCTTCTGATCATAGGAAATCCGGGTTCCGCACTACGATGGGTGGAACCCGGACCTATCGTCTTGCGTACATCCAACGAGCGTTTGCTCTGGATGGACAGGCCGCGTTAGTGCACCTCTGGAGCCAGTGAACGCCGTGGTCCCCGATCGCGGCGTTTTTCCACGATATCAGGGGGCCTTTCATGAGCCAGAGTGAATTCCAACCGTCTCGCCGTAGCGTGATCGCCGGCGGGACAGTCGGCGCCGCTGCGGCGGCGTTGCCGGCCGAGGCCGCGCCGTTGCCGTTGCAGGAGCGTGCTGCACCGCCGACCATGCCGGTGACGTTAAAGGTCAACGGCCGGACCAATCGTGTCGATCTCGACACCCGCACCACCCTGCTCGACGCCCTGCGTGAACATTGGAAGCTGACCGGAACCAAGAAGGGTTGTGATCATGGCCAGTGCGGGGCCTGCACGGTGCTGGTCGACGGCCGGCGCATCAATTCCTGTCTGACGCTGGCGGTGATGCATGACGGCGACGAGATCACGACGATCGAAGGCCTCGGCAAGCCCGACGACCTGCATCCAATGCAGGCCGCTTTCATCAAGCATGACGGCTATCAATGCGGTTATTGCACGCCCGGCCAGATTTGTTCGGCGGTGGCGGTGCTTGACGAGATCAAGCGTGGCGTTCCCAGCCACGTCCAGTCCGACATCACCGGCGCCGCACCGTTGACCGCAACGGAAATGCGCGAACGGATGAGCGGCAACATCTGCCGCTGCGGCGCTTATTCGAACATCATCGAGGCGATGAGCGACGTCGCGGGGGTAAAAGCATGAAGGCCTTCACCTACGAACGTGCCCAGTCGCCGGCAGCCGCTGCGGCGGCCGTCGCGGCCAAGCCGGGTGCGAAGTTCATCGCCGGCGGAACCAATCTTCTGGACCTCATGAAGTTGCAGATCGAGGAGCCGGTGCATCTGGTCGACGTTAATCGGCTGAAGCTCGACAAGATCGAGCCGACTCCGGATGGTGGCCTGCGGATCGGTGCGCTGGTGCGGAATACCGATCTGGCTGCCGACGAACGCGTCCGTCGCGATTACGGCGTTCTCACCCGGGCGATTGTCGCCGGGGCCTCGGGCCAGCTCAGGAACAAGGCGACGACCGCAGGCAATCTGCTCCAGCGGACGCGCTGTCCCTACTTTTACGACACCAACCAGCCCTGCAACAAGCGCAAGCCCGGTTCGGGTTGCGCGGCGATCGGCGGGTATAGTCGGCAGCTCGGCATCATCGGTACCAGCCAGGATTGCATCGCGACCTATCCGGGCGACATGGCGGTGGCCATGAGGGTGCTCGACGCGACGGTGGAGACGGTGCAGCCGGACGGCCAAACCCGTCGTATCCCGATCGCCGATTTCCACCGGCTGTGGGGCGACACCCCCCATATCGACACCAATCTGCGCGCCGGCGAGCTCATCACCGCGGTGACCCTGCCGAAACCGGTCGGCGGCACGCATATCTATCACAAGGTCCGCGACCGGGCATCCTATGCCTATGCACTGGTATCGGTCGCGGCGATCCTGCAGCGTGACGGCAGCGGCCATGTTGCGATCGGCGGGATCGCACCCAAGCCGTGGCGGGTCGAAGCGGCGGAGGCGGCGCTGCCGCAAGGGGCCAAGGCGACCGCCATGCGGCTGCTCGCCGGTGCCCGCCCGACACAGGACAATGCCTTCAAGGTTCCGCTGGTCGAACGTACGCTCGCCGCGGTGATCGCAGAAGCCAAGACCGGGAATATCTCATGAAGTTCGACACACCCGCAGGCCGGAACCCGATCGACCAGCTGAAGGTCGTCGGCAAGCCGACCGACCGCATCGACGGCAAGTTCAAGACCACCGGCACCGCGCCCTATGCCTATGAACGCCATGACGTCGCGCCGAACGCGGCCTATGGCTACGTCGTCGGCGCCGGCATCGCCAAGGGGCGGATCGCCAGCATGGACCTCGCCGCCGCCAAGTCGGCACCGGGCGTCATCACGATCGTCACCGCCGACACCGCCGGGCCGTTAGGCAAGGGCGACATGAACACCGCCAAGCTGCTCGGTGGCCCCGCGGTGGACCATTACCACCAGGCGATTGCGCTGGTCGTCGCCGAAACGTTCGAACAGGCCCGTGCCGCCGCGGCCATGATCCGCGTCGACTATGCCCGCGACAAGGGTCGCTTCGACCTCGACACGGCTTTGAAGACTGCGCCGTTGAAGGGTGACAGCAGCGGCGAAGGCAGTGCCGCGTCGCCGGTGGATCGCGTCGGCGATTTCGAAAAGGCGTTCGCCGCTGCTCCGGTAAAGCTGGACGCGCGCTATGCAACGCCGGACCAGAGCCACGCGATGATGGAGCCGCACGCCAGCATCGCCAGCTGGCAGGGTGACAAGCTGACCTTGTGGACGTCGAACCAGATGATCGCCTGGGGCAAGGGCGATGTCGCCAAAACGCTCGGCATTCCCAAGGACAACGTCCGCCTCATCTCGCCGTACATCGGTGGCGGGTTCGGCGGCAAATTGTTCGTCCGCGCCGATGCGGTGCTTGCGGCACTGGGGGCAAGGCAGGCCGGTCGTCCGGTCAAGGTGACGTTGCAGCGCCCCTTGATGATCAACAACGCGACCCATCGTCCGGCGACGCGCCAGCGCATCCGGCTGGGGGCGGGCAAGGATGGCAAGCTGACCGCGATCGCCCATGAGAGCGGTTCGGGCGATCTGCCCGGCGGCGGCCCCGAAACGGCGGTGTCGCAGACCAAGCTTCTGTATGCCGGTGCCAATCGGCTGACGTCCATGCGTCTTGCGGTGCTCGACCTGCCCGAGGGCAATGCGATGCGCGCGCCCGGCGAGGCACCGGGCCTGATGGCGCTGGAAATCGCGATGGACGAGATGGCGGAGAAGCTGGGGATGGACCCGGTGGAATTCCGCATCATCAACGACACGCAGGTCGACCCGGAAAAGCCCGAACGTAAATTCTCGCAGCGTCAGTTGGTCGAGTGCCTGCGGATCGGCGCCGACACATTCGGCTGGGCGCGACGCAAGGCGACGCCGCGCTCGATGCGCGATGGCCGCTGGCTGGTCGGCATGGGGGTTGCCGCCGGGTTCCGCAACAACATCACGATGAAGTCCGCCGCGCGCGTCGGCATCGACAAGAAGGGCGTGGTGACGGTCGCCACCGACATGACCGATATCGGTACCGGCTCCTATACTATCATCGCCCAGACCGCCGCCGAGATGATGGGCGTGCCACTGGACAAGGTCGTCGTACTGCTCGGCGACAGTTCGTTTCCGGTGGCCGCCGGATCGGGTGGCCAGTGGGGCGCCAACAGTTCCACGGCGGGCGTGTATGCGGCTTGCATGAAATTGCGCGAGACAGTGGCGCAGAAGCTTGGCTTCAACTCCGCCGACGTCGAATTTGCCGATGGCAAGGTACGGGCAGGCAATCGCAGCGTGTCCTTGGCCGAAGCCGCCGGCGATCAGGGTATTTCGGCAGAGGATGCGATCGAATTCGGCGATCTGGCCAAGAAGGCGCAGCAATCGACCTTCGCCGGGCATTTCGTCGAGGCGGCAGTCGACGCCTACACCGGTGAAATCCGCATCCGGCGCATGCTGGCGGTTTGTGCCGCGGGCCGCATCCTCAACCCCAAATCGGCGCGCAGTCAGGTCATCGGTGCCATGACGATGGGAGTCGGCGCGGCGTTGATGGAGGAACTCGCGGTCGACACGCGCTTCGGCTTCTTCGTCAACCACGATCTCGCCAGTTACGAAGTGCCGGTCCACGCCGACATTCCGCACCAGGAGGTGATCTTCCTTGATGAGGTCGACCCGATGTCGTCGCCGATGAAGGCGAAGGGTGTCGGCGAACTCGGCCTGTGCGGCGTCGGCGCCGCGATCGCCAATGCGATCTACAACGCGACGGGCGTTCGCGTGCGCGAATATCCGGTCACGCTGGACAAGATCATCGGCGATCCGGCGATGGTGGCGTGATCGCGTCGCGGGGACGGGCAATCGGCCCGTCTCCGCGAGCGAACGTCACCGCCGCGATATGGAGGGGGTAATCGCGGTCATCCTCCGCCATCCACGTGCCGCCCTTGGCATCGATCAGGTAGAAACGGCAGAAGATGCTGCGATCGCCCGCAAACCGCAGGCAGACGCGATCCGGCGTGATGCGATAGCGTCCCACCGTGTCGGGTCGGTCGTAGCTCAATGTATAGGTGTCGCCGACGGCTGCGAACCGTTCGACCGGCGGCGCCCCTGATCCGACGGCTGCGCGCGTTTGCACGCTGCCGCGAACAAGCTTTTCCAGCGCATCTCCGCGCACGAGCGTCATGGCGGCCGAACCGCGGATCGGCACGGGCAAGCGCGGCGGCGCAGGTTCCGGCGCCGAAGGCGAACACCCCGCCAGCAACAGCATCGCCGTCAGTGATCGCCTCATCTGCATGTCCCGCTCCGCGATGCGATCACCGACGATGCGGTCATGCACACGCTCTATTGCTCGCACCAGCGCCATTGCGACCAGCGCGACCGTCGAACAAGCCCGAATAGACGATGCATATGGCAGCGGCAGGAACTTCGGCCGCATTGGGCCGCTTGAGGACGTGCATGACCCAACCGACTATCCTGTGGCTGCGGCAGGACCTTCGCCTCCACGACCAGCCCGCCCTCGTCGCCGCCGCCCATGAGGGCGCGGTCATCCCCGTCTACATCCTCGACGATGCCGCGGCCGGATCGTGGGCGATCGGTGGCGCCCAGCGCTGGTGGCTTCACCACAGCCTGACCGCCCTCGATGAGGCGTTGCAGGCCAAGCACAGCCGCCTGATCCTGCGTCGCGGCGATACGGCCGCAACGCTTGCCTCGCTGATGCAGGAGACGGGAGCCACGCGCATCCACGCCATTCGCCACTACGAGCCTTGGTGGCGCGAGGCGGAGACCGCCCTCGGCGACGCGCTGGAACTGCACGATGGCAATCATCTCGCGCGGCTGGAGGACGTGACCACCGGCGCCGGCACGCCCTTCAAGGTCTTCTCATCGTTCTGGCGGGCGATCCAGGCGCATCTGCCCCCGCCCGAACCGCTGCCGGTGCCGCACACCATCGCCGCCCCTGCGCATTGGCCGGCCAGCGATACACTGACCGACTGGGATCTGTTGCCGACCGCGCCGGACTGGTCGCAGGGATTTGCCACCGACTGGACGCCGGGCGAAGCCGATGCCCTGGCGAAGGCGCACGATTGGCACCGCGACGTCGCCGCCTACGATCGGCGGCGCAACCTGCCGTCCGAAGAAGGGACGTCCCGCCTGTCCCCGCACCTGCATCATGGCGAGGTGTCGCCGCGCACCGTCTACCACGCTTTGCGCAAACCGGCGGAGGCCGCCGCGTTCCTTCGCGAGCTCGCCTGGCGTGATTTCACGTCGGGTGTTCTCCTGGCCCTGCCCCGTTATGGCGACACGAACGGCCGGCCGAAATACGATGCCCTGCCGTGGCGCAAGGGTGCCGGGGCAAAGGCGGACCTGAAGGCGTGGCAGCAGGGACGGACCGGCTATCCGATCGTCGATGCCGGCATGCGGCAATTGTGGACCAGCGGCTGGATGCACAATCGGGTACGGATGATCACCGCCAGCTTCCTCGTGAAGCACCTGCTGATCGACTGGCGCGAAGGCGAGCGCTGGTTCTGGGATTGCCTGGTCGATGCCGACTACGGCAACAACGCGGTCAATTGGCAATGGATCGCCGGCACCGGAGTGGACGCCAACATGTTCGGCCGCATCATGGCGCCGCTGAGCCAGTCGGAGAAATTCGACGCTGCGGATTATATCCGCGAATGGGTACCGGAGCTGAAGGATCTGCCGGCCGCCGCGATCCACGACCCCGACGACCATGGCGTCCGTCCGGCCGCCTATCCGGCCAAGATCATCGGCCATCGCGAAGCACGCGAACGCGCATTGGCGGCGGCTGCAACGTTAAGGTGAGCGGACAGTCCGCCGCGGGCAACTCGTACCGGGCAGCGCACCGATCGGCCAAGTCCGCGGTTCAGCCGTCGCAGCTTCGGGTCGTGCATGGCAAGTCGACGCACGGGGAAACCCGGCCGATCTTGGCCAATGAACCTGTCCCGCTGCCGGGCGGCCAACCCGACACAAGCGGCCTTCCCCGTCGGGATTGCTGACCCTCCCCCGTCAAACGTGAGGTTACAGGCATGGAAAGCATCATCGATCCCTCTCCGCAATCGCGCGATCGATAGCATCGGTTGCGGATTCCCGGCATCTGGCAGCGTAACTGGCTGACCGCCGAGCAAGCCGCCCGGCCGCCCCCTCCACTTTTTCGCAACCGACCCTATATGACGGTCAGCGACGCGGCCCCGCAGCAACGATCGGCCCCCGCTTACCCGGAGAGGCATCGTAAGCGACAGAAAGCCGTACCCTCTCGTCATGCATCTCCATATCCCCGCCGTACTCGATCCGCGTCACCTGTTACGGCCGCGGCGGCGTGGGATAGCATCGGTCAACGCCGAGGTTCGCGACGGCATCGTCCCCGCCGGCGACGGGATCGCGACCACCGCCGACCATGACGGCGGCACTGCGCCGACACGCAATTACCGGACGATCGCGCTCATCATCGCCACGGCGATGTTCATGGAGCATCTGGATGCGACGGTCCTCGCCACCGCGTTGCCGACGATGGCGCGCGACTTCGGCGTCGCGGCGCCGGCGATGAGCATCGCGCTCACCTCGTACCTGCTCGCGCTCGCCATGTTCATCCCCGCCTCCGGTACGATGGCGGACCGGTTCGGCGCGCGGCCGGTGTTCCGCGCCGCCATCGGCCTCTTCGTCCTCGGCAGCCTCGCCTGCGGACTGGCGCCCAGCCTCGAATGGATGGCGGTTGCGCGCTTCATGCAGGGCATCGGTGGTGCGATGATGATGCCCGTGGGGCGACTGGTGCTGCTGCGTTCGGTCGCCAAGCGCGACATGGTGTCGGCGATGTCGTGGCTCATCATGCCGGCGCTGATCGGGCCCATCCTCGGACCGCCGTTGGGCGGTATCATCGTCACCTATCTCGACTGGCGCTGGATCTTCTGGCTCAACCTGCCGATCGGCATCCTCGGGATCGTGCTGGTGGGGCGGTTCATCGCCGACATCCGCGAGGAGACGCCGCATCCCTTCGATCCCGCCGGCTTCGTCCTGTCGGGCGCGGCGCTTGGCTGCCTGCTGTTCGGATTCGAAATGGCGAGCCGTCCGGGCGAAGGCACGCTGGCGGCGATCCTCGTCGGCGTCGGTGCGCTGTTCGGTGCCGCCTATTGGCGTCATGCCCGCCATGCTGCCCACCCCATCCTCGACCTGTCGCTGATGCGGATCACGACGTTCCGCCTGTCGGTGCTGGGTGGCTCCCTGACCCGGATCACTCAGGGTGCACAGCCGTTCCTGCTCCCCCTGATGATGCAGCTCGCCTTTGGCCTCACCGCCGCGCAAAGCGGTGCGATGACGGTCGCTACCGCGATCGGATCGTTCGGCATGAAGGGGCTGGCTCGCCGCATCCTGAAGCGGTTCGGCTTCCGTAACAGCCTTATCGTCATGGGGTTGGGTGCCACCGCCGGATACGCCCTCTGCGGTCTGTTTCGCCCTGATTGGCCATTGCCCGCCGTATTTGCGGTGCTGGTCGCCTCCGGCTTCCTGATGTCGTTTCAGTTCACCGCCTATAACACGATCGCCTATGACGAGATCGGGAAGGAGCGGATGAGCGCGGCGACCAGCTTCTATTCGACCTTCCAGCAGCTGATGCTCTCGCTCGGCATCTGCATCGGCGCGACCGCGCTGCATGTATCGATGGTATGGCAGGGACGACAGGCGGTCGCATTCCCCGATTTCACCTTCGCCTTCTGGACGGTCACGGCAATCTCGTTGCTCGCGATCTTCGTCAACATGGCGTTCGATCCGCGCGCCGGGGCGGAGCTGAGCGGCCGCGATAGCGCATGAGCACGGCGATTAGACCGCCCACCCCGCCTCATCGATCACCGTGCGCAGAAACGCGACGAACGCCTCGATAGCAGGAGGGATCGCCTGGCTGCGCAAATGCACCGCATAGACGCCGACGTCCTGCGAACCCTCCCATTCCGGCAGAACGCGAACCAGGCGCCCGCTCCGCAGGGCATCGCCGACATCCCACAGCGAACGCAGCGCGATACCCACGCCGCCGATCGCCAGCTCGCGTACCATCTCGCTCGAATTGGTGCGCACATGGCTGTCCTGCGTGATCTCGATGCGCTGCCCGCCGGCAACCAGACGCCACGGCATCTGCCCCGCCGCGGCCAGCAGCCGGTGCCGGGCAAGGTCGTCGATCGTCGCGGGCGTTCCCCGCGCGGCGAGATAAGCGGGCGCGGCACACAGGATGCGACGGCTGGTCGCCAGCCGATGTGCCACGACATTTGCCGGCACGTCCGAGGCGATGCGGATCGCGCAATCGATCCGTTCGCCGAGCAGGTCGACGAACCCGTCGCCCAGGTCGAAGGTCAGGTCCACGGCAGGGTGCGCGACCAGAAAGCTGCCGAGGTGCGGCGCGATGTGCAACCGTCCGAACGACGTCGGGGCGGATACGCGCAGCGGCCCCGCGGGGCGACCGCGCGCCCCCGTCAGGCGCGCCTCCGCAGCATGTAGCGCAATCAGGATCGCGCCGAGATCGACGCAAAAGCGCTCGCCGGCTTCGGTCAGCGCCAGTCGCCGCGTCGTTCGATGCACCAGCGTCACACCCAGCCTCGCCTCCAGCCGCTGCAATCGCTTGGACACCATCGCCGGCGATATCCGCAATGCCCGTGCCGCCGCCGACAGGCTACCCGCATCGGCCACCGCGGCGAACAAGGCATAATCGGGATCGAAGCCCATTCGTTCTTCCTGCGATCAAGTGCTTCAACATCTTGCATGCTAGTGAATGGATGCTGCCGCGTCTATCAACGGGATAATTGGAGGGGACGCATGATGACGCACTTGGCCGGTCTGGATATCGCTCCCGAACTCGCGACGTTCCTGAACGGGCGCGTCCTCCCCGGTACGGGATTGGACCCCGAGGTCTTCTGGTCGGGCGTCGCGGCGATCTTCGCCCGGTTCACGCCGGAAAACGAGGCGCTGCTGGCCGAACGCGAGCGACTGCAGGCTGCGATCGACGACTGGCATCGCAGCCATGGCGCGGACCCGGCCGGTTATGAAACGTTCCTGCGCGACATCGGCTATCTCGTCGCCGAGCCGGAGGCGTTCGCGATCGACCCGCAGAACGTCGATCCGGAGATCGCGCAGATGGCCGGCCCGCAGCTCGTCGTGCCGATGCTCAACGCCCGTTTCCTGCTCAACGCCGCCAATGCGCGCTGGGGCAGCCTGTACGATGCGCTATACGGCACCGACGCCCTGCCCGGCATAGCCAAGCCTGGCAGTTACGATCCGGATCGCGGCGCGCAGGTCATCGCCTGGGCAAAGGCGTTTCTGGACGATGCCGTACCACTCGCCGCCGGCCATTGGGCCGACTGGACCGGCGGTACGCCCGAACTTGCCGATCCCACGCAATTCGTCGGCAGTGCCGGCGACACATTGCTGTTCCGTCACAACGGTTTGCACGTCGAAGTGGTGATCGATCGCGACCATCCGATCGGCCGCGGCGATCCCGCCGGCATCGCCGATGTCGTGCTCGAATCCGCCCTCACCACGATCTGCGATCTTGAGGATTCGATCGCGGCCGTCGATGCGGAGGACAAGGTCGCGGCCTATGCCAACTGGCTCGGGTTGATGCAGGGCGACTTCGCCGCAAGCTTCGCCAAAGCCGGCCGAACGATCACCCGCGCGCTCAATTCCGACCGCCTATACATCAGGCCGGACGGTACCACGCTGACGCTGCCGGGACGCAGCCTGCTGTTCGTGCGCAACGTCGGTCACCTGATGACCAATCCGGCGGTCCGCCTGCCGGCCGGTGGCGAGGCACCGGAAGGCATTCTCGATGCGATCGTCACCGCGTTGATCGCGCTCCACGACCGGGGGCGCAACAGCCGCACCGGATCGATCTATATCGTCAAGCCAAAGATGCACGGCCCCGCCGAAGCGGCCTTTACCGATCGCCTGTTCGACGCGGTCGAGGACCTGCTCGCCTTGCCGCGCCACACCATCAAAGTCGGCCTGATGGACGAGGAGCGGCGCACCAGCGCCAATCTGGCGGCCTGCATCCATGCCGTGCGTCATCGCCTGGTGTTCATCAACACCGGCTTCCTCGATCGCACCGGCGACGAGATGCATACCGCAATGCATGCCGGCCCGATGATCCCCAAGGGCGAGATGAAGAGCAGCAGCTGGATCGCCGCATACGAAAACCGCAACGTGCAGATTGGTCTCGCCTGCGGCCTGTCGGGCAAGGCGCAGATCGGCAAGGGCATGTGGGCCGCACCCGACCGGATGGCCGACATGCTGGACCAGAAGATCGGCCATCCGCAAACCGGGGCCAACACCGCCTGGGTCCCCTCACCCACCGCCGCGACGCTGCACGCCACCCACTACCACCGGGTGGACGTCATCGCCCGCCAGCGCGAACGCGGGGCAGAGGCGGTGGCGCCCCTGGCGGCCTTGCTGACCGTTCCCGTCGCCGCGGCGGGACGGAACTGGGCGGCGGACGAGGTCCGGGCGGAGCTCGACAACAATGCGCAGGGCATCCTCGGCTATGTCGTGCGCTGGATCGACCAGGGGGTCGGCTGTTCCAAGGTCCCCGACATCCACGACATCGGCCTGATGGAAGATCGTGCGACACTGCGCATTTCGTCGCAGCACATGGCGAACTGGTTGCTCCATGGGGTGGCGGCGCCGGCGGACGTCGATGCGGCGTTCGCGCGTATGGCGGCAAAGGTCGATGCCCAGAATGCCGACGACCCGCTGTATCGGCCGATGAGCGGCCATGAACGCGACAGCATCGCCTATGCCGCGGCCCGCGCGCTGGTGTTCGACGGGATCGCCCAGCCGAGCGGATATACCGAACCCCTGCTCCACCGCTTCCGTGCGGCGCGAAAGGCTGCCGGCTGATCGCCGGTCGGCGGGGTCAATAAGGCGGTGCGCGGCGCTGCCGCTGCGCACGCGCCGCATCCGTCCACCATGACAGGTCGTCGGCAAAGCGGGGGAACGCCTTGACGAGGCTCGCACCGCCGTCACCCATCGCTTCGCCGTCCTCGGACAGCGCCTTGCCGATGCCGCCGACCGCCAGCGTGCTCGACACCACGACCATGCCCATCTCCGACAGGATGCCGTGCCAGGCGAGCCCGGCACGCGCCCCGGCGAAACGCCCCGCCGAATAACTGGCGATGGCGGCGGGCCGCCAGAACCATTCCTCCAGAAAGTGATCGGTCAGGTTCTTGAGGCCGGGCTGGACGCTCCAGTTATACTCGCCTGTGACGAACACGAAAGCATCGGCCGACTTGATCTTGGCGGCGAGCGCTTCCAGCGCCGGCGGAGCCTCGCCTGGCGCATATTCCTTATACATCCGGTCGAGCATCGGCAGATCCAGCACCTTGGCGTCGATCAATTCGGGGCTGGCACCCCGCTCGCGGAATGACCTCACCAGATATTCGGCCAATCGAATCCCCTGCCGATCGGATCGGTAGGAGCCATAGAAGATCAGGATGTTGTCGCTCATCGCCTGTCCTTCGGGGCTCCGTCCGGAAAGCGCAAGCGCGCCGGTCCGGACGGAACAGGGGGTCAGGCCGCGTCGACCAGCACGATCTCGGCATCCTCGGTCGCGGTGACCCGGATCACCCGCTCATCGACGATCGCCGCGCCGTCGCGTGCGTCCAGCGCCACACCATTGACATCGATCCTGCCGGTCGCGGGCACGAGATAGGCGTGATGGCCGGCGCCCAACGCATATTCCGCGGTTTCCCCCGCCTTGATCGTCGCACCGACGACCCGGGCATCGGTGCGGATCGGCAGCGCGTCGCCATCGTCCGCGAAACCGCTGGCGAGCGTCACGAATTTGCCCGAACGCTCGCCTTTCGGGAACGGCTTGGCGCCCCAGGACGGCGCGGCGCCACGGGTCTTCGGTTCGATCCATATCTGGAAGATCGTGGTCGCATCCGTCTCGCGATTATACTCCGAATGACGCACGCCCGAACCCGCACTCATTACCTGCACGTCACCGGCTTCGGTGCGACCCATGTTGCCCAGGCTGTCCTGATGCGTGATCGCGCCGGTGCGAACGTAGGTGACGATCTCCATGTCGGCATGCGGGTGCGGCGGAAAGCCGGTTCCCGCCGCGATCGTGTCGTCGTTCCACACGCGAATCGGGCCCCAACCCATCCGTTTGGGATCGTAATAGCTCGCGAACGAAAAATGGTGCTTGGCATCCAACCAACCGTGGTCGGCACCGCCCAGGGTGGCGAAAGGACGACGTTCGATCATGCTCTATCTCCGTATCGATCTGCTGAACCCAAGATGAAGACGTTGCCGACTTGACGAAAGAGCAATGATGGCATTTCATCATTTCCGATAATGACACGACGTCTACCCGATCTCGAAGCCTGGGCGATCTTTTCCAGGGTCGCCGAACGCGGCTCGTTCGCAGGCGCGGCGCAGGCGCTCGGCCTGTCCAATCCAACCGTGTCCAAGGCGATCGCCCGGCTGGAGGCGCGGCTGGGCGTGGCGCTGCTGTCGCGCACGTCGCGTCGTCTATCCCTGACCGAGGCTGGCCGCACGGCATTGGAGCGCGCCAGTCGCATTCTCGAGGACGGCGAGGCACTGGAGGAAGAAGCCGCCGAGCAATCCGATGTCCCACGCGGTCGCGTGCGCATCAGCGCACCGCTGTCCTTCGGAACGGCCTATGTCGGCGCCACCCTGCCGGCGTTCCTTCGCCAATATCCGGATGTGACGCTCGATTTTGCCTTGAGCGACCGGCGCGTCGACCTGATCGCCGACGGGTTCGACATCGCGCTGCGGATCGCCGCGCTCGAAGACAGTTCGTTGCTCGCACGGCGGCTTTGCACCGTGCGCATCTTGCTGGTCGGATCGCCGGCCTATCTGGACCGTCATGGGCGACCGACGCACCCGGCGCAGCTAAACGATCATCATGCGCTCGGCTATACCGGCGGTACCGGTCGAGGGGTCTGGCGCTTTCATCATCCGCGGTTCGGGGAAGAGACGGTCGAGCCACCAATCCGTATGTGGACCGACAATGCCGATCTGCTCAATCCCGCGCTGCTGGCGGGTGAGGGACTGGCGCTCCAGCCCGAATTCCTCGTCTGGCGCGAGATCCAGCGCGGCGAGCTGGAGGTCGCCATGTCGGAATGGAGCGTGCCCGCGCTGGGCCTTCACCTGCTCACCCCGCCGAGCGCGTTGCGCCCGCTGCGCGTGCAGGTGCTGATCGATCATCTGTCCAAGGCGCTGGCCAAAGCGCCTTGGGCGACATCGACCTCCTAGATCCGGTGATAGTCGCGATACCAGTCGACGAAGCACGGTACGCCGACGTCGATGGCGGTGGTTGGGTGATAGCCGAGTTCGACCTCGATTGCGGTGATGTCCGCCGCGGTACGGACGACATCGCCGGGCTGAATCGGTAAATTGTGGCGGATCGCCGGCCTGCCGGTCGCCTGTTCCAATAATGCGATGACGCGTCCCAGCGGTTCGGATTTGTTGTTGCCGATGTTGTAGAGCCGATGCGGCGCGATGCTGCCCCCCGCCTTTGCCTGCCCGTCGTCCGGCGGCGGGTTGTCCAGCGCGGCGATCACCCCGGCCACGATGTCGTCGATGAAGGTGAAGTCGCGTTCCATGCGGCCATCGTTGAACACCGGTATGGGCCGCCCTTCGAACATCGCCTTGGTGAAGATCCACATCATCATGTCGGGCCGCCCCCACGGACCGTAGACGGTGAAGAAGCGCAGGCCGGTGAGCGGCAATCGATAGAGATGCGCATAGCTTTCGCTCATCACCTCGTTGGCGCGCTTCGTCGCGGCATAGAGCGACACCGGGCGATCGACGCGATCCTCGACGCGAAACGGTACCGAGGTGTTGCCGCCATAGACCGAGGAGGAGGATGCGTAGACGCAATGCGCCACCGCCCTGGCCCTCGCCACCTCCAGCAGGTTGAGATGACCGACCAGGTTCGATTGGCCATAGGCTTCCGGATGGTCGATCGAATAGCGGACGCCCGGCTGCGCACCGAGATGCACGATCCTGTCGACGTCGTAAGGCGCGAGCGCCACCCGCAAGGCAGCGGCATCGGCGAAGTCGACGCGCATGAAGACGAAGCGCCCGCCATGCCGCTTCGTAAGACGGGCCAGCCGCGCGTGCTTAAGGGCAGGATCGTAATAGTCGTTGATCGCATCGATCCCGATCACCGTATCGCCGCGCGTGAGCAGCGCATCGGCGACACTCATGCCGATGAACCCTGCCACGCCGGTCACCAAAATCGTCGCCATCGCCGCCCTGTCCAGTCCTGCTTGCATGAACGCCCTACCGGCAAAGCCTTAAGGGATGGAACACAGGACGGCACGCTCGACGGTCTTCTGCAACGTCGATCGGGCAGTATGGCGGACGATCGGCGGAACGGCGGAACGGCTCTTGCCGTTCACCCGTCGCGCCGCCTATCCGGGTGGCATTGGTCCGACGGGAGGCATGGCGATGCGTGGTGTGACGGTAGGCGTACTGGGACTGAGCGCGATGCTGGCAGCATGTGGATCGCCCCCCGCGGCGGAGCAAGCCACCGTCAACACCAGCGCCGCGCCGGCCGAAAAGGGGTATATCGCCAAGGTTCTCGCCTTGCCGCCGCGCCAGTTGAACGGCGTGCTGTACCGCGCGATCGACGATGCCAAGCGCCCCTGCCAGGGCATCGCCGAAGCGGTGCGACAGGGTGACCGCAACGGCAAGCCGGTCTGGGCGGTGCGCTGCGTCGACAACAGCGCCTGGCTGATCGCCCTCGGCGACGATGGCATGGCCGATGTCACCGGCATTCCCGGAACGCCTGGCAACTGACCCCGGGCCTCCCGATAGTCGAGGGCAACCCGGCGGACGGTCCAAAGCTGATCTCGTCACATACATAGTCGCAGGGTGTGTCGACATTCAGCCCGCTACCTCCCCAGCGGAGGCCGGGACCCAATTGGGGCAGGCTGGTGATGAGGCGCATGCCAGCGTCACAGCGTCTTTCCCAACCGGGCCCAGCCCTTCGCCGGGGCAGCCAGCTGGTCCAAATGCCGTCGCGCTGCTGAATATCGATCCGATCCCGTCAGCGGATATTGCGCACGACGGTTGCGGACGGCCTGCCTATAATTCCGGTTCCCCGGTCCATCCCCGACACGGGTCGGGGATGGACCGGGTTATAGATCAGCCGGCCTTGGCGACCCACGCCGCCACCGCGGGGCGCAGGCGGTCCGCCGCAGCCTTGCGAACGGCGATGCCGGAGATCACGCGCCGTGCCGGACCGCGGGAGGTTTCCGGCAAGGTTTGGGCAAACGCCTCGATCTTCTTGGGCATCGCCGGATCGTCGGAGCCTGCACCCAGGCCGACGACGAACCCCGACCGGCTGCTTTCTTCGATAAAGCCTTCGACCAGCGGACGATTGGCGACGGCCCAGTCGAACGCCATGTCGGGATGGCCGCCCGATACCGCGCGCAGCAACGCCGCCTTTTGCGGGGCAGTGAACGTGTCGGTCTTCAGCAGCGCAAGCGCGCGCATGGCGATGGCATCGTCGTGCGCCGCGCCGAGCAGCGAAACGAAGCGGTTCTTGGCGACCGGGTTGGTTTCCGCCCTGGTCAGCGCAAGCAACTGCTCCCAGTCCGCCGCGGTCGCATTGGCCGCGAAGGTGGAGAGGATCGGCTGGCGGATCGCGGGAGGGATCGCGGTGGGATCGGTCGCCAGCTTGTCGACATAGTCGCGTGCCTGGCGCAGCACCGCAGGGTCGCCGCTCTGCCCGAGCCGCCCGATCAGGCTTTCGCGAAGGTTGCCGACCAGCGGTGATTCCCCCGCCGTCGCGGAAAAGCCGATCCGCTTCAGCACCGGCGCGAGGATCGCAGCGGTCTTCGCGGTCAACGGGGCGGCGAGCGGCGTCCCTTCGAACATGCCGTTCAGGCCACCCAGTCGCGCCGACACCAGCGACCATTCCAGCGGATCGGCCGCCGGTCCGACCTGCTCCATCATCGCGAAGAAGCGCGACAGGTCCTGATAGCCGCCCGCCGCCAGCGCGTAATCGTCGGCGAGCGTGCCGAGGCGGTCGGCAAGCGGCAGACGGACATAGTCGCGCACCAGCGCATCGTGCGCGGGCTGGTCGTACATGACCCTAGTATAGCTGCCCTTGCCCTTGTTGACGATCAGCGTGCCGCAGCCCTTCACCGATACCGTGGTCGCCGGGCCGGTGACGACGCTGCGCGTCTCCGCCCCGCCCAGCGGGCCGACGACCAGCGGCACGTTCCATGTCTGCGGCGTCCTGGAGGCGGCATCCATGCCGAACCGTCCCTGCGCCAACGTCGCCCTGGTCGTCCCGCCGACGCACGTCGCGCTGCTGAGCGTCACCAGCGGCACACCGCCCTGCAGCGTGAAGCCGTGGGCGATGTCGGCCACCGGCTGCCCCGCCGCGGCGGACAGCTCGGCCCACAATTGTTCGGTTTCAGTGTTCCCGTATTTGTATTTGGCCATGTAGCGACGGATGCCGTCGCGGAACGCCTCGGCGCCCAGCGTCGATTCCAGCATGCCGATGACGGCCTGCCCCTTCATATAGGTGATGCCGTCGAACGCTTCGCCGATCTGGTCCACGGTCTGGATCTTGCGGATGATCGGATGGGTGGCGGCGGTCGCATCGATCCCCATCGCCGCTTCGCGATCAGACGATACGGCGGCGGCATCCGCCTTCCACGTGGGATTGAGGTCGGCGGCCGACTTGTTCTCCATCCACGAGGCGAAACCCTCGTTCAGCCACAGGTCGTCCCACCACCGCATGGTGACGAGGTCGCCGAACCACTGATGCGCCATTTCATGCGCGACGACGGTGAAGATGCGCTGGCGGTTGCTTTCCGTCGCGCGCTTGGCATCGAACAGCAGTTCCGGCTCGAAATAGAAGATCGCGCCCCAATTCTCCATCGCGCTGAAGAACTGGCTGGACCCCGGCCCTGCGATCATGTCGAGTTTCGGCAAGGGATAGGGCTGGCCGAAATAGCTGTTGTAATACGGCAGCAGGCGCTTTGCCTGCTCCAGCGCATAATCGCCCTGATCGGACACGCCGCGGCGGGTGACGACGCCGATCTCGACAGGGTGCCCGGCCGATCCCGCCTGCACCGTCTTGCGTTCCAGATCGCCCATGCCGAGGTACAAGAGATAGCTCGACATGATCGGCGTCTCGGCGAAGCTGTACAATTGGGTATTATCCGCCTGCTTGACGACCGAGGTGACCGGCATGTTGGACAAGGCGAGCTGCCCGGCCGGCGCCACCGCCTTCAACCGGAACTTCGCCTTGAACGCGGGCTCGTCCCACGTCGGCGCGAAGCGGCGTGCGTCCGCCGCCTCGAACTGGGTCGCGAGCATCCGCGCCTTCGACCCGTCCTGATTGGTGTAATCGATCGCGAACAGGCCCGCGGCGGACTGGCCGATCTTGCCGGTCCAGCGAAAACCGACGGTGTGACGCCCGACCGTCGCGGCGCCGGGAAGGGTCAGCGTGACCTGCTGACTGGGGGCATCCAGCGTGAAACGGACCGGCTTGCCATCGAAGGTCGCCGCACCGATGGCGAGATCGGTCGCATTCAGCGTGATCGTCCGGGTGGCGGCCTTGACGTCGATCGCGACGGTTTCGGTGCCGGTGAAGGTCATCGCCTGCGCATTCGGGGTGACGGCAATGTCGTAGACCAGCGGTATGACATCGGTGGGCAGGCTTCCCGCAGCAAGGGCGGGCGTGGACACGGTGAGTGCGAGGGCAGCGGCAACGGCGAGCTTCATCTGTCGGACGACTCCATATCGATGGAACAGGGGGATCGGTAAAACGGACTGACGTATGTCAGCGGCCATACGCCTTTGATCCACGACGGCAAGTCGGCGCCCGCTGGACAGGCAGATCGGTTTCGGTAAACAACCTACTCCGAGAGGATGCCGACGTTTATGATACCCAACATCTTTGACCGCCTGACGCTGCCCGTCATCGGATCGCCGCTGTTCATCATCTCCGGTCCGGACCTCGTGATCGCGCAATGCAAGGCGGGGATCGTCGGGTCGTTCCCTGCGCTAAACGCCCGCCCGCAGGCACTGCTGGATGAATGGCTGCACCGGATCACCGAAGAACTGGCGGCCCACAATCGCGACCATCCCGACGCCCCCGCCGCCCCGTTCGCGGTCAACCAGATCGTCCACAAATCGAACGACCGGCTGGAGGCGGACCTGGAAACCTGCGCCAAGCGGCAGGTGCCTATCGTCATCACCTCGCTCGGCGCGCGCGAGGACCTGAACACCGCCGTCCACGGCTGGGGCGGGATCACGCTGCACGACGTCATCGACGACCGCTTCGCGCGCAAGGCGATCGAAAAAGGCGCCGATGGCCTGATCGCCGTCGCGGCGGGTGCCGGTGGTCATGCCGGCAAGCTGTCGCCGTTCGCGATCATCCAGGAAATTCGCCAGTGGTTCGACGGGCCGCTCGCCCTGTCGGGATCGATCGCCACCGGCGGTGCGGTGCTGGCCGCGCAGGCGATGGGTGCCGATTTCGCCTATATCGGATCGCCCTTCATCGCGACGACCGAGGCGAATGCGGCGGAGGATTACAAGGCGTCGATCGTCGCCAGCCGCGCTGCCGACATCGTCTATTCGAACCTGTTCACCGGCGTCCATGGCAACTACCTGCGCAGTTCGATCGCGGCATCGGGGCTCGATCCGGACAATCTGCCGGAGGGCGACCTGAAGACGATGGACTTCGGCGGCGGCAACGGGTCGAAGGCCAAGGCCTGGCGGGACATCTGGGGATCGGGACAGGGGATCGGCGTGGTCGACCGCGTCGAAAGCGTCGCCGATCGCGTCGCGCGGCTGCGCCACGAATACACCCTGGCGAAAGACCGATTGGCCTAGGTCGGATCGACATTCAACAGTGCGACGGCAATTGAACACCGGTTGAGGCCGGGGCCCAATTGGGAAAGCCGCTGTGAAGCTGGCATGCGCTTCATCACCAGCCTGCCCCAACCGGGCCCCGGCCTCCGCCGGGGAAGTACAAGGCTGAATGTCGATATACCCTAGAAGGCGAGCGCCAGCCGATCGTGCAGGTGGTGGACCGGACTGGGCGCGAGCTGGGTTTCCAGTGCGCTGTCGAGCAGCCCGACGCGGCGGTGCAAATTGGCGCTGGCCTCCACCAGCGCTCGCGCCCGCCGCGGCAGGGCATCGATCAGATGCGCATCGAACTGGGGGGCGCTGCCCAGCCTGCGCGCCGGGTCCAGCGCCTCGCGCGGGCGCAATTCGCCCGCATCGATCGCACGCTGGGTGAGCAGCCACGCGATGACGTGCATCAGCCGCGTCGTCACCTTGAGCGATTCGCACGAAAAGCCGACACGGATCAGGGGATCCAGCGCCTCCCGCTCGGCGCGACCCGCCTCGTCGAAATACGACCGCGCCTCGTCCGCCAGCAACATCGCTTCCGTATACAGCGAGTCGATCAGGCGGCGGTGGATACGCGATTCAGAGGGGCGGCCGGTCATGACGCGGTGGTGGCACAGCCATGACGCGCTGCCCAGCACGACGTGCAGGCCGACTGTACCAAACAGAGCCGGTCGCGGCGGCCCCGATGCGTCAGGCGATGATGTCCGGGATCAGCTGGTCTTCGCAATTGGCGATCTCGTCGCGCAGCCGAAGCTTGCGCTTTTTCAGCCGGGCGATCTGCAACTGGTCCGGGATGCCGGTGGTGGCGAGCGCATCGATCGCCGCGTCGAGATCACGATGCTCGGTCCGCAACAGGTCGAGCCGGGCGATGATCTGCGTTTCGTCCATGCCAACATCCCTCGAACCTGCGTTTCCCTAACCCAACGCACGCCATCGACCAAGCACCACGCTGCACCATCGCCCGCCGCCCCGCCCCCGGGACCGGATCGTCGCACGATGTCCCTCGCTTAATCGCTTTCCCGCGATTCCGGTGAGGACTTTTCAAAGCTTCGGTGGTTTACTCGCTTCCCCAACACGCATGCATCAGGAGGTACACCGAAATGCAGACGACGCATCAACAGGCCCTGGAAACCAAGCATGCGGCGCTCGACCGCCGCATTGCCGACGAAGCCCACCGCCCGATGCCCAACTCCGCAATCATCGCAGACCTGAAGCGGCAGAAATTGAAGCTCAAGGAAGAGCTTACAGGCCTCTAGGCATAGCCGGCCCCTCCCTTTGCGGAGGGGCTTTTCGGATCAGCGGCCGGACTTCACCACCGGCTTTCGCGCCTTTTTGGGATCGATCTGGCGATCCAGCGCGATGCCGATGCGCCCTTCCGTGCACCAGGCGACCTTGCCCGACACCTCTCCGATTCCACGGACATCGAGGGTGACGGCGGTGCCGGGTTCCTTCACCATCGCACAATCGACCATCAACCCGCCTTCCGACAGGTTCCGGACGCGGACGTCGCGAACCGCCGATTCCCCGACGAACCGCAATTGCGCCATGAGGAACAGGCTGTCGCGGACACGGCTACGCTGCGACCCGCCGGCATCGTCGGACTTGGAAAACGGGTCGTGCGAAAAGCTGTCCATCGATGAAGCGACTTTCGTTTGCCGACTGATCGGCATGGGCGGACCATCGGCCACAACGACCGCTGGATACGCCCGCGCGCAGGTCGAAACCATAGCGAATATTGCAATCGGCCGCGTGGGCCGAACGTCAATCCTCGCGCGAGATCTTCTCGTTCCGCTCGTGCCGCTCCTGTGCTTCCAGCGTCATCGTCGCGATCGGACGGGCTTCGAGGCGGCCGAGGCTGATCGGTTCGCCGGTCACTTCGCAATAGCCGTATTCGCCTTCGTCGATCCGGCGGATCGCCGCCTCGATCTTCGACACCAGCTTGCGCTGGCGGTCGCGGGTGCGCAGTTCGATCGACCAGTCGGTCTCGCTCGACGCCCGGTCGGTCAGGTCGGACTCGCGCAGCGAATCGAGCTGAAGCTGGTTTAGCGTGCCGGCCGCATCCTCGAGGATCGCGTCCTTCCACCGCAGCAGCTTGTTGCGGAAATAGGCCTGCTGTCGCAGGCTCATGAACGGTTCCTCGGCACTCGGCCGATACCCGTCCTCATGCCAAACCCCTGCATCGTTTGCCGGCATCGGGTTCGAACTCACATCATTCACGCGACTGACTTGCGTTGCCATACCACTCTCCCTCCGGCCCCTTTTCGAACCCAGGGCCGCCCCCAAATGGTGAAGGCGCCTATAATCGTGCGCGTAGGGAACCACAAGCGATCAGAGTTGCCGAATCATACAAAGATGCGACCTTTTATTGCGATTTGCGTCCTTTATGTACTACGCGCGGCGGAATGGCATGCCGGAGAGTGGTTAACCATGCTGTCGCGTTGTGTTCCAGTCTGGCACGTTAACGTCGATCGCCCCACCTGAAACCGTGGAAAAGCGCGCCATCCGGCAAAGATCATGGTTAACACGCTTGCGCTTAATGGTTTGTTTTGCACTTGGTCCCATAGCAGGGAGGCTCTGCTCGCACCGGACGTCCGGGGCAGTGGCGCCGGCAACGAGAAAGTGACGTTATGTCCGTACGGATGGCATTGGCAAAGTTGTGCGCCTGCGCATGTGGGGGTGCATTGATCGGCGGCGGCGCCGTCCATGTCGCCGAACGTCCGAACCGCCCGACATACGTCAAGCAGGCGAAGAAGCGTGTCGTGGTCCGCCGGCAGGTCGCCGCCGTGCATCGCAGTGCGCGTCGCCGGATCGTCACCACCACCACTACGGCCTGTGCGCCGACGGTTGTCACCGTCGCCAGCCAGGCGGCCCCCGTACCGGTGCCCCTGCCCGCCGCCGAAGGGTTCGTCGGCGGTGGCGGCGGCGGCGTTCCGGTCGTCGTCGGCGGTAGCGGCGGCTGGGGTGGCGGTTTCGGCGGCGGGTTCGGTGGCGGCTTCTTCGGTGGCGGATCGTCCGGGTCGAGCGGCAGCATCGTGATCTCGTCCACCTCCAGCGGCGGCTCGTCCTCGACGTCCTCGGGCGGTTCGTCGACATCGTCCGGCGGTTCGTCGTCGTCGACCTCGAGCGGCGGCTCGTCGACCTCGACCGGAGGCGTCAGCAGCACGTCATCGACCTCGAGCGGCAACGTCAGCAGCACGTCGTCTTCGGGCAACGTCAGCAGTACATCGTCGTCCAGCGGCAACGTATCGTCCTCGTCCAGCGGCAACGTCTCCAGTTCGTCGAGCGGCAACGTATCGTCCTCGACGTCGTCCTCGTCCTCGTCCAGCGGTAACGTCTCGTCCTCGTCGAGCAGCAGCGGTTCGTCGTCGGGCTCCAGTTCGACCTCGTCGAGCAGCTCGTCCTACGGATCGAGCTCGAAGGGATGGAGCACCAGCGGTGGCTGGTCGTCGAACGGTGGCTGGACCTCCAGCGGCCATCACGGCGGCCCGCCTCCCGGCCCGCCGGGATCGTCCGGCGGGCCGCCCGCACCGGTACCGGCCCCGCCGATGGTCCTGCTGTTCGGCGCCGCTGCCGCCGCGCTCGTGGCGCGCAAGCGACTGGCCAGACCGCAGGCCGCCTGATCGCGCCGTATCGGTGACCCGCATGAAAAAGGGCTGCCGGACCATGGTCCGGCAGCCCTTTTCGCGTGCCCGGTCGTCAGGCCGAACGCAGCGCCTGTTCGATGTCCGGCACCGGATGCCCGGTCAGATCCTTGGCGAGCTCGCCCTTCAGCCGGTCGCTGACTTCCTTGTGATAATGCTTGCGCAATTCGCCCAGCGTCTTCGGCGGGGCGACGATGATGAGCGCTTCGAAGGCATTCGCAAGCGCGCGCCGCTTCAGCATGTCCGCCATGTCGGCGGCGAACCGGTCTTCTTCCTGCTGGTGATAGTCAGTTTCGCCCATCGATCCGCGCGAGGGTGCGAATTGCCCGTCGGCGCCGCTCCGGGTCGACGATGACGCGCCTGCCGCATCGGTCTTCTGGTCGCGATCGGCCGGGTTCACATGCTCCTCTGCATGCTCGACCTGCAGGTTGGGGAATTCGGCATCACCCTCGTTCCGGAAGAACAGGGCCTTGCGGCCATCCGCTACCAGCACGAACGCATTGTGGGGAACCTGCATCGTCGCTTACTCCTGATCGTTGCAATCGGGTGGTCAACGCCGTGGGGGGCGAGAGGGTTGCCCGCTTGCGCGAGCAGGAACGCCCGGCCATAGCCGCGGCACCATGCACGACATCCGCGTCATCCGGGACGATCCCGCCGCCTTCGATACCGCCCTCGCCCGTCGCGGCGTCGCCTCACCGGCCGCAGGGCTGCTGTCGCTCGACGATGCGCGTCGTGCCGCCATCGCCGCCGCGCAGGACGCGCAGACCCGCCGCAACGACCTGTCGAAGCAGATCGGCCAGGCCAAGGCGCAGAAGGACGAACCGCGCGCGCAGGCGCTGATGGCCGACGTGGCGGCGCTCAAGGATGCGCTGCCGGGGCTCGAAGCCGACGAAGCCGCGGCCGAAGCGGCGCTGAACGACGCGCTCGCCGCGCTGCCCAATCGCCCCGCACCCGACGTTCCGGAGGGCGAGGACGAAACCGGCAACGTCGTCATCCACCAGCGCGGCACGCCCGCCGCCTTCGCCTTCCCGGTCAGGGAGCATGACGCCATCGGCCCGGCGATCGGGCTCGATTTCGAGACCGGCGTCGCCATTGCCGGCGCGCGCTTCACGCTCGTCCGCGGCCCCGCGGCACGGCTGCAACGGGCGCTCGGCCAGTTCATGCTCGACACGCTGACGCAGCATCACGGCTATGAAGAGGTGGCACCGCCGCTGCTGGTGAAGGACGAGGCGGTGTTCGGCACCGGCCAGCTGCCGAAATTCGCCGAGGATCTGTTCCGCACCACCGATGGCCGCTGGCTGATCCCGACCGCCGAAGTGTCGCTGACCAACATCGTGCGCGAGGCGATCCTGTCGGCGGACGAACTGCCGCTGCGATTCGCGGCGCTGACGCCATGCTTCCGATCGGAAGCGGGCGCTGCGGGTCGCGACACGCGCGGCTACATCCGCCAGCATCAGTTCGACAAGGTCGAGATGGTGTCGATCGTCCCGGAGGATGCCTCCGATGCCGAGCACGAGCGCATGACCGCCTGTGCCGAGGGTATCCTCGACGCGCTCGAACTGCCGTATCGCCGCATGCTGCTGTGCGCGGGCGACATGGGCTTCACCGCGCGGCGGACCTACGATCTGGAGGTGTGGTTGCCGGGGCAGGATACCTATCGCGAGATTTCCAGCTGCTCGACCTGCGGCGATTTTCAGGCACGGCGGATGAACGCGCGCTATCGGCCGGAGGGTGAGAAGGCGACGCGCTTCGTCCATACGCTCAACGGGTCGGGGCTCGCGGTCGGACGGACGCTGGTCGCGGTACTGGAGAATTATCAGCAGGCCGATGGCGCGGTCGCGGTCCCGGCCGTGCTCCAGCCGTATCTCGGCGGGCTGACCCGGCTCGAACCGCGCGGCTGACGGCGGCGGTCATGCGGCTTTGGCGGATCATCGGCGGTACGGCGCTGGCCGGGCTGACGCTGTCCGCCTGCATCCCGAGCGTCGGTGGCGCTGGCCCATACGACGATCGCCCGCCGCCGGTCCGCCGCGACCCGCCGCCGCGCGACGATCCACCTAGCGACGTCGACGTATCAGGACGCGAGATACCGGGACACGACATACCCGGCCGCGACATGGTCGAACGCAACGACATCGCGATGCCGCGCACCGCGCGTCCCGCGTGGGAAGCGCGGCCGGTCAGCCCCGACGCGCAGGTCGTCGCCGCTCGCACCTACACCGTCGCGCCCGGTGATTCGCTGCGCCGCGTCGCCGATCGGACCGGCGCCGCGTCGGAGGCGATCGCGCGTGCGAACGGGCTGGCGCCGCCGTTCACGATTCGGCTCGGCCAGACGCTCACCATCCCCGGCGGCCGCTATCACCTCGTCCGCCAGGGCGAGACCGGCATCGCGATCGCCCGCGCCTATGGCGTCGAATGGTCGCGCATCGTCAGCGCCAACCAGCTTGAGGAGCCGTATGTCCTGCGGGCCGGCCAGCGCGTGCTGATCCCGGGCGATCCCGCCCAACCGCCCAGCCGCGCCGATCGCGCCGCCGCCTTTCGCCTCGATATCGACGACATCCTGACCGGCGGCGAACCGACACCGGCGCCGCGTCAGGCACCCGCCAAACCGGTCACCAGCCCCCGTCGCGTGCTGCCGCCGACCGCCGTCGTCGCAGCGCCCGCCCGGTTGCAGGGCGGCTTCATCTGGCCCGTCGATGGCCAGGTCGTCCGCCGCTTCGGCCCCGGCAAGAGCGGCGAGCGCAACGACGGTATCAAGATCGCCGTCCCCATCTCCACGCCGATCCACGCGACCGCCGACGGCGTCGTCGCCTATGCCGGCGACGGCATCGCGGCACTGGGCGGCCTTATCATCGTCCGCCACGGCAACGGCTGGACGAGCGTCTATGGCCATGCCAGCAAGCTGCTGGTCCAGCGCGGACAGAGCGTGAAGCGCGGCCAGACGATCGGGCTGTCCGGCGACACCGGCTTCGCCGACCGGCCGGAACTGCACTTCGAACTGCGCAAGGGCCGCACGCCGGTGGATCCGCAAGGACAATTGCCGCGCGGATAGACACGGCCTCCCGCGCTCGCGATCGTCCAGCGCGAGCCAACGAGGACGACAGGTGACGCGCCGCCCGCGCCTTGCTAACCGGCGCCGATGACCTACCAGTCCGATCTGCTCAGCACGCTCGCCTCGCGCGGCTACATCCACCAGCTGACCGATGCGACCGCGCTCGACGCGCTCGCCGCGAAGCAGGTCGTGCCGGGCTATATCGGCTTCGATCCGACCGCGCCGTCGCTGCACGTCGGCAGCCTCGTGCAGATCATGCTGCTCCGCCGCCTGCAGCAGACCGGCCACAAGCCGATCGTGCTGATGGGCGGCGGTACCGGCAAGATCGGCGATCCCAGCTTCAAGGACGAGGCGCGCAAGCTGCTGGGCGAGGACGGCATCAAGGCGAACGTCGCGTCGATCAAGCGGATCTTCGAACGCTTCCTGACCTTCGCGCCCGAGGGGGAGACGGGTGGGCCGACCGATGCGGTGATGGTCGATAACGCCGACTGGCTCGACGCCCTCGAATACATCCCGTTCCTGCGCGATGTCGGCCAGCATTTCTCGGTCAACCGGATGCTCAGCTTTGATTCGGTGAAGCTGCGGCTCGACCGCGAACAGTCGCTCAGCTTCCTCGAATTCAACTACATGATCCTGCAGGCCTACGACTTCATGGAGCTTTCGCGGCGCATGGGATGCCGGTTGCAGATGGGCGGCAGCGATCAATGGGGTAACATCGTCAACGGCATCGAATTGTCGCGGCGCATGGACGGTACCGAGGTGTTCGGCGTCACCACCCCCCTCATCACCACCGCGGATGGCGGCAAGATGGGCAAGACCATGTCCGGCGCGGTATGGCTGCACGAAGACCAATTGCCGCATTTCGATTACTGGCAGTTCTGGCGCAACACCGACGACCGCGACGTCGGCCGTTTCATGCGGCTGTTCACCGACCTGCCGCTCGACCAGATCGCCGAGCTGGAAGCGCGGGAGGGCGCGGGAATCAACGAAGCGAAGAAGATCCTCGCCAACGAAGCCACCGCGATGTGCCGCGGCCGGGACGCGGCCGATCAGGCGGCGGAGACGGCACGCCGGACCTTCGAGGAAGGGGGAAGCGGCGCTGCCCTGCCATCCGCCACCGTATCGGACGGTTCGATCGGCATCGTCGATGCGCTGGTTGCGCTCGGTTTCGCGAAGTCGAAGGGCGAGGCGCGCCGGCTGGTTGCCGGCGGCGGCGCGAGAGTGAACGGCGAGCGGATCGACGACGATACGCTTGCGATCGCCGTGACCGGCGAGCCGGTTCGCGTTTCCGCCGGGAAAAAGAACCACGGCCTGCTCATTTTGGGTCAGTAAGCCTCTGTAAACCGCTTCGATGTATCGATATGTCCGAAACGGTCAGGGCCTTGGCCGTCGGGAGTGTCGTGTGTCCTCTACAGCATTTAACTCGATCGACGATCGCGCCGAGCCCCGTGACGAGGTGCATCATCGCAGTCGTGCGGTGCTGGCCGATCGCCGCTCGGTCCCCGTGCTGATCGTCAATCTCTCGCCGCACGGCCTGATGATCCGCAGCGACGCGCCGGTCAGCGTCGGGGAATGGCTAAGAATCCCGCTGCCGATCGTGGGCGAGGTGCAGGTCGCGGTCCGCTGGGCGCTCGGCGGGCGGATCGGCTGTCAGCTGGAACGGCCGATCCTCGCCGGTCGCTATCATGCGGTGCTGGCCGCGATGAGCGCGTGAGCGCAGGTCACCCCGATCTGAGCAACGCCACCCCGGCATCCCGATCGAACAGATAGAGCGCCACGCGGGCCGCTTGCCCTCTTGGCCCCTCCAGGCCGCCGTCGCGGTCGATCAGCAGGCGCGCATCGTCCTGTGCGCATTGTAGCAGATCGGCGAGCATTTCGGGCAAGGCGAGCCGGAACGCCACCTCGCCCGACTGACGCGTGCCGAGCAATTCGCCGCCGCCGCGCAGCCGCAGATCCTCCTCGGCGATCCGGAAGCCGTCGTTGGTCTCGCGCATCAAGGCCAGCCGCGCCCGCGACGTCTCGCTGAGCGCGGCGCCGCGCAGCAGCAGACAGCGGGACAGCCCCCCGCCCCGCCCGACGCGACCGCGCAACTGGTGCAGCTGCGCCAGCCCGAAACGATCGGCATGTTCGATGACGATCAGCGTGGCATTGGGGACGTCGACACCGACCTCGATCACCGTCGTCGCGACCAGCACGCTCAACCGATTGCCGGCGAACGCCTCCATGACGGCGTCCTTCTCCGCCGGTTTCATGCGGCCGTGGACCACGCCGATGCGCTCGCCGAACCGCGCGCGCAGCGTTTCCGCCCGCATTTCGGCGGCGGCAAGATCGCTCTTCTCGCTCTCCTCGACCAGCGGGCAGACCCAATAGGCCTGTCCACCGTCGGCCATGTGCCGGCCGATGGCGTTGACCACCTCGTCCAGCCGGTCTTCCGATACGACTCGCGTCTCGATCGGTTCGCGACCGGGCGGCATCTCGTCGAGCCGGCTGACGTCCATCTCGCCATATTGCGCCAGCGTCAGCGTGCGCGGGATCGGTGTCGCGGTCATCGCCAGCAGATGGGGTGGCGCCTTGCCCTTGGCCTGCAGCATCATGCGTTCGGCCACGCCGAAGCGGTGCTGTTCGTCGACCACGACGAGGGCGAGGTCCTTGTAGCCGACCGCCTCCTGAAAGATCGCATGCGTCCCGACCAGGATGTCGATCTCACCCGCCGCCAGCGCCATCAGCGTCGCTTCGCGCGCCCGCCCCTTGTCGCGGCCGGTGAGCACCGCGATCTCCAGCGGCAGCCCGGCGAGCGTCTTGCGCAGCGTCTCGTAATGCTGGCGGGCGAGGATTTCGGTCGGCGCAAGCATCGCACCCTGCGCACCCGCCTCCACCGCGATCAGCAACGCCATCGCCGCGACCAGGGTCTTGCCCGACCCGACGTCGCCTTGCAGCAGCCGCAGCATCGGCGCGGTCTGCGCCAGGTCGCCTTCGATCTCGGCCACGGACCGCGATTGCGCACCGGTCGGCGTATAGGGCAGCCGCAGCATGTCCCGCAGGCGGCCATCGCCGAGCAGCGCGCGGCCGCGGCGCTTGCGCGTGTCGGCGCGCACCAGCGTCATCGCCAGCTGGTTGGCAAAAATCTCGTCATAGGCGAGCCGCTCCCGCGCCAGCGTGTCTGCGGGATCGTCATGGATGCGCTGCAACGCCTCGCGCCAACCGGGCCAGCCGCGTTTCGCCTTCAATCCCGGCTCGATCCACTCGGCCAGCTCGGGCGCCCGCTCCAGCGCCTGCGCCGCAAAGCCACCGAGCCGGCGCGAGGTCAGCCCTTCGGACAGCGGATAGATCGCCTCGCGCTCCCGGAACGGCTCGTCGGGCTCGCCCAGATCGGGATGGATGATCTGCAGCATCTCGCCATAGCTTTCCAGCTTGCCCGACACCCGGCGCGGCGTGTCCAGCGGCAACAGCTTCTTCACCCAGCCCGACGATCCGCCGAAATAGACGAGGCTGACGTAATTGCCCCTGGCGTCCGTCGCCTGCACGCGCGTCGGCCCGCGTCCTGTGCTGGTCCGGTAATCGCGGGGCGTCAGCGTGATCGCGATCACCCGTCCGGCATCCGCGATATCCAGCTCCTCGCGCGGCAACCGGTCTATCCATCCGCTCGGCAGGTGAAAGGCGACGTCGACCACGCGCGCCAGGCCCAGCCGGTCGAGCGGCTTGGCGAGCGCGGGGCCGACGCCCTTCAGGGCGGTGACTTCGGCGAACAGCGGATTGAGGATAGCGGGGCGCATGACTACATGGCCGCTATACCCGACCCGATAGCCGCCGCCAGCGGTTACCGGGCTATTTGCATTGGAAGCCCGATGGATCACGCCATCCGATTGAAACGCCTGAAGTTCCGCAGCTGGCACCGCGGCACCAAAGAGGCCGATCTGATGATCGGCGGCTTCTTCGATGCCCATGGCGCCGGCTGGACGCCGGAGCAGCTCGACTGGTTCGAGGCGCTGCTGGAGGAACAGGACGTCGACATCATGGGCTGGGCGATCGGATCGCTGCCGTGTCCGCCGGAATGGGACGGGCCGATGATGCAGGCGATGCGTTCGTTGAGCTACGTTCCGGTGGCGCGCTAGCCGCCGCGCCGCCCCACACACCCCGGCACCCCCAGCGCATCACCCGATGCGCACAACCGGAAACACGATGCCCGCCCTTAAGACGATCCTGTCCGCCAAGACCCCGCTTACCCTTTCCGGTGTTCCCGGCGGCTTTCAGCCATCGCTGCTCGCCGACCTCGCGCGGGCGGCGAAAGGGCGCGCGATATTCATCGCCGCAGACGATTCGGCGATGCGCGCGATCGCCGCGACCGCCACCTTCTTTGCCCCGGATCTCGACGTCGTCAGCTTCCCGGCATGGGACTGCCTGCCCTACGACCGGGCCAGCCCAACGCTGCGGATCATGGCGGAGCGCATCGCCGCGCTCTACCGCCTCCAGCAGCCGCGCAAGGGTCCGCAGCTGTTCCTGACGACGGCCAACGCCGCGACCCAGCGCGTGCTGACGCCGTTCCGCATCCGTCAGCTGGTCGCGACGCTGGAACCCGGCGCGCGGATCGACCGCGACGATCTTGCCCGGCTGTTGCAGGCGAACGGCTACGTCCGCACGGAAACGGTGCACGATCAGGGCGAATATGCCGTCCGCGGCGGCATCGTCGACCTGTATCCGAGCGGCGAGGACCAGGCGCTGCGGCTCGACTTCTTCGGTGACGAGGTCGAGACCGTCCGCACGTTCAATCCCGACGACCAGCGGACGACCGGCCGGATCGACGGGTTCACCCTGCTCCCCGCCTCCGAAGCTTTGCTCGACGAAGAATCGGTCAAGCGCTTCCGCACCCGCTATCGTGACAAGTTCGGCGCGACCGCCACGGGCGACCCCCTCTACCAAGCGGTCAGCGACGGTCGTCGGCTCGCCGGGATGGAACATTGGTTGCCGCTGTTTGAGGACAAGCTGGCAACCCTGTTCGACCATCTCTCTGCCGATGATGTCGTCGTCCGCGATTCGGGCGTCACCGGCGCCGCCGAGGGCCGGCTGGAGGCGATCGCCGATTATTTCGACAACCGCAGGCGCGCCGAAGCGGCGCAGCCCGGCAGCTACCGGCCGCTCGCCGCCAAGTCGCTCTACCTCGATGCCAAGGAATGGGCCGCCGCCATCGATGCGACCCACGCGCATCTCACGACGCCGTTCCATGAGCCCGAAAGCGCGACGGTCCTCGATTTCGCCGTCGACGGCCCGCGCGATTTCGGACCGGAACGCAGCAGCGGCGCCAACGTCTACGAAGCGGTCGTCAAGCATCTCGCCACGCTGCGCAAGCAGGGCCGCAAGCCCGTCCTCGCCAGCTATTCGGTCGGCGCACGCGAACGGCTCGGCAACCTGCTCAACGACCATGGCCTGAAGGGCGCCAAGGCGGCGGACAGCTGGCAGCAGGCGCTGGGCATCGCCGACACCGGCAAGAGCGCCGGCGTCGCCCTCGTCGTGCTGCCGCTGGATCACGGCTTCACCGCGCCGGATGTCGCCGTACTGACCGAACAGGACATGCTGGGCGACCGGCTGGTCCGCCGGGCGAAGCGCAAGAAGTCCGCCGACGCCTTCCTCGCCGAACTGGCGACGCTGACGCCGGGCGATCTCGTCGTCCACAGCGACCACGGCATCGGCAAGTATCTGGGCCTGACCTCGATCCCCGTCGGCCAGAGCCCGCACGATTGCGTCGCGGTCGAATATGCCGGCGGCGACAAATTGTTCGTCCCCGTCGAAAACCTCGAAGTGCTCTCGCGCTACGGATCGGGCGAGGACGGCGCGACGCTCGACCGGCTGGGCGGAGAGGCATGGCAGCGCCGCAAGTCGCGGATGAAGGAACGCATCCGTGAAATCGCGGGCGAGCTCATCAAGACCGCGGCCGAACGCGCGCTCAACCCCGGCGACGTGCTGGAACCCGATGCCAGCGGCTATCCGAGCTTCGTCGACCGCTTCCCCTATGACGAGACCGACGATCAGGATCGCGCGATCGAGGACGTGCTTGGCGACCTTGGCGCCGGGCGGCCGATGGACCGGCTGATCGTCGGCGACGTCGGCTTCGGCAAGACCGAGATCGCGCTGCGGGCCGCCTTCGTCGCCGCGATGGGCGGCAAGCAGGTCGCGGTCGTCTGCCCGACGACGTTGCTTGCCCGCCAGCATTTCAACAATTTCAGCAGCCGCTTCGAAGGCTTCCCGATGAAGATCGGGCGATTGTCCCGCCTCGTCCCCGCCGCCGAGGCGAAGGCGGTGAAGGAAGGGCTGGCCGAGGGGACCGTCGACGTCGTCATCGGCACCCACGCGTTGCTGGCGAAGAGCATCTACTTCAAGCGCCTGGGCCTCGTCATCGTCGATGAGGAACAGCGCTTCGGCGTCACTCACAAGGAACGGCTGAAGGCGTTGCGCGCCGACGTCCACATGCTGACGCTGACCGCGACGCCCATTCCCCGCACGTTGCAGATGGCGATGAGCGGCATCCGCGAACTGTCGGTGATCCAGACGCCGCCGGTCGACCGGCTCGCGGTCCGCACCTACGTCATCCCCTGGGACCCGGTCGTGCTGCGCGAGGCGCTGCTGCGCGAACATTATCGCGGCGGCCAGAGCTTCATCGTGACGCCGCGCGTCGCCGACCTGCCAGAGCTGGAGGAATACCTCCGCAACGAAGTGCCGGAAGTGCGCTACGTCGTCGCCCACGGCCAGATGAGCGCGACCGAGGTCGAGGAGCGGATGAGCGCCTTCTACGACAAGAAGTTCGAGGTGCTGGTTTCGACCACCATCATCGAAAGCGGCATCGACATCGCCTCTGCCAACACCATGATCGTCCATCGGGCCGATCGCTTCGGCCTGGCCCAGCTCTACCAGCTGCGCGGCCGTGTCGGCCGGTCGAAGACGCGCGCCTACGCCTATCTGGTGACGCCGCCCGAACGCCAGATGACCGAGACCGCGGAAAAGCGGCTGAAGGTGCTGTCCGACCTCGATTCGCTTGGCGCCGGGTTCCAGCTTGCCAGTCACGACCTCGACATCCGCGGCGCCGGCAACCTGCTCGGCGACGAACAATCGGGTCATATCAAGGAGGTCGGCTACGAACTCTACCAGTCGATGCTCGAAGAGGCGATCATGGATGCCAAGGCGGGCGGGCTCGCCAGCCGGCCGCGCGACTTCTCGCCGCAGATCACCGTCGACGCGCCGATCCTCATCCCCGAGGATTACGTGCCCGATCTCGACCTGCGGATGGGGCTGTACCGCCGCCTCAACGAACTGGAGGAAAGCCGCGAGATCGAGGCCTTCGCCGCCGAGATGATCGACCGGTTCGGCCCGCTGCCCGATGCGACCGACAATCTGATCCGCGTCATCGAGATCAAGCAGAACGCGCGCAAGGCCTGCATCGCCAAGATGGATGTCGGCCCGCGCGGCGTGCTGGTCGGCTTCCACGACGATACCCCGCCCAACGTGCCGGGCCTGCTCGCCTATGTCGAACGGCTGAACGGCGTCGCCAAGCTGCGGCCCGACAGCAAGCTGGTGCTGCAACGCGCATGGCCCGATGCAAAATCGCGGCTGCACGGCGCGCTGCAACTGTCCAAGGGGCTGGCGAAGGCGGCGGGATAGGATTGGGTGACGCGGGTCACTTCCTCTCCCCCTCCCCGCCCATGTCACCGGTGGAGGTGCTTCAGCCCTCGAACGACGCGGGGGCGAGCCGGCACCACCGGTCGCCCGCCTTCGACAGCGATCGGGATCAGCTGCTGTGGTCGGACAGGATCTTCCAGCCGCCGCGCTGCCGCTCGAACAGCAGCGACGTCATGCCGCTGCTCTGCTTGCCGCCGGGATAATCGAGTATCCACCGCGCCCACAGCATCTGGTGCGCGGCATCGATCCGCCGGAAGCCCATCATCCGGAACAACAGCGTGCCGCGCTTCGTCGCATCCGTACCATAGCTCTTGTCGTAGCGCGCGGCGATCGCGGCCTTGCCGCGAACCACGCCATCCTTGGTGACGAAGACCGCATCGTCGGCATAGACGGCAAGGAACCGCGGCATGTCGCCCGCGCTCCAGCCAGCCGCGCTGCTTTCCATCGCCGCGCGGATGCCCGCTTCGGCGTCGTCCACGACCGGCGCCGGTATCGCCAGCATCAGCGGCAGGATCAGCATCGTTCCATCTCCATCATCGCGATCAACGCCGCCTCGTCCAGCGGCTCCGCCAGCAGGAACCCCTGGTAGAAGGTGCAGCCTTCCGCCGCGAGCAGAACCCGCTGCGCTTCGCTCTCGATCCCCTCCGCGATCACCGCCAGCCCCAGCGAGCGGGCCAGAGTCATCACCGCGCGCACCACGCCGCGGTGGCGCGGCGTCGCCTCGATCCCGCAGGCGAGCGCCTTGTCGAGCTTCAGATAATCGAGCGGCAGCGCGGTGAGATAGGCTAGGCTGGAATAGCCGGTGCCGAAATCGTCCAGCGCCACCCGCACCCCCGCCTCGCGCAGGGTCGCCAGCACCGCCGCCGCGATCTCGAGGTTACGGATCGCCCCGCCCTCGGTGATCTCGACGGTCAGCCGTTCGAACGGCACCCCGCTGGCGGCGACCCGATCGAGGAACAGCGCCGCGAAACCGGGCCTGCCGAGATCGCCGGCCGTCAGGTTGAGCGATACGCGCAATCCGGCGAGTGGTCGCGGCCAGCGTGCGACGCGTGCCAGCACCAGTTCCTGGATGTGGTCCGACAATGCCACGCCCAGGTCGGCGCGATCCGCCGCCGCGAACAGGGCGTCGGCACCCAATGGCCCCAATTTGCCATGGCGCCAGCGCGCCAGCGCCTCGACGCCAGTCACATGGCGGCCGTCGATCGGCGCCTGCGGCTGGAACAGCACGTCGATCTCGCCGCGCTCGATCGCGAGGTGCAGGTCGATCGCCAGCAGATCGAGCGGCGCGGCGCCTTCGGGGCCGGCGACGCGCACCGTGGCGCCATCGCTCGCCTTGGCGGCCACCAGTGCCTCGGCGGCGCGGCGCAACAGGCTGGCGGCATCGTCCGCCGGCCCGCTCTCCGCCATGCCCCAGCGACTGCCCAGCACCGCTTGCCGGCCGCGGATCGGCAGGGGCTTCGCCAGCGCCGCGTCGAGCGCCGCGGCAAGCCGCGCGAGCACCGGCGGCGGCGCGGCGGACGCGACGATCATGTCGCCACCGCCCGCCGCGGCGACCATCGCCGCTGGCCCCAGCAGCCCGCGCGTCACCGCCTCCACCTGCGCTCGGGCTGCCGCGATCAGCGTGTCACCCGCGGCGCGCCCACGGGCGGCATTGAGGATGTCGAGCCGGGACAGCGCGATGATCGACACGCCGACATGCTCGCCGTCGTCCAGCCGCGCGTCGATCCATGCGGCCACATCCGCAGGATCGGCATTGGCCCCGAACCGCGGTCCGCGCCGGTCGCTATGGTCGCGCTGGACCTGACCCGCCGCGTAACGGATCGCCTGACGCAGTTCGTGGGCGTCGCCGCGATCGACCGAAAAATGCGTCGCGCCGACTGCCAGCAGGTCTTCGAGCCACGCGGTGTCGGCAGTGAGGGCGATCAGCGCCCGCCCCGTCGCGGCGGCCAGGCCGCCCAGCGCCTGCGTCGCGGCAGCGCCCGCCGGCGCGTCGGCGCGCGTATCGACCAGCATCACATCCGCGCCGCTGGCCAGCGCCCGGCCAGCGACCCCGTCGCCGCCACCGTCGACGACGATGCGCCAGCCATCCACACGCACGCACGCCGCCAGCGCCTCGCCCGCCTCGGCCGACACGATGAACAGCGTCCTGCGATCGGCCTGATCCCTCATCGGCGCCAGCCTAGGCGGCAGACCGTTAACCGGCAATGGAGACCGCCGGCGTCCGACGCAAATGGAACGGACTTGTCGGCGGACGGTTGACCGCTTAGCTCCTAGATATGACCAGCGCACCCCTCCCATCCGATCAGCCGCTGGTCGACCGCATGGTCGATCCGCCGCTCGTCGACCCTCAGGGTCGAACCATCCGCTACCTGCGCATCTCGGTCACCGACCGGTGCGACTTGCGGTGCCGCTATTGCATGGCCGAACAGATGACGTTCCTGCCGCGCGCAAAGCTGCTCAGCCTGGACGAGATCGCGATCATCGCGGAACGCTTCATCGCGCGCGGCGTCACCAAGATCCGGTTGTCCGGCGGCGAACCGCTGGTGCGGCGCGACGTCGGCGATCTGATGCGGCGGCTCGGCAGGCACGTCGGCGCCGGCCTCGACGAACTGACCATGACGACCAACGCCACCCGTCTGGGCCAACACGCCCAGGGCATGGTCGATGCCGGTATCCGTCGCATCAACGTCAGCCTCGACAGTCTGGATGCCGACCGTTTCCGCTACATCACCCGCCATGGCGACCTCGACCAGGTCCTCGGCGGGATCGCCGCGGCCAAGGCGGCCGGGCTGGCGGTCAAGATCAACATGGTCGCGCTCGCCGGACTAAACGAAGCCGAAATTCCGGCGATGCTGCAATGGTGCATCGACGAGGGCCACGACCTGTCGCTGATCGAGACGATGCCGCTCGGCGCAATCGACGAGGATCGCACCGACCGGTTCGTCCCCCTCACCCGCGTGTTCGAAGACCTGAAGGCGCGGTTCCCCCTCACCCGCGACGCACATCGTACCGGCGGACCCGCGCGCTATTGGCGCGTCGAGGGTACGACGACCAGGCTCGGCCTCATCTCGCCGCTGACCGCCAATTTCTGCGATGGCTGCAACCGCGTGCGGCTGACGACGGAAGGCAAATTGTACCTGTGTCTCGGTCACGAGGATCAGGTCGATTTGAAGGGCGCGCTGCGGGACGGCGGCATCGCCGGACTGGACGATGCCATTGATCGCGGCCTGCTGCGAAAACCCGCACGCCACGATTTCAAGATCGAGGCGGGCTCGGCACCGGCGGTATCGCGTCACATGAGCGTCACCGGCGGATGAGCCAGTATGAGCGGTGGGCGCTGGTCGCCTCGCCCACCGCGCCGGCGCAGGCCGCCGCCGCGGAGCTTGCCGACGCGGCCGACTGGGTCGGTCCGGCCGATGCGGATGTCATCATCGCGCTCGGCGGTGACGGTTTCATGCTCCAGACGCTGCACGGCCTGCTCGATCGCCGCGGGCCGACGGTGCCGGTATTCGGCATGAACCTCGGCACGGTCGGGTTCATGATGAACGAATGGCGGCACCATGGCCTGGGCGAGCGGCTCGACCGGGCGAAGCCGTTCCGGGTGACGCCCCTCACCGCGACGATCACCGGGATGGACGGCCGCGTGCACCATGCGCCCGCGATCAACGAAGTGTCGCTGCTGCGCGAAACGCGCCAGACCGCCAAGCTTGAAGTGTCGGTGAACGACCGGGTGGTCATGCCCGAACTGGCCTGCGACGGCATCCTGGTCGCGACGCCTGCGGGGTCCACCGCCTACAATCTGTCGGCGCAGGGGCCGATCCTGCCGCTGGGGTCGAACATGCTGGCGCTGACGCCGATCAGCCCGTTCCGCCCGCGGCGCTGGCGCGGCGCGATCCTGCCCGAAAAGGCGCGGATCGCCTTGCGCGTGCTGGACCCTGCCAAGCGGCCGGTGTCGGCCGTCGCCGACCAGCGCGAATTTCGCGACATCGCCGAAGTGGCGATCGGCATCGATCGCGCGCGCGAGCTGACGTTGCTGTTCGATCCGGAACACGCGCTCGACGACCGCATCACCATGGAGCAGTTCGTCGCCTGACCCGGATCGGCCGAAAAAGCATGACAAACGGGGTTGCATCGCGATTTTTGCCGGCTATAGACCCCCTCCACGACGACGTTCCCTGATAGCTCAGCGGTAGAGCTCTCGACTGTTAATCGAGCGGCCGTAGGTTCGAATCCTACTCAGGGAGCCATTTTCTTTCATCGTCGATGCCGACAGATTGCACTTGCGGTCGGCCTGATCCCCGGACATCATCGCTGTCATGACGAGGGGCGACCACGCTCCCGCGGGAGAGTGATGCATGATGACGTTTCTCGAAGTGGCGATCGGCGGCATGGCCATTGCGTTGCTGGCGGTGCCGGTGCTGATGGCGGTGACCGCCAGGAAGGCGGACGGCGACGGACAACGATCACGCTGACGCGATTGCCGGGACAGCGTTAACGCGGCGATTACCGATGACGTCTAGGGCGGGGGGCAAGACCTCGCCCTCTCGTATTGGATCCGGCCGATGGACGTGTCGCTCCCTACTTCGACCGCACAACTCGTCGCTTCGATTCACCAGCCATGGCGCGCGTCGGTCGACGACTGCCTGGACCGCTGGTCGCGACTGGACGCCGCAACCCGCGGCGCGGCGTATCTCGTGATCGAGGGGCCCGAACCAAGCCGCCGTCGCACCCTCAACGCATCGTCCATCGCCGAACTCGCCGGCGGCCGCCCCTCGCCGACTGTCTGAACGTATCGCCCGGCCGATAGTTGATCGGCGACATCAGGCACGAAGGGTGGATATGCGACAGGCGGTCAGGACGATGCAGGTGGACACGCGACGGCAGGGGCTGCTCGAGATCACCGGGCAGGTGCACGATTGGGTCCGTGAACAGGGTATCGCCGCCGGGCTGCTCACCATCTTCTGCCGCCATACGTCGGCCTCGCTCGTGATCCAGGAAAATGCGGCGCCGGCCGTGCGCCGCGACATGGAGGCATATTTCGACCGCCTCGCGCCCGAGAGCGCCGGCTACGAGCATGATGACGAGGGGCCGGACGACATGCCCGCGCATCTCAAGACGGCGCTGACCGGCGTGCAGCTGTCCATCCCCGTCATCAACGGCATGGCGATGCTGGGAACGTGGCAGGGCATCTACCTGTTCGAACATCGGACCAGTCCGCATCGGCGCACCCTGGCGCTGCACCTGATCGGCGAATGATGCGCGGCGAACCGTTGCTGCACGGAGCCAAGTCGTTCATCGCTCGTTCCACTGGTATCGACTAAAAGCGGCATTGTTCGCCGCATCCGCGAGCGCATGGAGAATTGGAGTCATGATGCATCTAGGCCGCAAGGCTGTGGTCGCGGCGCTCGCCGCCTCCACCCTGATGGTCGCGGGCTGCGCGACCGAAACCACCTACCGCCCCGCCACCGGGCAGGGCTTCAACCGCACCGGCTACAGCGACCGTCAGGTCGAACCGAACCGCTTCCTGGTCAGTTTCGCCGGCAACAGCGTGACATCGCGCGACACCGTGGAACGCTACCTGCTGTTCCGCGCGGCAGAGCTGACGTTGCAGAGCGGCTATGATTATTTCGTCATGGCGCAGCGCGATACCGACCTGCAATCGCGCACCTATAGCACGCCCGGCCTGGGCGGCGGGTTCGGCTATGGCGGGTTCGGCGGATATTGGGGTCCGTCGTGGCGCTATTACGGCCGCGGGTTCGGCTGGCGCAGTTGGGACCCGTGGGGCGGCGGCTTCGGTCCCTGGGGCAACGATTTCGATATCCGCACCATCGACCGTTACGAAGCGACGGCCGAGATCGTGATGCGCAAGGGGCCGATCCCGCGCGACAACCTGCGCGCCTTCAACGCCCGCGCGGTCGTCGACAGCATCGGGCCGAGCGTGGTGCTTCCGAAGTAATCGCAACGCGTTCGGGCAACGAAAAAGGGCCGGGTCACCAGCGGGTGATCCGGCCCTTTTGCTTATGCGTCCGGTGTCCGGCCACCGGCGGCAACCCGGCGCTGCGAAAGCAGGTGCCGGAGGGCACCGTTACTCTCGCAACGCTGACCGAAAAGGATCAGGCGCTTACCGCGCCATGGCAATGCTTGTATTTGCGGCCCGATCCGCAGGGACATGGCGCGTTACGGTTGACCCGCCCTTCCCAATGCTCCGGATTCTCGCCCATCGGAGCCTCGGGCTGCATCATCTGCATCGGCGGGATCTGCGTTGTGATCCGGCCCATCGTGCCGGCGTCGATGTCGTTCGAATTGTCCTCGCCCGTGAACGGATCGAAGTGCGTGGTGATAAAGTCTGGCAATTCCGGGAGTTCCGGCGGCGCCTGCAGCTGGAATTGCGCATGCGCGATCGTCTTGGTCACATCCTCGCGGATCGCATCGAGCATGCGCTGGAACAGCGAGAACGCCTCCTGCTTATACTCGTTGATCGGCGTCTTCTGCGCGTAGGCGCGCAGGTGGACGACCTGACGCAGCGCATCCAGCGTCGCCAGATGCTCCTTCCAGTGGTGATCCAGGTTCTGGAGCAAGATCGACTTTTCGACCTGCGTCCAGGTTTCCGGCTCCAGTTCCGTCGCCTTGGCCGCGATCGCCGCGTCAGCCGCCTCGCGGACACGCTCCTCGACGATCTCCGGATCGATCGCGTCCTCCTTCAGCCATTCGTCCACCGGCACGTCGAGGTTGAGCACCTCGGCAAGGCCGGTCTTCATGCCCGCGATGTCCCATTGTTCGGGATAGGAATTCGGCGGACAGGCGCCACCGACGATGACGTTCACCGTCTCGGCGCGCATGTCGGTGACGACATCGCCCACAGCATCGGCATCCATGATGTCGGCGCGCTGTTCGTAGATCACCTTGCGCTGGTCGTTCATGACGTCGTCATATTCGACGACCTGCTTGCGCACGTCGTAGTTGCGCGCCTCGACCTTTTTCTGTGCCGTCTCGATCGCCTTCGACAGCCACTTGCTGCCGATCGCCTCGCCATCCTCGATGTTGTTGCGCATCATCTTGGCGAACAGCGTGTCAGGGCCGAAGATGCGCAACAGGTCGTCATCCAGGCTGAGGTAGAAGCGCGACAGGCCGGGATCGCCCTGACGGCCCGAACGACCGCGCAGCTGGTTGTCGATCCGGCGCGATTCATGCCGCTCGGTGCCGAGCACGAACAGCCCGCCCGCGGCGAGCACCTCCTGCTTTTCGATCTCGATCTCATCGCGAATACGCGCGGCGATCGCTTCATAGTCGGGCGTGCCCTCGTCAAATTCGGGATGCTCGTCGAGCATGCGGAACTCCAGGTTGCCGCCCAGTTTGATGTCGGTGCCGCGGCCCGCCATGTTGGTCGCGATCGTCACCGCCGACTTGCGGCCCGCCTGCGCGACGATGTGCGCCTCCATCTCGTGGTAGCGCGCGTTCAGGACCTTATGCTCGACGCCTTCCTGCGTCAGGAATTCGCTGAGCAGTTCGGACTTCTCGATCGACACCGTGCCGACCAGCACGGGCTGGCCCTGGGCAGCGTGTTCGCGGATCTTCTTGGCGATCGCGCGGAACTTGTCGTTGGTATCCTTGTAGAATTCGTCTTCCTCGTCGACGCGCTTGACGCCGACGTTGGTCGGAATGGTGACGACGTTCATCTTGTAGATGTCGTAGAATTCCGCTGCTTCGGTCGCCGCGGTGCCGGTCATGCCCGACAGCTTGGGGTACATGCGGAAATAATTCTGGAACGTGATCGATGCCATCGTCTGGTTCTCGGGCTCGATATTCACGCCCTCCTTCGCCTCGACCGCCTGGTGCAGGCCATCGGACCAGCGGCGGCCGTCCATCATGCGGCCGGTGAATTCGTCGATGATGACGACCTTGCCGTCCTTGACGATGTAATCGGTGTCCGCCTTGAACATCATGTTCGCGCGCAGCGACTGGTTGACGTGGTGGACGACCTGCGTGTTCTCGAAATCGTAGAGGTTGGCACCCTCCAGCAGCCCGGCCACCTCCAGCATCCGTTCGATCCGCTCGGTGCCGGATTCGGTCAGGATGATCGACTTCTGCTTCTCGTCCTTCTCGTAATCATCGGGCAGCAATTGCTTCACGATCGCATCGACGCTCATGTACAGTTCCGACTTGTCGTCGGTCGGGCCGGAAATGATGAGCGGCGTGCGCGCCTCGTCGATCAGCACCGAATCGACCTCGTCGACGATGGCCATGGCAAAGGCGCGCTGGGTCATCGAACTACGCTCGTACTTCATGTTGTCGCGCAGATAATCGAAGCCGAACTCGTTGTTCGTGCCGTAGGTGATGTCGCTGTTGTACGCGGCGCGGCGCTGGTCGTCGGTCAGGTTCGGGATGATCGTGCCGACGTTCAGGCCGAGGAAACGATAGACCTGCCCCATCCACTCCGCATCGCGCGCGGCGAGATAGTCGTTGACGGTGATGACGTGCACGCCGTCGCCGGGCAGCGCGTTCAGGTACGTGGCGAGCGTCGCGACCAGCGTCTTGCCCTCGCCCGTCCGCATTTCAGCGATCTCGCCGCGGTGAAGGACGATGCCGCCGATCATCTGCACGTCGAAATGGCGCATGCCGAGCACCCGCACCGCCGCCTCGCGCACAGTCGCGAACGCCTCCGGCAACAAATCGTCAAGCTTGGCGCCACGCGCCAGCTGTTCGCGGAATTTCGTGGTCTGTGCGGCAAGCTGCTCGTCGGACAGCGCCTGCAGCGTCGGTTCGAAGGCCGCGATCTTCTGGACGATCGGGTTGAGGGACTTGACGTAGCGGTCGTTGGACGAACCGAACAGGGACTTGGCAATACCGCCGAACATAGATGTATCCTGGATTATGGCGCGCGCAGCCCGATCAGGCACGGGGACGCGCAGCGTCTCTGGTCACGGAAATGGGGCCGGCCGCAGCCGGTGCAACGTCGAACCCGCGCTATTCGCGCCGACGGCTCGCATACAGGCGCGCGATCGCGTCGCCGCGAGGGATGGCACCGATCAGCGGCAAGGCCGCAGCCGCCGCCAGCCCGATCATGTCCTGCTGCGGACGGCTGGCGATCCGCGTCGATCGCACCGCCGCCCGCACCGCCACGCTGGCGCTCGCCGCCGCATGTGCGGCCGTCGGCGTGCGCATCGCCGATGCACCGCCGGTGATGGCGGATAGCAGGGCAGACAGGAGCAGCAGCAGGTTCACGCAAGCAGCCATACGGCCGGCAGGCGGGCGCGTCCACTCCGCGTACAGCGCCATGCTGCCCTGAATGCACGATCAGTCGGGAATCTGCCAGACGACGCGCCGTTCGAATACCCTGGGCTTGGCGGAAATCTCGACCGCGGGATAGCGACCGCGGCGGGCGATCGCGTTACAGGCCGCACGATCCAGATCAGCGTGACCGCTGCTCGCCGTGGCGACGCAATCGGTCACCAGCCCGTCCGAACCCACCGTCCAGGCGATCGAAACCACCCCTTCCACATTCGCCCGAAGCGCGGATACCGGGTAATCGTCGGCCACGATCCACCGCGCGGGATCGCCGATCGGCACCCGGGCGGCGGGGCTGTCCGAATCGACCCGGCTGATGGCTGCCGACCGTCGCGCCTCGGTGTGCTCCACCCTTGCGAGGCCCTTCGCCTCCTCCTGCATCGCCAGAAAACGTCGGGCCATCTCACGCTGTACGCCGGTGTAGGCCCCGCCGAACGCCAGCGCGCCGAGCACGACGACGGCGACGCCCGAAGCACCGATCGTCGCCAGCACGACCAGCATCAGGCCGCGACCGTTGCCGGTCAGCCGGGATTGCCCAGCCGCCGGGGCGGCCGGGGTGGAACCCAGGACGGTTCGCCGTGCCGGCCGCTGTTCGTCGATCATGCGTCTTTGCCCTGTCTTGGAACCAGCCTATGGCACCGGCATGTCCACGTCCATCTCCCCCCTCGCCACCCCCTTTCCTGCTCTACCAGCCATTGCCGGGGTCGTGCCGCATGTCGCGCGCGCGCATTACAAGACATGGGATCGCTGCGACCTCACGTTCGTGACGCTCGTCGAGGGGACGTCGGTGGCCGGCGTACTGACGCAGAGCCGCTGCCCATCGCCGGAAGTCGAATGGTGCCGCAAGGCGCTGACCCTCGGCACGGCGCGGGCCCTGGTAGTGAACGCCGGCAATTCCAACGCGTTCACCGGCCATCGCGGCCGCACGGCGGTAGAGGCGATCGCAGCACGGACGGCGCAGCACCTCGGCTGCCAGCCGTCGGACGTGTTCGTCGCCTCGACCGGCGTGATCGGCGTACCGCTGCCGATCGACAAGGCGGAGGCCGGACTGGACGCCGCCTATGCCGCCACCCCCTGCGATTGGCAGGCGGCGGCCGAGACGATCGGCACTACCGATACCTATCCGAAGGGCGCGACGACGACGGCGATCGTCGATGGCCGCACCGTGACGCTGGTCGGTATCATCAAGGGATCGGGCATGATCGCGCCCGACATGGCGACGATGCTCGGCTTCGTCTTCACCGACGCTGCGGTCGAACCCGGCTTCCTGCAAGCCGCGCTGAACGCCGCCAACCGCAACACCTTTTCGTGCATCACCGTCGATGGCGACACGTCGACCAGCGATACGGTGCTCGCCTTCGCCACCGGGGCGGCGGGCAATGCACCGCTCTCCGGTCCGGACAGCGATGGTGCCGATGCGTTTGCCGCGGCGCTCGCCGACCTCTGCGCGCAACTCGCCTTGCTGGTGGTGCGCGATGGCGAAGGCGCGACCAAGCTGATCGAGATCGCGGTGACCGGCGCCGAGAGCGACCGCAGCGCGCATCGTATCGCCATGTCGATCGCCAATTCCCCGCTGGTGAAGACCGCGATCGCCGGCGAAGACGCCAATTGGGGCCGTGTCGTCATGGCGGTCGGCAAGGCCGGCGAACCGGCGGAGCGCGACCGGCTTTCTATCCGCTTCGGCGACACGCAGGTCGCCAGCGAGGGTCTGGCGGTCGAGGGCTATGACGAGGCACCGGTCGCCGCCCATCTGAAGGGGCAGCAGGTCGAGATCGGCGTCGACCTCGGCCTGGGCGATGGCACCGCGACGGTTTGGAGCTGCGACCTGACCCACGGCTATATCTCGATCAACGCCGATTACAGGAGCTAGCATGTATCACCGGCACCATGACGCCGTCGTTGCGCTGATGCGCGACGTGGCGGCGCAGATCGTCATGCCCCGTTTCCGCAATCTCGCCGCCGACGAGGTGGAGGAAAAGGCCGCAGACGACATGGTGACGATCGCCGATCGCGAGAGCGAGGCAGCGCTGACCGCCGGACTTGCCGCGCTGGACCCCGCGATCCGCGTGATCGGGGAAGAAGCGGTGGCCGCCGATGCTGCGCTGGTCGACGGCATCGATCGCGGCGCGGCCTGGATCATCGATCCGATCGACGGCACCAACAATTATGCCAGTGGCATCGCGACGTTCGGCATCATGATCGCGCTGGTCAACGATGGCGAGACGCAGGCAGGGTGGATCCTCGATCCTGTCCGCGACCGCCTGTGCCATGCGACGCTGGGTGGAGGTGCATGGATCGACAGCGAACGGGTCTTCACGCGGCCCAGCGGCGCGGAACGGCCATCGGCGGCGCTCGCGACCTATTTCATGACGGATGAGGAAAAGGCCGCGCTGTACCGGCGCGCGGAGACCGCGTTCACGCTGTCGCCGATGCCACGCTGCGCCGCGGAGCAATATCCGCGGCTCGTGCTCGGCACGAACGACATCGCGCTCTTTCAGAAGACGCTGCCGTGGGATCACGCGCCGGGTTCGCTGTTCCTGCGCGAGGCGGGCGGCGTGGTGCGCTGGCCCGACGGTAAAGACTATCGCGTCGGCGACCAGCGCCGTGGCATGATCGCAGCCGCTTCGCCGGATTTATGGGAGCGCGCGGCCAAAGTACTTGTACCGACGATCGCATAACGTCACATGCCGCTCAGCTGAACGCGGAAAAGATAGCTCCGAAGATTTCGCGCCACAGCGCGCCGAGGACGCCGCCGATCGATAACCAGACCACCACCTCGGACAGCTTTCCACTTGAAGGGGGTCGCTCGTCCGAATTGATCGTCATTCCCGCCCTCGCTCACATGTACCGGCCTTGCGGATAGCGAGTAATCGGCCGGCGCCGGCGTGGAAAGCCCGGTGACACAACCCGTTTGGCTGACACCTTTTATTCGGGCGATGACGGGCAATTGTACAGTCGGTCAGATATCGTATGAGCGAATCAGGCCGCAATTAGATCGGATCGGCCTTCATGATCGAGGGGTTCACCAAATTCGTCGATTGGCAACTACCCGTATCCTGCCAGCCTTCCGGCAAGGACGTCTTCCTGCCCGCACGGACACGATCGACAGCGCCACCTCCGCGCCGTCGATCGTGTCGCGCGTGCCATCAGGCGAGCGCGCCCTCCAGCCAGGCCTTCAACCGGCCCTTGGGCTCGGCACCGACCTTGGTCGCGGCGGGGGCGCCGCCCTTGAACAGGATCATCGTCGGGATGCCGCGTACGCCGTAACGGCCGGGCGCATCCGGATTTTCATCGATGTTCAGCTTGGCGATCGTCACCTGCCCGCCCAGTTCCTCGGACAGCTCTTCCAGGCTGGGGCCGATCATCTTGCACGGGCCGCACCATTCCGCCCAGAAATCGACCAGCACGGGGCCATCGGCGTTGAGCACGTCGGTGTCGAAGCTGGCGTCGGTGATTGCCTTGGTAGCCATGATATTCTCCTTTGCAGCCCATCTAGGATGGCGCGGACCCCGGCTCAACCGTCGGCGCCCTAGCTTTGCTCCCGCGCGCGAAAGCGCGGCTTGTGCCGGTCGAGCGTTGCGGGATCGAGCGGATAGAGCGTGGGCCCGCCGGTGTAGAGCAGCGCCGCCTCGATCCGACGTTCCGGAAAGATCGTCGCCAGCGCAGCGGCATAGGCCGCCATCTGGTCGAGGTGATAGGACGGGATGTCCGCCGCGCTCGCCGGTGCGCGGCGACCGGTCTTGAAATCCACGATCCGGACGTGATCGTCGGCGATGCGCAGGCGATCGACCGTCCCCGACACGACCATGCCGTTGGGCAGCGTCGCCGCGATCGGTGCCTCGGCCAGGCTGTCGGCCGCGAATACGTCGGCCAGCCGCGGATCGTCGAGGATCGCGAGCACGCTCGCGACGATGTCGGCCCGCACCGCCGCATCGCCGATGCCGCCCGCCGCGGCCAGCCAGCGGTCGGCGCTGGCCGCCCGATCCTGCCGCGCCACCGGAGGCAGACGTTCGAACAGCGCATGGATCAGCCGCCCGCGCTCCGCCGCAGCGCGCATCGCCGGTCCGGGGGCGGATCGCTGACCTCGTCCTCGCCCAGCTGCGACGGCGCCAGCGGCCGCGACGGACGCGATTCGACGGGGGCATCGCGCCGCGCCCATTCGGGTAGCGCGACGGCGGCATCGACTGCCGGCCGGGCCGCGGCACGCGCCTTGACCGGTGGCTGCGCGACACGCCCGGTAAAGGTGCGCACCCCTTCCCCCTCGACACCCAGATCGGTGAGCGCCCGCGCGGCGGCGGCGTACCAGCTGGCGACCGGCGGCTCGCCCTTCGCCCGCGGTCCCAGCGCCCCGCCGATCACCAGCCGTTCCTCGGCACGCGTGGCGGCGACGTAGAACAGCCGCCAATGCTCCTCCAGCTCCCGCCGCTCGATCGCCGCGATCGCCTCGTCCAGCGGTCCGCCCCGCTCCGCCGAACGCGGGCGAAAGATCGGGATCGGCTGCGCGGCCGGCTCCGGCGACCAGCGCACCAGCGCGCGCGGCGCCGCGGTCGGATCGACGGTCGCGTCGGCCAGGATAACCAGCGGCGCCTGCAATCCCTTCGCGCCATGCGCGGTCATCACCCGCACCGCATCCATCGGCGCGGACGGATCGCGCACGATCTCGACATCGCCGCGGTCGAACCAGTCGAGGAAGCGTTGCAGCGACGGCGTCGAACTCGTCTCGAACGACAAAGCGGCGTTGAGCAGTTCCTCGATCGGATCGCGCGCCTCCGCCCCCAGCCGCCGCAACAGCTTGCGCCGCCCGTCCAGCGGCCCCGACAACAGCTCCTCCAGGAACTGGTACGGCGTCGCGATGTCGGCGCGCAGCAGCATCGTCCGCAGCGGCGCCAGTCGTTCGTCCGGCTGCGTCTGCGTCAGATGGCGCCACAGGCTGCCGTGATCGCGTGGGCCGGCCAGCATCAATTCGTCCTGCGTCCAGCCGATCAGCGGCGACACCAGCAACGATGCCAGCGACAGGTCGTCCTCCGGCTGCAACACGAACCGCACCGCCGCGAGCAGGTCCTGCACCGCCAGCGGCGCATTCAGCCGCAACCGGTCGACACCGGCGACCGGTACGCCCTCGGCATACAGGCGCGCGACGATCAGCGACGCAAGGTCGCCCCGGCGCTTCACCAGGATCATGACGTCCTCGGGCCGCAGCGCACGCCCCTTGCTTTCCAGCATCAGCCCGCCGTCGATCCACTCGCGCACCGCCCGCGCGACGCGCACTGCCTGTTCGCGCACGGTGTCGTCGATCCACGCTTCCTCGTCCTCGTCGCTGCCGCCGGCGACGACGGGTGGCCACAGTTCGACGGTGCCGGGACCGGGCACTTCGCTGGCATGATCCTGCACCTCGCCGATCGCACCTAGCCCCGGATCGCCCGCCGCGGCGACCGCCGCATCGACGAATTCCAGGATCGGCCGGGTCGAGCGGAAGCTGTGGGTCAACGACAGCCGCTGGAACGGCAGGCCCCGCTCGGTATCGGGCCAATCGTCATTGCCCTCGACCTCGCCCGCACGGGTCGCGAAATGCCCCTCCGCCCAGCGGAAGTTGATCGGATCGGTGCCCTGGAATCCGAAGATCGCCTGTTTGAAATCGCCGACGGTGAACAGCGTCCGGGTCGATGGCGCATGCACGCCGCGCCCGACGAAGAATTCGCCCGCCAGCGCGGTGACGATCCGCCATTGGTTGAGGTTGGTATCCTGCGCCTCGTCGATCAGGACGTGCTCGGTGCCCTGGTCCAGCTTGTAGCGCACCCATTCGCCGATGCCGGGCTGCTCCAGCAGCCGCACGGTCACGCCGATCAGATCGTCGAAATCGACCGCGCCGGATCGCCGCTTCGCCGCGGCATAGGAGCGCGCATAGTCTCGCCCGACCTCCAGCGCATCCGCCAGCAGGTCGGCATAGGCCGCACGCTGGGTCAGCGAGAGCAGGTCGAGGCAATGCTCGCCGAGCGCACCCGCCAGTTCCGCATAGTCCGGTTCCAGGTCGACCAGCTTCTTCGACGCCTTGCGCGGTTCGTTCTTGCCGGTCAGCACGACGCCGGCAAGCTCGGCGAGCGTCGATGCGCGATCCGCCGGTGCCGCGGCGAGCCATCGGTCCAGCGTCTCGGCATGGCCCATGCCGGTCGCCGTCGCCCATGCCTTGTTGGCCGCGGCCAGCCGTTCCACCAGCCCCTCGTCGATACAATCGCACCCCGACGCCAGCGCCTCGCCGATATCGCCCTGCGGCAGGTCGAGCGCACGCCGCAGCCACGGGCCGATACCACTCGGCAGCGCATCCAGCGCCGCCAGCGACCGGGCGCACGCGAGCAGAAAGCCCTCCGCCCCGCCCTCGCCCATGCGCAGCGACAACGCGCCGATCGTGTCGATCGGCCGGTTGCGGCCGTCACGCTCCGCATCGACCAACAGCGTGGCCAGCGTCTCGCGCGCCAGCACCGCTTCCTCGCGCGCCTCCAGCGGCCGAAAACCGGGGGTAAGCCCCGCCTCGACCGGAAATGCGGCGAGCAGGCTCTGGCAGAATCCATGGATGGTCTGGATGCGCAGGCCGCCACCCGGTGCATCGAGGACGCCTGCGAACAATGTCCGTGCCCGCGCCTGCAATTCGGGCGTCGCCCGTTCGCCCAGCGCCTCGAGATCGGCGGCAAGCTGCGGCCCGGGCATCCGCACCCATGCCGCCAGACGGTTGTTGATGCGCTGCGCCATCTCGGCCGCGCCCGCCTTGGTGAACGTCAGGCACAGGATCGCCCCCGGCTGCGTCCCGCCCAGCAACAGGCGGAACACCCGCGCCGCCAGCACCTGCGTCTTGCCGGTTCCGGCCGATGCCGACAGCCAGACGTGCGCCTGCGGATCGCTGGCAGCGGCCTGCGCACCCTTCAGCCGCGGCAGGGTGGCGAGTTCAGTCCCGGCCATACCATTCGTCCCTGCGCATCAACTGGTCGTATTCGGCATAGGGCGCATATTCCGGCACCAGCTTGGCGGTGAACGGCGCGTCCCCGGTCAGCCACGCTGCGGCAGCGGCGCGAAACTGCTCCATCGCGATCCCGACGAACTGGTCGGTGACGATCTTGTCGCGCTTGCCCTCGGCATCGACCGGACTCTCGATATAGCCGAACTGGTCGCGCTTCTTGCCCAGCGACCAATATTCGAAACCGCCGGCGCGCCCCGCCACTTCGGCGAACCCGCCGCGTTCGGCGATCGCGCCGAGCAATCCGAGTTGCAGGCTGTAGCCCGCGCGCACCGCGGCGGACGACGGCGGCTTGCCGGTCTTGTAGTCGACGATCGCCAGCGTGCCGTCCGCCAGCCGGTCGACGCGGTCGTACCGGCCCGACAGCGTGACGCCATCGACCGCGATCCGCCCCTGCCCCTCTGCCGAAGCGACCTTGCGGCCCGCCGCGTCCTGTTCGGCCACGGTGCGCGCGATCCAGTCGACCGCCTCGACCAGGCGCGGCCGCCACAGCGCGCGCATCATCGGGTGGGTGCGTTCGTCCTCCAGCATCGCATGGGCACGATCCATCAACCGGTCCGGCGCGCAGCCGTCCAGCTTCCACCATTGTTCCAGGATGTCGTGCACGGCCGTACCCCGCCACGCTGCGCTGGGATCGGCATCGACCGGGTCCAGCGGCATCAGCCCGAGCACGCGGCGGGCGTAGAAGGCATAGGGGTCCGCCTTCAACCGATCGATCTCGGTCACCGAAATCACCCTGGGCCGCAGCGCCGGCGATGGCAGCGGCGCCGGTCGCGCCGCCGGCGCATGCTCGCCCGGATCGTCGAGCGCCTGCGCCCACCCCTCCAGATCGCGGGCACGCACGAACCGGTCGCCCGCCATCGCCTGCAGCCGTAGCCACAGCCGCGATGCGAGCGCCGGCGATGCGGCATCACGGCGCGCCCGGGTCACGATCGCGCGCGGTGCGCCCAGCGCCTGCCCGAATTCGTGCGCCGCCACGCCGACCGCCCGGTCCAGCCCCGGCAGCCCCAGCGTCGCGCGGATGCGCGGCGCCAGCCACGGATCGGGCGCCGGCCGCCCCGGCCAGACGCCTTCGTTCAACCCGCCCAGCACCATCAGGTCGGCGGTCTGCAACCGCGCTTCCAACAGGCCATAGATGGCGATGCGGGGATGGCCGACCCCCGACCCCGGCCGCACCGCCACCTCGTCCATCAAACCCCGCAGCAACGGGGCGAGGCCGTCCGGCGCGATCCGCGGCGGTCCGACCCCCGCTTCCCGCTCCAGCGCATCCAGGAATTCCGCCGCGGCCCGCCCCGCCGGCCCCGACCACAGGTCATCGCCGCACAGCGCCTGCGCCGTCTCGCGCAGCACCGCCAATAGCATCGGCAACGGCTGCGCGCCCCGTTCGCACGTGAGCTCGATCGGCTTCAGCAGCCCCGCCGCCTCGGCGAACCACGCCGCTGCCCGATCGCGCCTGTTCGACACCAGATGCGCGGTGATGCCGCCCAGCCCGGCGGCCGGCCGGGGTCCGCGCAAGCCGCGGTCGACACCGCGCGTCCCGTCCAGCCATGCGCCGCGGATCGCCCGGTCGCCCGGTACGTTGCGCACCAGCGGATGCTTCAGCAGCGCCAGCAGCGCCATCGGCGCGAACCGCTGTGCCGCCGCCTCCGCCAGCGCGAGCAGCAGTGTTCCCGGCGGCAGGATCGACAGCGGCCGGCCCGCGGTATCGTTGGCATCGATGTTCCAGCGCTTCAGGTGCACCGCCACCCGCCGCGCCAGGGCGCGATCCGGCGTCACCAGCGCCGCGGTCTGCCCCTCCTGCTCCAGCGCCCCCCTGAGCGCCAAGGCGATCGTCTGCGCCTCTTCCGCCGGGGTCGCGAGTTCGGCTGCGACGACGCCGGTCAATCGCCGGTCTTCGGCCTTCAGCTCGGTCCACTTGCCGGTGAACGCCGCCGGCGCCAGCGCATTGGCGATCGCGCGGCTGCGCACGGCACCGGCATCAGGCCCCGCGGTGCCCGGCCAGTTCGCCACCTCGCCCCGCCCGACGCTCATCCGGTCGAGCATCAGCTTCAGGTGGAATTGCGGATGTGTCTCGATCGATCGGCGTGCATAGCCGGTTTCGGGATCGGGCTTGTGCGGGCCGAGCGCATCCCACTCGTCCTGCGGCATCGCAAGGTCGAGTCCGGCAAACACCGTCATGCCCTGCGGCGCCTCCGCCACGCAGCGCAGCAGCCGCGCCACCGCCGGCGCCGGATCGGTGATCCCCGCCGCGCAGACGAACCCTGCGGGCGGCACCGCGCGCCAGCGCCGCTCCAGCCGGTCGAGCAGCATGCGCCGCCGCGTCGCCGCATCGATCCGCCCCAGCGCGGCCAGTTCCACCGGCCAGCGTTCCAGCACGATCGAAAACGTCGACAGGGCGCGCTGCCAATGTTCGGTCAGTTCGGGGGCAAGATCGATGTCGCGCAGCGCCTCCGGCGGCACCTCCTCCACCAGCAACTGGTCCAGCGTGTGGCACAATTCCCCCGCCAGCCGTACCGCCTCCGCCGTATCGATCGCGGCACCGGCGCGCGCGCGCTCCTCGAACACCAGCCGCGCCAGGATCATCCTGCGCTGCATCGGGTCGATGGCGGGCGGCGGCGGGGCCGGATCGTCGACCGGATCGAGCGCGGCGCCGACCGCCTCGCCAAGGTCGGGGCTGCCCAGCGTCACCAGCCGCGGCAGCAGCAACCCGCCGCCGCTCGCCCGGACGAATCCTGCGGTCACCGCGCGCGCGGCGCGGTTGTTGGGCAACAGCACCAGCCCACGGGCCAGCGCCATCGCATCCCCCGCCGTCCGCCGCATCAATCCGGCCACCAGCGTGTCGGCGAACGCCTTGTGAGAGGGTATCGTAAAAAGCTGCGGCTTGCGCGCCTCAGCCATTGGCGATCACCGCCTCCGTCTTCGGAATCGCGGCGGGGGTGCCGACGTCGAACCACAGGCCCTGATGCACCTGCGCATAGGCGCGCCCCGCCTCGATCGCGCGGTTCCAGAACAGGTTGGTGGAAAACGGCCCCTCCGGCCAATCGCGGATCAGCCGCGGATGGATGATCTGGATGCCGGTGTAGACGAACGGCGCGGTGGCGCCTTCCTTGCGCCGGCCGATGATGCGGCCATCGGGCGCGACGCGGAAATCGCCCTGCCCGCGATGATTGTTGGCACGCGCATAGGGCACCACCAGCAGCAACGCGTCCATGGTCGCATCGTCCCAGCGATGACTGAGCAACTTAAGCGCGTCGACCGGCCCGTCGATCCACAGATTGTCGCTGTTGATGACCAGCACCGGCGCATCGCCCAGCAGGTCGCGCGCCTGGACCAGCCCGCCGCCGGTTTCCATCAGCTGGCGGCGTTCGTCGCTGATGACCACGTCGATCCCGTCGAACCGGTTGGTGACATGCGCCTCCAGCGTATCGGCCAGATAGTGGACGTTGACGACCGCGCGCGTGACGCCCGCGCTCGCCAGCCGGTCGAAGACATGGTCGATCAGCGGCTTGCCGGCGACTTCGACCAGCGGTTTCGGCCGGGTGGCGGTCAGCGGCCGCATCCGCTTGCCGAGCCCGGCGGCCATCACCATCGCCGTCTCCGGTACCCGCCCGCCCGGATCGGGGCGCAGCGTGCGCTGCCGGCTCATGCGCCCAGCACCGCGGGGTCGCCGCGCAATTCCGGCGGTATGTTGTCATCGAACCAGCGCGCCACCGGGCCAAGCACCGGCTGCGATAGGTCGCGTTCCAGATAGGCCCATACCCGCGGGCACAGCGTCGGATAGCGCGGCTTGCCGTCGCGCTTCCACAACCGGGTGAAGATGCCGATGATCTTCGCGTTTCGCTGCGCGCCGAGCACGTGATAGGCCGCCATGAATGCGTCGTCGGCGCCGGTCGCCGCGCGATAGCGGCGCAACATCGCCTCCTCGACGCTCGGATCGACGTCGCGCCGCGCATCCTGCAACAGCGAGACGAGATCGTAGGCGGGATGGCCGGCCAGCGCATCCTGGAAATCGAGCAGGCCCAGCGACTGCTCCGCGCCGACCAGCATCAGGTTCTCGGCGTGATAGTCGCGCAACACTGTCACCGGCCGATCCGTCAGCCCATGGTCGAACACCGCATCCCAGGCGGCGCGATAACCCTCGATGTCGACGTCCAGCCCCACCGCCGGGCAATACCATTCGACCAGCAGCCCCGCCTCGCGATGCAGCACCGCCCGGTCGTACGGCGCCAGTCCCTCCGCCGGATGTGCGCGCAGGTCGACCAGCAGGTCGATCGCCGCGGCGTACAGCGGCAGCGCAGCCGGCTCGTCCATATCCGCCGCCTCGCGCAGCCGGGCGTCGCCGAAATCCTCCAGCAGCACCAGTCCCTGGTCCAGATCCGCGGCATGGATCGCGGGCGCCGCAAAGCCGCGCCCGCGCAGCCATTGCGCGATGGCGATGAACGGCCGCGGGTCTTCGTGCGGCGGCGGCGCATCCATCAGGATCGCGCTGCGCCCTTCACCCGTCACCCGGAAATAGCGGCGGAACGAGGCATCGCCGGCAACGGGGGTGATCGCACCCGTCCAGCCGTGCTGCGCTAGGAAGGCGGGGGCGCCGGCGGGCGGGATCATGTCGGCCATCGCCGCCTCCAACCCGTCGGCACGTCCGCTGTCAAGATTCGTCCGCCGTCCGGTGCCGGAGAGAGGGTGAGCGCCAGCGCGTGCGGCCAATACCCCGGCGCCCGCTCCGGCCATTCGACCAGCAGCAGCGCATCGGACATGGCCTCGTCCAGTCCCAGTTCCGCCATCTCGGCAGGGTCGTCGATCCGATACAAATCGACGTGCAGCACCGGCATCCGCACGTCGGGCGGGTCATAGGGCTGGACGATCGCGAAACTGGGACTGGGCGCCTCCCCCGCAAGCCCCAACGCCGCGAGCAGTCCCCGCGCGATGCTGGTCTTGCCCATGCCGAGGTCGCCGCTCAGCGCGATGACGTCGCCCGGCTGCACCAGCAGCGCCAGCGATGCCCCGAACGCCTCGGTCGCAGCGGCATCGGCCAGGTTCACCACGGGGGCGATCATATGCCCCGCACCCTCGACGCCATCCCGCAAACGTCGGGCCAGGCGCGCACCAGCCCGGCTCCCGTTCCCCGGCGACGGCCGGCGGACGGTTGCAGCGCCGATGGCCGGTCGTCGCGCGTCGTCACATGCCTTCTCCCAACCCGACCCCGGCCTCCGCCAGCGGACAAACGCGTTCTCGTCACCGACGCGGCAATTCCACCGTCACCAATGTCCCCTCGCCGGGCTCGGACACCAGATCGATCCGCCCGCCATGCGCCTCGACGAACTGTTTGGCGAGCGGCAGGCCGAGGCCGAGCGCACGTTCGCCGGTCGGCTGCATCCCCGGTTCGCCAAACCGGTCGAACGCCCTCGCCACGCTCTCCGCGTCCATCCCGAAGCCATCGTCGGACACGATGATCCGGGCGCCCGTCGCGTTGCCATCGGCGTGCAACAGGATGCGCCCGCCCTCCGGCGTCGACGCTACGGCATGGCGCAACAGATGCTCGACCACTTCCTTCAACCGCTTGGGATCGCCGCTCACCCGGCCCGTCGACCGCGCGAGTTCGACCGCGAAATCGAGCTTGCGCCGCTTTGCCGCCGGCATGATCGTCTCCGCCGCGGTCCGCGCCACCGCGGCCAGGTCGACGTCGGCGCGCTCGATCTCGGCATCGTCGCCGCCCTGCGTCAGGTCGAGGACGTCGTCGATCAACAGGCCCAGCCGCTCGACCGATTGCAGGATCGCCTCGACATAGCTGCCGGCATCCGTGCTCAAGGCGCCCGCATAGCCCGCGTGCAGCATTTCGGCGAACCCGCTGATCGAGGTCAGCGGCGTGCGCAGTTCGTAGCTCATATTGGCGACGAACTGCGTCTTCACCCGGTCCGCCGCCTCCAGCGCGTTGGCACGGTCGCGCAAGGCCTGTTCGGCGCGCCGGCTGTCGGTGATGTCGAGCATTGTCAGCAACGCATTGCCGTCGGGCAGCGGGACCGCGGCGAATTCGAAATGCCGCCCGTCGGCAAAGGCGACGCGGCCGCCGCGCTGTTGCCGCTCCGCGGTCGCCGATCGCACCAGTTCGGGGATCAGCGCGGCGCGATTGGGGGTCGCCAGCTTCGAAGCCGCCGCCTCGGCGAAGGCATCGACGCGGGGATGGGCCGCGAGGAATTCCTCCTCGAACCCCCACACCGACCGCAGCCGGTTGTTCCACAATTGCAACTTGCCGTCGGCGGCGAACACCGCCAGCGCCTCGAACAGATTGTCGAAGGTCGCGGTGCGCACCCGCAGCAGCGTGTCGCGCGCGCTCGCCAGCTGGACCTGCTCGGTCCGATCCTCGAAGATCGCCAGCAGGCCGCCGTCCGGCAGCGGCTGCGCGACGACGCGCAGGTGGGTGCCGCCGGGCAGGTGCCAGTTTTCCTCGATCGCCGTGTCGCCGGGGACGAACCACGCGCGCCGCTCCGCCTTCCAGCTCGGAAAATCGCGCACCTCGGGCAGGCGGCTGGCCTCGCGCATCCGTTCCAGCACGCGGTCGAACTCGGGGCGATCGGCGAGCCATTCGGCGCGCATCGCGAACATGCGGCGAAACGGCTGGTTGCAAAAGACGAGGCCGCGATCCGGCCCGAACTGCGCGACGCCGGCCGACAGCCGATCGAGCATCGCGCGCTGCGCCTCGGCGAAGCGCTTGGCGCCCGCCCGCGACTGTTCCAGATCCTCGATGTCGACCGCGAAGCTCGCCACGCCGCCGGTCGGCAGCGGCACGTCGTGCACCTCCAGCGAGCGTCGCTCTCCCTCGATCGTCGCGGGCAGCACCTCGCGCTGCGGCTGGCCCATCGCGCGCGCCGCCTGCGCGCCGGCACGCGGACCACCGCGGCCCGATCCCTCGACCAGTTCCAGCTGCCGTGTCACGACGTCGGCGGCATCCACCCCCTCGACAGCCCTTACATAGGCGGTGTTGACCATCGCCAGCCGCAGGTCCGATCCGCGATACCACATCGGCAACGGTGCCGCCTCGATCAGGCCGGTCAGCGCATCGAACGCGATCGACAGCTGCCCGACCTCGTCGCGCAGGCGCGTGATCTCCGATTCGCTATCGGTCGCATCCAGCGTCCAGACCACCACCGCACCGGTCGCGCCCAATTCGCCGGGCGCCCGGCTGCCGCGCACCGTGATCGCCCGCCCAGATCCTTGCGGGTGCAACGCGCGTTCGAAGCCGCGGCCGGCGCGCTGCGCTGCCTTGATGTCGTTTGCCAGCGCCTGCGCCTCGACCGGGTGCAGCCCCGCATCGGCCGCCGCCAGGTCCTGCAGAAACCGCGGCGCCATGCTCAGCCCGAACCAGTCGACCAGCCGGGGCGGCATCTCGACCCGGCCGTCGGCGCGTACCAGCATCGCCATCGCCGGCGATACGCTGCGCAGCGCCTCCGCCTCGCGACTGCGATCCAGCACCGCCACCGCCTCGCCATGCAGGCGCCAGCCGACGAACAGCGCATAGCCGGCCCCGCCGAGCAGCAGCGCGATAATCGCGCCGCATACGACTGCCGCCATCACTGAAAGCTGGATCAACGCTTGCCCCTCGTCATGCCTCCGGACGGCATGCTCGAACCAAGCTGTAGAACGGAACAGGCCGCAGCGGCAATGTCGTTGATCCGGCCAGCGTCCTCCCCGCCACGGGACGAGGACGTCGGACGGAAAAAGGGCGGCACCCTGCGGCACCGCCCTCCCTTTTCTTACAAAACCGATCGCGTCCGATCAGTAGCGGTAGTGATCCGGCTTGAACGGTCCTTCGAGCGGCACGCCGATGTAGCCGGCCTGCTTCGCCGTCAGCTTCGACAGATGCACGCCCAGCTTTTCGAGGTGCAGCGCCGCGACCTTTTCATCGAGGTGCTTGGGCAGGACGTACACTTCGTTCTTGTACTTCTCGCCGGCCGTCCACAGCTCGATCTGTGCGAGCGTCTGGTTGGTGAACGAGGCCGACATCACGAACGACGGGTGGCCGGTCGCGCAGCCCAGGTTCACCAGGCGGCCCTTGGCCAGCACGATGATCTGCTTGCCGTCCGGGAATTCGACCAGGTCGGTGCCCGGCTTCACCTCGGTCCACTTGTAGTTCGACAGCGCGGCGATCTGGATCTCACTGTCGAAATGGCCGATATTGCAGACGATCGACATCGGCTTCATCGCCTTCATGTGATCGGCGGTGATGACGTCGGCGTTGCCGGTCGCGGTGCAGAAGATGTCGGCGCGGGTCACCGCCTCGTCCATCGTCACGACCTCGAACCCTTCCATCGCGGCCTGCAACGCGCAGATCGGATCGACTTCGGTCACCATCACGCGGGCGCCGCCGTTGCGCAGCGACTGCGCCGAACCCTTGCCGACGTCACCGAAGCCGGCGACGCAGGCGACCTTGCCGGCGAGCATCACGTCGGTGGCGCGACGGATCGCGTCGACCAGCGATTCCTTGCAGCCGTAGAGGTTGTCGAACTTCGACTTGGTGACGCTGTCGTTGACGTTGATCGCCGGGAAAGGCAGTTCGCCCTTCTTCGCAATCTCATACAGGCGGTGCACGCCGGTGGTCGTCTCTTCCGAAACGCCCTTCAGGTTCTTGACCGTCTCAGTCAGGTAACCCGGCTTCTTGGCGATGAACGCCTTCAGCGCACGCTGGAACTCGATCTCTTCTTCATTCTCCGGCTCGCCGAGCGTGTGGCCGGCTTCCAGCTTGGCGCCCCACAGCGCGAACATGGTGGCATCGCCGCCGTCGTCGAGGATGATGTTGGCGGTCTGGCCGTCGACATCCGCGTCCCAGGTGAAAATGTCGCCGACATAATCCCAGTAGTCGGCTAGGCTCTCGCCCTTCACCGCGAACACCGGCACACCGGTCGCGGCGATTGCGGCGGCGGCATGGTCCTGCGTCGAGAAGATGTTGCACGTTGCCCAGCGGACGTCGGCGCCCAATGCGGTCAGCGTCTCGATCAGCACCGCGGTCTGGATCGTCATGTGCAGCGAACCGGTGATGCGTGCGCCCTTCAGCGGCTGCGACGCACCGAACTCGCTGCGCAGCGCCATCAGGCCCGGCATTTCGGTCTCGGCGATGCGGATTTCGGCGCGACCGAAGTCGGCGAGCGCGATGTCCTTGATGACGTAATCGGTATGTTCGCCAGTTTTGGCATTTGGCGCGAGCGCAGTAGCCACGTGTCATGCTCCTGAAGAGAGATGGATGCCGCGCCCTTACCCGCCCTGCCGCGCCGGATCAAATATAAAGATATCTTTATATGTCGTCAGGCATTGCCCGTGGTCGGCGCGAGCAGGCGTGGATCGATCCCGGCGCTGCCGAACGCGCTCGCCCAGCGCGCCGCGGCGGGGTGATCGAACAGCAGGCCCGCATCGCCCTCGACATGGAACCATCCCGGCCGCGACAGCTCGCCGTCCAGCTGTCCCGCCCCCCATCCGGCATAGCCGAGCGCGACGAGCCACCGCGTCGGCCCGCTGCCCTCGGCGATGGCGCGCAGCACGTCGAGCGTGCTCGACAGCGACCAGCGTCCGGCGACGTCGATCGTGTCCTGCCCGCCCCAATCGCCGGAATGCACCACGAACCCGCGCCGTGGCTCCACCGGGCCGCCGAAATGCACCGGCGCGTCGGGGGCGACGCCATGCGGTATCTCGAACTGGTCGAGCAGGTCGTGCAGGCCCAGTCCGTCGATCGTCGCCCCCACGCCGATCCCCAGCGCGCCGTCCTCGTCATGGGCGCACATCGCGATCACCGCATGATCGAAGCGGGGATCGATCATGCCCGGCATCGCGAGCAGGAACTGGCCGGAAAGGTAGACTGGCGTTTGCATCGCCGACGAACATAAGCGCGTCGCGGCCGTGCGCCATGCTTGAAATTGGTCCCATTCCGCCCGACCTGTGGGGCGCACCGCCGTCCGGCGGCCCTGCCCCCCTTTTGCGGAGATACATGCGATGACGATCACCGTCGGCGACAAACTGCCCAGCGCCACCCTCGTCAAGGTCACGCCCGACGGCCCGGACCAGGTCGCCACCGATTCGTTCTTCGCCGGCCGCACCGTCGCGCTGTTCGCCGTTCCCGGCGCCTTCACCCCGACCTGTTCGGCCAAGCATCTGCCCGGCTTCGTGGAAAAGCGCGAAGAGCTGAACGCGAAGGGCGTCGACGAGATCGCCTGCACCTCGGTCAACGACGCCTTCGTCATGGCCGCCTGGGGCAAGTCCTCCGATGCCGACGGCATCACCATGCTGGCGGACGGCAACGGCGATTTCGCCGAGGCGATCGGCCTGACCATGGACGGCAGCAAGTTCGGCATGGGCAAGCGCAGCCAGCGCTACACGATGCTGGTCGAGGACGGCGTCGTGAAGCAGCTCCACGTCGAAGAGCCGGGCGAGTTCAAGGTCAGCAGCGCCGAATACCTTCTCGGCGAGCTGTAACCCGTTCCCATCGCCCGCGCACGGTCGATGCATGCCTTCTCCCCTCCCTGGAAGGGAGGGGCTGGGGGTGGGTGGGCCCGCGAGGAAGCATCAGCGGTGCCCCATGCACCAACCCACCCCCGACCCCTCCCTTCCAGGGAGGGGAGCATTTCGCTTCGCGGTATAGGCACCGACGCCCCCCGTCTTGCCACCGTCACGCCCATTGCGTAACAATCCGCAATGACAACCGCATCCCAGATCGTCGCCGACCTCGACCGCCTCTATCGTGCTTCGGTCGACCGCTTGCAGACCGCGCTCAACGCCTATCTCACCGATGGCACGCCGCCCTCGCCGCAAAGCCGCATCGACGGCTCGTTCGCCTATCCCGTCATCCGCCTGCGCTACGCCAGCGTCGGCGATCGTCCGGCGCCGCTGCGCTCGTTCGGCCGCCTCGTCTCGCCCGGCGACTATACGATCAGCGTCACCAAGCCGGCGCTGTTCGCCGACTATCTGACCGAACAGCTGACCCTGCTGATCGAGGATTACGACGTCACGGTCGAAGCGGTCGCGGGACGGCAGGAAATCCCCTTCCCCTACGTCCTCGACCCCGGCCACGCCCTCAGCCTCGACACCGTGTCGGCGACCGAACTCGCCCGCCATTTCCCGGCCACCGAACTGGCGCACATCGGCGACGAGATCGCCGACGGCCTGTGGATATCGGACGGCGGCAGCCGCCCGCTCGCGCTGTTCGACGCGCTGCGCACCGACTTCAGCCTCGCCCGCCTGCGCCACTATATGGGGACGCCGTCGGAACACACGCAGCGCTTCGTGCTGTTCACCAACTACCACCGCTACGTCGACGAATTCGTCCGCTGGGGCGCATCGCAACTCGGCCCGGAAAGCCGCTTCACCGCGCTGTCCGGCGCCGGCAACATCGTCATCGACAATCCCGGCGACGTCGACAAACTGGTCAACGACAGCGCGTGGCGTCGGCACCAGATGCCCGCCTATCACCTGATGGCGGACGATCGCACCGGCATCACCCTGGTCAACATCGGCGTCGGCCCGTCCAATGCCAAGACGATCTGCGACCACCTGGCGGTCATGCGGCCCGAGGCGTGGCTGATGATCGGCCATTGCGGCGGCCTGCGCCCCAGCCAGCGCATCGGCGACTATGTCCTCGCCCACGCCTATCTGCGCGACGACCATGTGCTCGATGACGTGCTGCCCCCCGAAATTCCAGTCCCCGCGATCGCCGAGGTGCAGCAGGCGCTCGCCCGCGCGTCGGAGATCGTCAGCGGCCAGTCGGGCGAAGAACTGAAGCGGCGCCTGCGCACCGGCACGATCGTCACCACCGATGATCGCAACTGGGAATTGCGCTATTCCGCCTCGGCGCTGCGTTTTTCGCTGTCGCGCGCGGTCGGCATCGACATGGAATCGGCGACCATCGCCGCGCAGGGATATCGCTTCCGGGTCCCCTATGGCACGCTGTTGTGCGTCTCCGACAAGCCGCTCCACGGCGAACTGAAGCTGCCCGGACAGGCCAACCGCTTCTACGAACGCGCGATCAGCGAGCATATGCGGATCGGTATCGAAACCTGCGAACAGCTGCGGCTGGAAGGTGAGAAGCTGCACAGCCGCAAGCTGCGCGCCTTCGACGAACCGCCATTCCGGTGATCGCGGAGCCGAACCGCGGCTAATGCGTTACGCTCCCGAACCAATTCAGTCCGAATTACATCAGGGAGTGCAGCCCATGGCCGACGACACCACCGATTCGCCGAAGACCGACACGCCCGCCACCCCGCGTCGCCGCGCGCCGCGCAAGACCAGCACGACGCGCAGCACCCCGGCGAAGGCGAGCACGGCCAAGCCCCGCACGCCGCGCGCGAAGGCGGAACCATCGGTGGTCGAGACGGTGGAATCGGCCGTCACCGACGTCGCGGCAAAGACGACGCGTCGCGCCAAATCGGCGGCGGCGAAGGCCGAAGGCGCGGTCGCATCGGCGGCCAAGGCGGTAAAGCCCCGCTCCACCAAGCGTGCGACGCCCCGCGCCACCACCGGCAAGAAGCCCGGTCCGAAAAAGGGCGCGGCCGATGCCGGCACCAGCAAATGGGGCATCGCCGCCGTCGGTGCCGGTGTCGCCGCGGTCGGCGCCGCCGCCGCAGCGGCGCTGCTGACGCTGCGCAGCAGCACGCCCAAGGACGGCGGCAAGAAAGCGCACACGCCGGACGGCAAGGATGCGTCCAAGTCGTTCCAGGCGGGTATCGCCGACGAAAACACGATCCCCGACAAGATCTGATCCCGCCAGTCCTTCTCCCCGCCGGGGAGGGGGTTCGGGGCATGCGTCCTACCGGTCGTATCCCCCGGACGGCATCGCGCTCACGCCTGCTGCCGGCAGGACGGACGGCGTGCCGTCACCAGCCGGTCGGCTTGCCCTTGTTCTGCTGGTCCAGCCACGTCTTCAGCGGCGCGAAATAGTCGACCAGCGCCTTGCCCGACATCTGCCGCGATCCGGTCATCACCTGCAACGCATCCGGCCACGGCTTCGACTGGCCCATGCTCAGCATCGCGTCGAGCTTCTGCCCTACCGCCTTGTTGTCATAGAACGAACAGCGATGCAGCGGCCCCTTCCAGCCCGCCTGATCGCACGCCGCCTTGTAGAACTGGAACTGCAGCACCCGCGCCAGGAAATAGCGCGTGTACGGCACCGTCGCGGGAATGTGATACTTGGCGCCCGCGTCGAACTTGGTCTCGTCGCGCGCCACCGGCGGCTTGATGCCCTGGTACTTCAGGCGCAACGCGTCCCAGCCCTTCTGATAGTCGCCGGTCCCGATCTTGCCCGAAAACACGTCCCACCGCCATTTGTCGACCAGCAGGCCGAACGGCAGGAACGCCACCTTGTCCATCGCCTGGCGCAGCAGCAGCCCGATGTCCTTGTCGGGGGCCGGCACCTGCGCCGGCGCGAGCAGCCCGATCTTCACCAGATAATCCGGCGTGATCGACAGCGCGACGGTATCGCCGATCGCCTCGTGGAATCCGTCGTTGGCGCCGTTCTTGTACAGGAACAGCTGGTTCTTGTACGCGCGCTGATAGTAATTGTGGCCAAGCTCGTGATGGATGGTGACGAAATCGTCGCCGTTCACCTTGGTGCACATCTTGATGCGGATGTCGTCGGCATTGTCGATATCCCATGCCGATGCGTGGCAGATCACCTCGCGGTCCGCCGGCTTGACGATCTGCGAACGCTGCCAGAACGTCTCGGGCAGCGGCGCGAAGCCCAGCGATGAATAGAACGCCTCGCCCTGGCGGACCATCTTCACAGGGTCGTACCCCTTGGCCTTCAGCAGCTCGCCGGTATCGTAGCCGACGTCACCGGCCCCCTTGGGCGCGACGATATCGTAGATATTGCCCCATTCCTGCGCCCACATGTTGCCGAGCAGGTCGCTGCGGATCGGGCCGGTCTTCGCCTGCACCGCATCGCCGTATTTCTCGTTCAGCTTCCACCGTACATAGGTGTGCAGCGCCATGTACAGCGGCTCGACCTCTTTCCAGATCTGGTCGGTCAGCGCCTCGAACTGCTGCGGGCTCATGTCGTAGCCCGAACGCCACATCGCGCCGACGTCGCCAAAGCCCAGCTCCTTCGCGCCCGCGTTCGAAATGGCGGTCATGCGCGTATAGTCCTTGCGCATCGGCGCGCCGACGTTGTCGTTCCAGCTGACCCACATCTCCTGCAGCTTGGCGGGATCGCGCGTCGTCCCCATCGCCGCCTCGATATCCGATCCGTTGATCGGCTTGCCGTCCAGCGTTCCCTTGCCCTTGCCATAGGACGACGACATCCGCGTGGTCAGCGTCGCCAGTTCCGTCGCCGCGCCCGGCGTGGTCGGTGCGGGCAGGCCGACGCCGTTCTTCAGCAGGTCCAGCTTGCGCCGGGTATCGCCCGACACGCCGGCGACCCCGTTGAACCGCGCTGCACCCTTCGCCCACTGCACCGCCTTCTCGGTCAGTTCCGCGCCGGACTTGGCGGCCAGCGCATCGGTATCGTCGGTGATGTAGGTCGCATTGACCCAGGCCGTCTGGTTGGCGGGGACGGACAGGTCCGCCGCCTCCTTCTCGACGCCGGCGACATAGGCGTCGGCTTCGGCGGCGGTCGGCTTGGCGGCGGGTGCTGCTGCGGTCTGGGCGGCAACGGGCGCGGCGAAGAGCGCCACGGCGAGCGCGGCGGTGGAAACGAGACGCATGGACGAAAAACCCCTGACAAACATCGTGTTGCCGTCAGGATGCGCGCCTCACCCCCCGCCGGTCAAGCGGCCGTGCGGCAATCGTCCGGAACGCAGGCGTCAGGAACTCAGGAAATCGGCGATCGCCTGCCCCAGCTCGGGTTTCGCCACCGCGCTCATATGCCCGCCCGGTATCTCGCGGAACACGGCGTTCGGCAGCGCATCGGCCAGCGCCGCGCCCGATCCGTTGTCGTCATCCTCCGCCCCGGTGATGACCGCGACCGGCACGTCGATGTTCGCCAGCGCGGACCGCGGCGTGTCGACGAACGTCGCCAGCACGTTCAGCAGCGCGACGGGATCGCCCTTCGTCGTCTTCAGAAAGGCCTCGGTCATCCATTCGTTGGTGCCACGCTCGAAGCTGCCGAGGTTGGTCAGGATGTTGCGGAAATACTCGCCCCGGCCGGACGTCTGCAAGATACCGGTCAGCCCCATACCCGACAGCATCGCCCGGCGGGGGGTCGCGCCGTTCACCAGCATCCGCATCGTCGTCCGCCCGCCCAGCGAATAGCCGCCCAGGTCGTAGTCGGTCAGGCCGAGGTGCGCGATCAGCGCCATGCCGTCGCGCATCAGCGCATCGGGCGGATAGGCGGCGATATCGTGCGGCCGATCGCTCGCTCCATGGCCGCGCAGGTCGGGCATGATGACCCTGAACCCGCGCGCGGCGATCGCCGCGGCATGGCCGTATTTGATCCAGTTGACCTCCGCCGTGGAAAAATAGCCGTGGATCAACACCACCGGCCGCCCCGCGCCCAGTTCGCGCCAGGCAATGCGGGTGCCATCGAAGCTGGTGAAATAATCCGTGTCGGTCGGGAGATGGGCCAAGGGTCTCGTTCCATGTGCTGGCGGTGCGTTAGGTCGTCACCGTCGATTGGGTCCGAAGGCCGCGCATGTCCACCCTTCACAAGCGCCCGCGCGTCATGGCGGCCTGCACGATCGGGCGGAACGGCATGACGTGTCGAAGCGCGACCGCCCACCCGCCGCCATGCCCCGCGCCCGGCCGTGCGCCAGCCATACCGCAGATCCGAGGCATTCGTGCCGGCCGCCTGCGCCAGCGTGCCCGCCCCGGCCGCGTCCCGCCACGCTCCACCGACCACGCCGTAGCGGACTTGCCCTTGCGACATCGTTCGCCACACTCTTCCCAACCGAGGAAAAAAGGCATACTCTCTCTTCAAAATATAAGGAGAGCGACGATGACCGAAGGTCTGTATGGCAAAACCGGCGACGAAAGCCTGGTGATCCTCCAGAGTCTGTTGTGCCTGCTGCGTGAGAAGAACGTGCTCAGCCGCGCCGATATCGAGGAATTGACCGATCGGGTCGCGATGCGCGCCGCCCAGGCGGAGCGCGACCCCCTTCCCTGCTGCGCCGAAGCGACCCAGGCCGCTGCCCGCGAAATGGCGCGGATCGGCACCTATGTCGGCCAGCATTACGGCGGCAAGCACCGCCGCGTCTGACCCTCGATCCGTTTCGGAGGCGGTTGGCCTACCGGTTCGCGGCGCCCTGTGTCCTGATCCCTGCATCGCAGCAGGAGATGACGCATGGCCTCGACCGTCCCGATCAATAACTGCGCCTATTGCCTGACGACTTGGAATTCGCAGGGCAGCCTGAAGCGCCAGGAGAAGCAGGACATCCTCAAAGGTCTGCCGATGCCGGCCAAGACCAACATCCTGTTCCTGCAAGAGGCGGGAGCCGAGCCGGTCGCGCTTGCCGGCTATTCCTCCTTCACCGGAGACCAGGTCGGCTCATTTGCCGGACGATGCACCTGCCAGTTGCTCGTTCCTGTGCCGGCGACGCCGGTCATGCTGGTGACGAAGGACAAGGCAGCGTTCGTCACCGGCGGCGTGGCCGGTCGCACCTGCGCCGCCGCAATGCTCGGCGACACGCTGCTGATCTCCATGCACACGACCGCCAACGACACCGCAGCGGATACCATCGCGCTCGTCGCCCTGCTCAATACGAACCCCGATTATGCGAAATGTCGGCTGATCGTGATCGGGGCGGATTTCAACATCGAACCCGATTCGCTCCAGGCCAGCCTCGCTGCGCAGGCGATCACGCGGACCGCGACGCTTTGGCCCTTCGCCGCGGCGATCTGGCGGACCGGCCAAAAGACGCAGGGCGGGGCCGGCAAGGACAAGCGGGAACTGGACTATTTCGTCGTGCTGACGCCGCGCAACCCTGCGGTCGATTTCCGCGCGGGCCAACCGAGCGTGAAGGCGGTGGATTGCAGCGACCACAATCCCGTGCAGATGGTCTGCGACCTGCCACCGCCGCGGGCGAGCGCACCGACGGCCGCCCGGCAGACCGCGGCGCGATCCGCGGACGTCACGCCGGCGGACAGGCCCGGGCCGCGCACGCTCCGCCGCCCGGGCTGACGGCTCAGCCGTCCTTCTTCAGGTGCCGTCGGCCGAGCAGCTCCGCGATCTGCACCGCGTTGAGCGCGGCGCCCTTGCGAAGGTTGTCGCTGACGCACCAGATGTTCAGGCCGTTCTCCACGGTCGGGTCCTCGCGGACGCGGCTGATATAGGTCGCATCGTCGCCGGCGGCCTCGATCGGGGTGATGTAGCCGCCGTCCTCGTGCTTATCGATCAGCATGATCCCCGGCGCCTCGCGCAGGATGCGCTTGGCGTCCTCGGCCGAAATCTCGTCCTCGAATTCGATGTTGATCGATTCCGAATGGCCGACGAACACCGGCACGCGCACGCAGGTCGCCGTCACCTTGATCTTGGGATCGAGGATCTTCTTGGTCTCGACCACCATCTTCCATTCCTCCTTGGTCGATCCGTCGTCCAGGAAGCTGTCGATGTGCGGGATCACGTTGAACGCGATCTGCTTGGTGAACTTCTTGGCCTCGGCGGGATCGCCGACGAATATGTTGCGGCTCTGCTCGAACAGTTCGTCCATGCCGACCTTGCCCGCACCGGACACGGATTGATAGGTCGACACCACCACGCGCCTGATCCGGGCCACGTCGTGGAGCGGCTTCAGCGCCACCACCATCTGCGCGGTCGAACAATTCGGATTGGCGATGATGTTGCGGGCCTTGTAGCCGTCGATCGCCGCGGCATTCACTTCCGGCACGATCAGCGGCACGTCGGGGTCCATCCGGTACAGCGACGAATTGTCGATCACCGTACAGCCCGCTGCGGCGAACTTGGGAGCATAGACCTTGGTCGCCTCGCTGCCGATCGCGAACAGCGCCATGTCCCACCCCGAAGGATCGAAATGCTCGATGTTCTGCACCTTCAGCATCTTGCCGGTGTCGCCATATTCGATCGTCTCGCCCTGGCTCCGGCTCGACGCCAGCACCGCGATCTCGTCCGCGGGGAATTCGCGCTCGGCGAGGATGTTGACCATCTCGCGCCCGACATTGCCCGTCGCGCCCGCGACCACCACCCGATAACCCATCACAGTCTCCATTCGTACGCCGCGCCGACTAATACGGTTGCGCCGTCAGGTCCATCGGCTTTCCTAATCGTGCGTGCTGACCTGCCAGGTCGCATGATCGATCCCGTGGACGCGGCCGAGGTGCGCGACCAGCGCGTCGAGTTCGGTGTCGGGCACGTTGGTGCCGACCAGCGTCGCGACCAGCGCGACATGATCCTCGCCGCGCTTCTGCGTGTTGAGATCGGCGACCGGCAGCTGCGCCGCCTCCAGATGCCCGACGAGCAGGTCGCCCATCGGTCCGGCAGCGGGCGTCGGCACGGTAATGGTGACGCTATAGGTCGCTTCCACCGTGCTGCCGGCAAAGGGGATGCGGTTGATCGCATCGACCAGCGGCCTCAGCGCGGTGTTGGCGACCAGCACGACGATCGTCAGCAGCACCGCTTCGGCCACCATGTCCGACCCCGCGATCGACCCCACCGCCGCGGAGCACCAGAGCGTCGCCGCGGTGTTGAGACCGCGGACGTTCATCCCCTCCTTCATGATGACGCCGGCGCCGAGGAAGCCGATCCCCGACACCACGTAAGCGATGATACGGATCGATTCGACGTCACCGCCCAGCCGCTGGCCGAGGTCCACGAACGCCGCCGCACCGATCGCGACCAGCGCGTTGGTCCGCAGACCCGCGGTACGCTGGCGATATTGCCGCTCCGCCCCGATCGCGGTGCCGAGGACAAAGGCGGTGACGTAGCTGACCAGCGTGTCGAGGAACGGCCAGAGGTGGAACAGGGTCAGAAAGCGCATCGCGCGCCCTTAGTTCGCGACGATGACGAAATCACGTCGCCACGTCGTCATTGCGAGGCAGGCGCGGCGATCCAGGGCGCCGCTGTACGGCTCCGGATTGCTGCGCTGCGCCCGCAATGACGATCGGGGGAATTACTGTGCCGGCTTGTTCTTCACGGTGCGATCCAGGAACTCCAGGATCGTGCCCCACAGGTGCGGCGCCACCGGTCCGCCGACGCGGTGGGTATAGCCGGGGTAGAACATCATCTCGAACGGCGTCGCGGTCGCCTGCATCCGCGCCGCGACCTTGGTCGAATTGTCGAGGAACACGTTGTCGTCCGCCATGCCGTGGATCAGCAGCAGCGGATCTTTGATCTTCGCTGCATCCTCGACCGCCGCCGACGTGGCATAGCTCTTGGGGTCCTTCGCCGGATCGCCCAGATACCGTTCGGTATAATGCGTGTCGTACAGCTGCCAGTCCGTCACCGGCGCACCCGACACCGCGGCCGCATAGACGCCCGGCGTCTTCTCCAGCATCTTGAGCGACATATAGCCGCCATACGACCAGCCATAGGTCGCGATTTTCGTTGCGTCGACGAACGGCAGCGTCTTCAGATACTCGGCGCCCGACAGCTGGTCCTCCACCTCGACCGTGCCCATCGCGTGATAGATCTGGTCCTCGAACGCCTTGCCGCGATTGTACGACCCGCGATTGTCGATCTTGAAATAGATGTAGCCCTGATCGACCAGGAACTGCGGCAACGCGCCCTGCCAGCCATGCGTCACCTGCTGACCGGTGCCGGGCCCGCCGTAATGTTCGAAGAAGACGGGATAGGTCTTGCCCGCGACCAGCGGCGGCGTGATCATCTCCCAGTACAGGGTCGTGCCGTCCTTGGCCTTGATCGTCCCGAACTTGGTCGGCTGATGGCTGGCGAGATACGGGTAATAGGGATGCCCCGGCCGGATCGCATTCTCGTTGATCCACGCGATCCGCTTGCCGCTCGTGTCGGCCATGTACACCTGTGCCGGCTGCTTCGGGTTCGAGCGCGTCACGATGAAGCGGGTCGCCGCGGCATCCATCGTCGCGCTATTGGTCCAGCCAAGCTCGGTCAGCCGCGTGATGACGTTCGGCCGCGCGATATCGACGGCATAGACATGCTGTTCGAGCACGTCGTCCTTGGTGCCGGTGAAATACAGCCGCCCGCCGCCCGATCCCGCGGCGCCCTCGTCGACGCCGACCAGACCGGTAACCACCCAGGCGCCCTTGGTCAGCTGCGTCCACTTGCCGTCCGGCGTCCAGCGATACAGGTGGCCATAACCGTCCCGCTCCGACCGCCAGATCAGGCTGCCGTCCTTCATCGGCTTGTAATCGTCGCTGAGGTTTAGCCAGCTGCGCGCGCCCGATCGCTCGGTGAACAGCACGCTCGCCTTCCCCGTTTCGGGGTCGACGCGCAGCATGTCGAGCGTCTTCTGGTCGCGGCTCTGCCGCTGCACCAGCAGCGTCTTGCCATCGGGTGTCCAATCGACCCGCGCCAGATAGATGTCGGGGTTCGATCCCAGATCGACCTTCACCTGCCCCGACCCGTCGGGCCGCATCACATACAGCTCCACAAGTACGTTGGGCGTACCGGCGGCGGGATAGCGCTGTTCGTACGTCTTGGTCCCCGCCGCGCCGATCGACGCGCGCGTGAAGACGCGGACCGGCGCCTCGTCGAACTTCTCCACCGCAATGTACCGTTCGTCCGGCGACCACCAATAGCCGGTGCGGCGATCCATTTCCTCCTGCGCGACGAATTCCGCCTCGCCGAAGTGGATCGTGCCGCCGCCACCCTGCGTCACCGCGCGCGCCTCACCGCCGGCAAGCGGGTGCGCATACAGGTTCTGGTCGCGCACGAAGCTGACGTAGCCGCCCTTCGGCGACACCACGGGGTTGAGCTCGCCGCCAGGCGTCGCGGTCAGCCGCCGCACCTTGCCATCCAGCGTCGCCAGATACAGGTCGCCGTCCAGCGGCACCAGGATCGACCGGCCGTCCGGCGCGAAGTCATAGGCGACGATGCCCTTCGACCCGCTGATCCGCGCGCGCTCGCGCTGCATCTTCTCCGCCTCGGTCAGCTCGGCGCCGCTGCCGACCTTCTTGCTGTCGACCAGCATCCGCTCCGCGCCCGTCCGCGTGTCGCGCGCCCACAGGTCGGTGCGCTCCTTCTCATCGGCCCGCGCGCGCAGGAAGGTCAGCAGCGTGCCGTCCGGCGACAGCCTGACGCCGCGCGGCTGCGATCCCGACAGGTCGGGGCTGCCGAACACCCGCGCCAGCGTCAGGTCGCCGGTCGCGGTGGCCGCCGTCGTCGCGGCCTGCTGGCCGATCGCCTCACCGGCCATCGCCAGATTCCCCGCCGACGCCAGCGCCACGCCTAAGATCCATCTCCGCATTACCTTGCTCCATTCATCGTGCCGTCGTTCTTAGGCCACGTTCCGGCGACGTAAAGGTGCATTGCGCGGGGGTTAACGCGCCATAAACCGCGTTTTTACGCGGTTCGGTATAGGTCGTGGGAGGACAAGGACGGCGCCGCTCCGGATAGGCGAGGCGGCGCGCGTCTGGTTTCGGGGTAACATGTTGGATACGGCACATATCGGCTGGCACACGGGCGCCTGGGACCTCGTTACCCAGCTGGGCGCCGCCGACGGCAGCGCAACGCACCCGCATCTCGCCTTCCTGATCTCGGCCGACGCGCCGCCGCGCGACCTGTCGGATGCCATCCACGCGCTGTGCGCCGTCCACGGCGACCATCCCGGCCTCGCCGCGGAGGCGCGCACCCATTGCGTGCAGCCCGACGCCTGCGACTGGCTGAGCGCGGTCGCGGACGCCTTCGTCGCCGAACGCAGCTATATCGCGCAACTCGCCGCCGCCGCCGGCCCCCTGCCCTCGACGCCGGGTCAGGCGGAAACCGAAGCCGCGCTCATCACCAGCCACCATGCGATCGAGATGCTGGCGACATCGGAACGGCGCGGCTGCGCCACCGGTGCGGTCGCCGCGCTGGTGCAGGATTGGGCGACGATCCGCCTGCTGCTCGACCACGCCGCCACCCGCTTCGGGGTCGAGGCGGTGCCGGCGAGCTTCCCGCCGCTCGCCGAAACCGCATCCAGCGTCACCATGCTCGGCGGCACGCCCGCCACCGAACGCGCCGTCCGCTTCGGCGCGCAGCAGCTGCTCGCCCAGCATCGCGCCTTGTGGGACCTGCTCGAGGCACGCGCCAGCGCCCGCGGGGCCTGACCCCACCCGCGTCCCAACCCGCACCTTGCGCCGGCGCGGGCAATCGGCCAACGACGTACCCGACATTCAATTCGGGAACGGCCATGAAGCGCTTCGAAGGCACGCAAAGCTATGTCGCCACCGACGATCTGAAGGTCGCGGTCAACGCCGCGGTCACGCTGCGCCGCCCGCTGCTGGTCAAGGGCGAACCCGGCACCGGCAAGACCGTGCTAGCCTATGAGATCGCCAAGGCGACCGGTGCCGAGCTGATCGAATGGAACGTCAAATCGACGACCAAGGCGCAACAGGGCCTTTACGAATATGACGCCGTCGCCCGCCTGCGCGACGGCCAGCTCGGCGACGAGCGCGTGCACGACATCGCCAACTACATCCGCCGCGGGAAATTGTGGGAGGCGTTCACGCGGCCGAGGCCGCCCGTGCTGCTGATCGACGAGATCGACAAGGCCGACATCGAATTCCCCAACGATTTGTTGCAGGAACTCGATCGCATGGAGTTCCACGTCTACGAGACGAAGGAGACGGTGCGCGCGGTCGAACGCCCGATCGTCGTCATCACCAGCAACAACGAAAAGGAGCTGCCCGACGCGTTCCTGCGCCGCTGCTTCTTCCACTACATCAAATTCCCCGATCGCGACACGATGCAGGCGATCATCGACGTCCACTTCCCCGGCATCCAGAAGATCCTGGTCAGCAAGGCGATGGACATCTTCTACGACGTCCGCGACGTCCCCGGCCTCAAGAAGAAGCCGAGCACCAGCGAACTCCTCGACTGGCTCAAGCTGCTCCTCCACGAGGACATGCCGCTCGACATCCTCCAGAACCGCGACCCGACGAAGGCGATCCCGCCGCTCCACGGTGCGCTGCTGAAGAACGAACAGGACATCATGCTGTTCGAACGCCTCGCCTTCATGGCAAAGCGCGAGCGGCGCTAGCCGACGGATCGCCCCACACCACGCGCGTGCCGCGGCACCTCGTGACGGCGCCCTGAAGGACGGTCACCCCCCGCACCCCCTCTACCGTCATCTTCGCGGTTGCCGTCATCCCCGCGTTTGCGTCATCCCCGCGCAGGCGGGGATCCAGACACGCGACCTTAACCCGAAGCCGCTCCCCCAGCCCCGGCGTTCCGCAACGCCTTTAACGAAGCGCGCCACCGCTCCCATCCCCAGCCCAAAAAATTTCCAGCCTGCTGGGAACCAAATCATCCGTTCCGCAATCGAAACGACCGGCAAGAAATTGCCGTTTTCATGTCCGATTAACCGTAATTGCCAATCCGCTGGTCACCGCTCCCCCGGTAAAACCAAGGAATGCGGGGCTTTCTTCCCAGATGCGGCATGTTGGCCGCTGCAACATTGGCGGCAACGCTGATTGCCGCTCCCCTTGCCGCTTCTGCCGGCCTGCTGGATTACGTCGGCCAGTGCGTGCCCTTTGCGCGCGAAGCCTCCGGCATCCAGATCTATGGCGATGCATGGACTTGGTGGGGCCAGGCCAAGGGCAAGTACGATCGCGGCCACACGCCGCGGATCGGTTCGGTCGTCGTGTTCGCCAAGACCAGCCGCCTGCCGCTCGGCCATGTCGCCGTGGTCAGCCGCGTCGTCGAACGGCGCGTGCTGATGCTCACCCATGCCAATTGGTCGCGCCAGAACGGTGAACGCGGCCATGCCGAACAGGATGTGACGCTCTACGACGTCTCCGACGACAACGACTGGAGCGAGGTGAAGGTCTGGTATCGCGATGTCGAGGGCCTGGGCGGCAGCATCTATCCGGTCGAGGGGTTCATCTACGGCGGCCGCCCCTCGCCGCAACTGACCAGCCGCAATCCCGATTATGTCGGTGCCCTCATCGATGCCTACGTCCCGGGGGCCGGACGCTAGCGGAGTGCATTTCGGGCTGTCCTACACGGCCCGACCGGCGTAGCGTCCGGCGCATCATGGCATCGCTCCATCCCGCCCCTGCCGTCCATCGTCCCCCGGTCGGACGCGGAAGGCGTCTCGGACCGCGACGTAGTGTCAACTTCGCCAACTTCCGCGGGCGAATCGCATGTTCCTGAACTTCCTCGACGAGCTTCGCGCCGCCGGCATCCCGGCCAGCCTCAAGGAACATCTCGTCCTTCTCGAGGCGCTGGATGCCCAGGTGATCGATTCCACGCCGGAAGCCTTCTATTATCTCGCTCGCGCCACCTATGTGAAGGACGAGGGGCTGCTCGACCGGTTCGACCAGGTCTTCGCCAAGGTCTTCCGCGGCATCGCCACCACCTACGGTACGCAGGCCGAAGACATTCCCGCCGACTGGCTGCAGGCCGTCGCCGAAAAATTCCTGACGCCCGAGGAAATGGAGCGGATCAAGTCGCTCGGCTCGTGGGACGAGATCATGGAGACGCTGAAACAGCGGCTCGCCGATCAGGAGGGGCGTCACCAGGGCGGCAACAAATGGATCGGCACCGGCGGCACCAGCCCGTTCGGCAACGGCGGCTATAATCCCGAGGGCGTGCGTATCGGCGGCGAAAGCCGGCACGGTCGCGCGCTGAAGGTCTGGGACCAGCGCGAATTCAGGAACCTCGATTCGACGCGCGAACTCGGCACCCGCAACATCAAGGTGGCGCTCCGCCGCCTGCGCCGGTTCGCGCGAGAGGGCGCCGCCGACGAACTCGATATCGACGGGACGATCGACGGCACCGCGCGTCAGGGCTGGCTCGACGTCCGCATGCGTCCCGAACGCCGCAATGCGGTAAAGCTATTGCTGTTCCTCGATGTCGGCGGCTCGATGGACCCGTGGGTGAAGCTGTGCGAGGAATTGTTCAGCGCCGCCACCGCAGAATTCAAGAACCTCGAATTCTTCTACTTCCACAATTGCCCGTACGAAGGGGTGTGGAAGGACAACACCCGCCGCTTCGCCGAACGCACGCCATTGTGGGACGTGCTCCATAAATTCGGGCACGACTACAAACTGGTGTTCGTCGGCGATGCATCGATGAGCCCCTATGAGATCACCCATGCCGGCGGCTCGGTCGAACATCATAACGAGGAAGCCGGCGCGGTGTGGATGCAGCGTCTCACCAACACCTATCCCGCCGCGGTGTGGCTCAATCCGGTCCCGGACGCGCAATGGGGCTACAGCCAGTCGATCCGGATCCTGCGCGAATTGATGACCGACCGCATGTACCCGCTGACCCTCGCCGGCCTCGACGATGCGATGCGGGAACTGACCCGCAAACGATAGGGAGAAAGACGATGCCTTACCCGATCCTGTCGACCATCCTGTTGCCCGCACTCGCCGGTGCCCAGCCGCATCCCGCACCGAACCCCATTCCGAGATCGAACATGCCGGTCCACGGCAAGGCCGCCGATCCCAAATGCGAACGCCCGCTCGCCCGCCACGTCGGCGACGTGCCGCCGCCCGGCATCCGCAAACTCGGCGAGATGCCGCCGGCCAAGCCGATCTATACGGTGCTGCGCGAAATCGACGGCTGCCCGAAGCCGGTCAGCGTCCCGGCACGCTGATCGCCTCACCGCCCGCCGTCATCCCGGCGAACGCCGGGACCCATGGTCACACAACAGGTGCCGCGGCGACCTCGTCAGCCGCCCGCCACCATCGACCCGGCGTTCTTGGCGACGACGAAGATTTGGATCGGCCGATAACCCGGCCGCTCATCGGCGCAGACCCGTCGCTGTTGGACGCCCGCTCGCGTAACCCGCCGCGACGGTTGGCGATTATGAGCCGGTCTGTCCTACGCTCCACCGGCCGGCTACACGACCTACCACTCGACCGCTCTTTCGCATCATCGCCAGAATGGAAACGATCGCTCCCCTACATTTCCGTACGAATGCCCATGGTGTTCAACGTGTCCCGCTTTACGGCTGGCTCACCACCCCGCCCGTCATCGCCGCCGCGACGCCGGTCGTGCCCGGAAAGCTGATCGGCAGCCCTTTCAGCGTCCGCGCCGCCATATAGGCGAAACCCTCCGCCTCCATCGCATCGCCGTTCCACCCCAGGGCATCGCTCGGCTCCGGCACCAGCCCGGTCCGCTCGGCGATCATTCGCAGCATCGTCGGATTGTGCCGACCGCCACCGGCAACGATCAGCCGCCTCGGCCGCGCCGGCAGCCGGTCGATCGCCTCGTTGACGCTCGCCGCCGTAAAGGCGGTCAGCGTCGCCGCTCCGTCGGCGGCGGCCAGTCCGCGCGCCGGCTGGATCGTGAAGTCGTTGCGATCGAGGCTCTTCGGTGGCGCAAGGTCAAAGAATGCGTGATCCAGCATGCCGGTCAGCACCGCCTGGTCGACGCGACCCGCCGCGGCGAGCGCACCGCCCTCGTCATAGCGCGCGCCCGTCTCTGCCTCGATCCAGCTGTCGATCAGTCCGTTGGCTGGACCGGTATCGAACGCGATCAGCCCACCGTCCGCACCGATGAAGGTGATGTTCGCCACCCCGCCCAGGTTCAGCACCGCCACCGGCAGGTCCAGTCCCGCCGCCAGCGCGCCGTGATAGACCGGCAGCAGCGGCGCACCCTGTCCGCCCGCCGCGACATCGGCGCTGCGAAAATCGCTGACGACCGTGATGCCGGTCGCCTTCGCCAGCACCGCACCATCGCCGATCTGCCATGTCCAGCCGCGGTCCGGCCGATGCGCCACCGTCTGCCCATGATAGCCGATCGCCGCGACATCCGCCGCCGCGACCCCCGCCTCGCGCAGCAGCTTGTGCACCGCAAAGGCATGCGTCCGGTCGATCAGCTCACCCGCCGCGACCAGATCGGGGCTGGCCCGCGGCCGGTCGAACGTCAACGCCAGCGCGGTCGCCGCCGCCAGTTGCGACCGGGCCGTATCGGAATACGGCTCACCGCGGAACGCGACCGGCTTCGCCTGCCTCTCGCCATCGGTTTCGATCAGGGCGGCGTCGATCCCGTCCAGCGATGTCCCGGACATCAATCCAATTGCCAGCATCACGCCCTCCCGCCGCCGCTGTGGCGCCTGCCCGTCACCCTGTCGAGCGGCTAGGCGCGCCGATGCGACGAACGCCCGCTATCCCGGCGCGAAATGCTAGTGTCTGGCGATCGGCACGAAAAAGCACTATGTGCCCGCGTTCCATGGCAACTCGTCTCCCCTCCCCGCCGCGCGTCGGCATGGTTTCGCTCGGCTGTCCCAAGAACCTGGTCGACAGCGAACGTATCCTGACCCAGCTGCGTGCCGACGGCTATCAGATGTCCGCCGATTACGCCGGCGCCGACGTCGTGCTGGTCAACACCTGCGGTTTTCTCGATTCCGCCAAGGAAGAAAGCCTCGAGGCGATCGGCGAAGCGATTGCGGAAAACGGCCGCGTCATCGTCACCGGCTGCATGGGCAAGGAGGCGGAGGTCATTCGCGCCCGCTTCCCGCAGGTGCTCGCCGTCACCGGCGCGCATCAATACGAACAGGTGGTCGAGGCCGTGCATGAAGCCGCCCCGGCGAACCTGTCGCCGTATATCGATCTGATCCCCGATGCCGGGCTCAAGCTGACGCCGCGCCACTACAGCTATCTCAAGATTTCGGAGGGCTGCAACCACCGCTGCTCGTTCTGCATCATCCCGTCGCTGCGCGGTGACCTCGTCAGCCGCCGCCCCGACGCGATCCTGCGCGAAGCGGAAAAGCTGGTCGCCGCCGGCACCCGCGAACTGCTCGTCATCAGCCAGGATACGTCCGCCTACGGCATCGATATCCGCAAGGAACCGCGGCTGTGGAAGGGGCAGGAGGTCGTGCCGCACATGACCGACCTCGCCCGCGAACTCGGCAAGGTTGTCGCGCCGGTCAACGGCTGGGTCCGCCTCCACTACGTCTACCCTTATCCCCACGTCGATCAGGTCATTCCGTTGATGGCCGATGGACTGGTGCTCCCCTATCTCGACATCCCTTTCCAGCATGCCGCCCCGTCGGTGCTGAAGCGGATGAAGCGCCCCGGCAACGATGCCAAGGTGCTGCAGCGGATCCACCAGTGGCGCGATATCTGCCCTGACATCGCCATCCGCTCGACCTTCGTCGTCGGCTTCCCTGGCGAGACGGAGGCGGATTTCCAATATCTCCTCGACTGGCTCGACGAGGCGCAGCTGGACCGGGTCGGCGCCTTCCGTTTCGAACCCGTCGAGGGCGCCGCCGCCAACGACCTGCCCGACCATGTTCCGGAAGAGGTGAAGGAAGAACGCTACCAGCGGATCATGGCCAAGACCGCCGCGATCAGCGCCGCGAAGCTCGCTGCAAAGGTCGGCCGCACCCTCCCCGTCATCATCGACGAGGTTGGCGAGGAAGGTGCCACCGGCCGCAGCCAGGCCGACGCGCCCGAGATCGACGGCCAGGTCTTCCTGCGCGATGCCGCCCACCTCTCGGTCGGCGACATCGTCGCGGTGGAGATCGAGGACGCCGACGATCACGACCTTTACGGGGTACCGGCCTGATCCAACGGCTTGCGTCGATGGATGACGGGGATTTCACTGTTGCGTCCCGGTACGGATGTGGCAGCTAGCGATCATGGTCTCCCATTCGCTCGCCGCCGCCCTCGCGCTCGTCGCCGCTCCCGTCGCCGCGCAGACCCTGTCACCCGTCGAACGGACGGCGGTCGACAAGGTGGTCACCGACGCACTTGCCACGACCGGCACACCGTCGGCACAGATCGCGATCGTCCGCGGCGGAAAGATCGTGCTGGTGAAGGCGTACGGCCGGCAATCGGACACCGCGCCCGCCCGGACCGATGCGCCCTATCAGATTGCGTCCATCTCGAAACAGTTCACCGCCGCCGCGCTCCTTATGCTGGAGGACGACGGCAAGCTGTCGATGGACGACACCGTCGCCAAATGGCTGCCGGGCGTCAGCGGTGGCGATCGCATCACCATCCGGCAATTGCTCAGCCATACCTCGGGCCTGCAGGATTACTGGCCGCAGGACTACAGCTTCGCCGCGATGGAAACGCCGACCACGCCGCAGGCGATCGTCGACCGCTGGGCAAAGAAGCCGCTCGATTTCGCGCCGGGCACGCAATGGCAATATTCCAACACGGGCTATGTCGTCGCCGGCCTGATCGCGGAAAAAGCGGCGGGCGAACCGCTGATGACCTTCCTGCAACGCCGCATCTTCGCGCCGCTCGGCATCACCGCGATCGATCAGGACAAGGCGGTCGGCGGCCGCTTCCCGATGGGGTATCATCGCAACGCGCTAGGGCCGGTTCGCGCCGCGCCGCCGCCTGCCGCAGGCTGGCTGTTCGCGGCCGGCGAACTCTCGATGAGCGCCGGCGATCTCGCAAAATGGGACGTCGCGAGGCTGGATCGCAGTGTGCTGCCCGCCGACGATTGGGCAGCGCAGGAAAAGGCGGTGCTGCTGAACGACGGCAGCACGACCAACTACGGGCTGGGCGTCAGCATCGGCAAACGGGCCGGCCAGCCGTATATCGAACATAGCGGCGAGGCCGTTGGCTTCCTGTCGGAGAACATCGTCTTCCCCGAACAGAAGGCCGCGATCGTCGTATTGACCAATGCCGATTTCGGCGATGCCTTTCAGGCGATCGCCGAAGGTCTTGCAAAGGCCGTCCTCCCGGCCGGCGCCGATGCGACCGAGGCGACTAAGACCAGGGCGGCACGGGCGATGTTCGATTCGCTCCGCAACGGCACGCTCGATCGCAGTCTGTTGACCGCCAACGCCGCCTATTACTTCTCGCCGCAGGTGCTCGCCGACTATCGCTCCAGCCTGTCCGCGCTCGGCGAACCGACCGGCTTCGAACTTGCCGGACCCAGGCGTTTGCGCGGCGGGTTCGTACAGCGACGCTACACCGTCACCTACCCCAAGCGAAAGCTGTCGATCGGCACCTTCGCCGAGCCGGACGGCCAGCAACGCTACGAACAATTCCTCGTGAGCCCGGCGAACTGACATGCCCGAAACCCTGCTTCAGCCCGACCGCGGCCAGCCTGCGCATCCGATCCATCTCGTGACACCCGATGGCGTCGACGCGTGGCTGAAGGTCCAGCCCCCTCGCGTGCGCTCGGCGCTCGCCGCCCAGCGCTTCACCGGCAAGGCGGGCGGCCATGCGGTGTACGTCGACGACAATGTGCAGGCGATAATCGTCGCCGCAACGCCCGGCCCCTGGACGCTCGCGCGGGCCGTCGCGGCGCTGCCCGGCGGAACGTATCGCGTGAACGGCGACTTGGGTCCCGCCGCGCTGGGCTGGTTGCTGGGGCAGTATCGCTTCGACCGATACCGCAAGGCAGATGATACGGCGGCGCGCATTCTGCTGACGTCCGATGCGGCCGCCATCGACGAAACGCTTCGCATCGCGAGGGCCACGGCGCTCGTACGCGACCTCGTCAATACCGGTGCCGGCGACCTCGGCCCGGCGGAGTTGGAGGTGATCGCCGAGCAACTGGCACAGCAGCATGGCGCCACCGTCACGGTGACTCACGGCGATGCGCTCGCCACCGGCTATCCACTGATCCACGCGGTCGGTCAGGCGGCGGTCAAGGAACGCGCGCCGCGGTTGATCGAGCTCGAATGGGGCGACCCGGCGCATCCCCGGATCGGGGTTGTCGGCAAGGGGGTAGTTTTCGATACCGGGGGGCTCGACATCAAGCCGGCGGCGGGAATGCGGTTGATGAAGAAGGATATGGGCGGTGCGGCGCATGCGCTGGCGCTCGCCGACCTCGTCATGGCGGCGCGGCTGCCGGTACGGCTGCACCTGTTGATCCCGGCGGTCGAGAACGCCATCGCCGGCAACGCCTTCCGCCCCGGCGACGTGTTGCGCAGCCGGCTGGGCCCGACCGTCGAGAACACCAATACCGATGCGGAAGGGCGGCTGATCCTGGCCGATGCCCTGACGAAAGCGGGGGAAGGCAAGCCCGAACTGATCCTCGACTTCGCCACCCTGACGGGCGCGGCGCGGGTCGCGCTGGGCCCCGATCTGCCGCCGCTGTTCACCGACGACGACGCGCTGGCGGACGACCTGCTGGCCGCCGGCACCGCCCTGGACGATCCGATGTGGCGCCTGCCGCTGTGGGACGGTTATGACGACATGCTGGCATCCGACATCGCCGACATGGTCAACGCGCCCGATGGCGGTTTCGCCGGCGCGATCACCGCGGCGCTGTTCCTGCGCCGGTTCGTGCCCAAGGGCGTTGCCTGGGCGCACATGGACGTGTTTGCCTGGCGACCGAGCGCGAAGCCGGGCCGACCGAAGGGCGGCGACGCCTATGCCGTGCGCGCGTGCTACGCCGTCCTGAAGCAGCGGTATCCCTGCTGACCGTCACCGGTCGATGGGCTGACCGTCACCGGTCGATGGACTGACCGTCACCGGTCGATGGTCGGCGGGTCGATGTCCCATTGCTGGTCGCGCAACACCGTCGACCGGACGGGTCGACCGGCGGCATCGCGCCACGGTTCGTAGCGGAAGCGCTTTTCGACGGCGCGGCAGGTCGCCTGGTCCATCAGCGCATTGCCGCTGGAGCGGGCGACGATGCAATTGGTGACGCGGCCGTCCGTCTCCACCCGGTAGCGCATGCCGACGACGCCGCGGAAGCCGACGTCGAGGATCGCATCGGGAATGTCCGACCCCTTGATGCGGCCGTTGATAAGCCGGGGTACGCGTTCCCAGCCGCTGCCGTCACCATCGCCATCGCCCCCTGCCCCGTTGCCGTTGCCGATCCCGCCGGCACCGGTGCCGGGCCCCGCCCGGTCGGATGCGCCGGACGTTGCCTGCACACCGATGTTGGGAAGCGGCGCGACGACGATCGGGGTCGGCGGCACGACCTGGATGATCGGGATGGGGGCGGTGACCTCTGTCGCCTTCGAGCGCAGATTGGGCGGTGACGCCTTGCCGCTGGCCCGGTTGATCTTGCGCTTCGGCGGCACGACACGCTCCGGCGGCGGCGGTTCGGGAGAGAGGTCGAAGGTCGCCAGCGCCTGCTGTGCCGGGCCGGTTACACCGTGGAACGCCAGACCGAGCAGCAGCGCGTAGCCGAGCGCCGCGACGATCACCGCCGTCAGAGTCGCCGCACCGAGCCGGTCGCGTAGAGGGGTGGGAGCGATCACCATGCGCAAGATGATGCCGCACCCCGCCTTTCGCAACGCTGACCGACCCCGGGTCCGCGCCCTGCCCCCGGCCGCGATGCCCCCTACAGCCGGGCGGCAGCCTCGATGATCGGCACGAACTTGGCCGCGGTGATGCTGGCGCCGCCGACCAGGGCACCATCGACGTTCTCGCACGCGAGGATCGTCTCGGCATTGTCGCCGGTCACCGATCCGCCATAGAGGATGCGAACGCCGTCGGCCGCGTCGCCGATCAGCATGCGCAGCTTGGCGCGTGCGATCGAGTGGATGGCCGCGATCTGTTCCAGCGTCGGGGTGCGGCCGGTGCCGATCGCCCAGCGCGGTTCGTAGGCGAGCGTGAACCAGCTGCCGTCGGCATTGTCGGGTACGGATTTCTCGATCTGCGCCTGCACCACGCGCTCGGCGCGGTCGGCGTCGCGCTCCGCCTCCGTCTCGCCGCAGCAGGAGATGACGTGGAGCCCCTGCCGCCGGGCCGCCGCCGCCTTTGCCCAGGCATCATGGCTGGTTTCGCCCTGGTCCGCGCGTCGTTCGCTATGGCCGACGATCGCGAACCGGGCGCCCGCCTCCGCCACCATCGCCGCTGAGACGCAGCCGGTATGCGCGCCGCTATCCGCCTCGTGCACGTCCTCGGCACCGATCTGCAACGCCGGCACGCGCGTGGCGGCGGGCGCGATCAGGGTGAAGGGTACGGCCACGGCGACATCCACGCCGGGCGCCGATGCGGCCGCCGCGGCGATGCCGTCGAGTTCGGCGAGCCCGGCCCGTGAGCCGTTCATCTTCCAATTGCCCGCCACCAGCTTGCGCCGTGTCATCCAACCTCCTGTTTTACGTGTTAAACAGGCAATGCCTGCGCCCGTGCTTGATGGCAAGGCGCCGCCCCCCTAAAGCGAGCCCAATTGTTCAAGGGACGATCGGCCTTTTCATGCTCAGCTTCTTTCGCCGGATCATCAATTCCAAGGCCGGTATCGTCGTCACCTTCATCGTGCTGGGCGTCATCGCCCTCGCCTTTGCCGCCGGTGACATCACCGGCCTGGGCGGTGGTTCGACCGCGCTGTCAGGCGGCAACGTCGCCACGGTCGGCGGCCAGAAGGTAGGTGCCGCGGAGCTGCGCAGCCGAGTGCAGACCGAGTTGCAGGCGGCACGCCAGCAGCAGCCGACCGCGACGATGGAACAGCTGCTGGCGCAGGGCGGGCTGCAGTCCATCCTGGATCGTACGATCAACGGACTGGCGCTGGAGGGCTTTGGCCATGACCAGGGCATGGTGGTCAGCAAGCGGTCGATCGACGGCGTCATCGCCAGCATCCCCGGCCTGCGCGGTCCTAACGGCCAGTTCGATCCGGCCAATTACCAGCGCCTGCTCGCCGACCAGAAGCTGACTGACGCGCAGGTCCGCAGCGACATCGCCCGGGACATCATCGCCCAGCAGTTGATGCTGCCGACGCAGGGCGCGACGCAGGTACCGATGAAGGTCGCTTTGCCCTATGCATCGTTGCTGCTCGAAAAGCGGGACGGCCTGGTCGGCTTCATCCCCGCCAAGGCGGTGGATGCCGGCGCGGCGCCGACCGATGCCGACCTGCAGGCATTCTACCGCCGCAACGTCGCCCGCTACACCGTGCCGGAACGCCGCGTCGTCCGCTATGCGATGGTCAGCCCCGCGCAGGTGAAGGCCAGCGCGACGCCGACCGATGCGGAGATCGCCGCCGCCTACAGGCAGCAGGCAAGCCGATTCGCCGCCGCCGAAAAGCGCACGATCGCCCAGGTCGTGGTCGCCGATCAGGCGGGGGCGAATGCGCTTGCCGCCAAGGTGAAGGGTGGCGCGTCGATCGCCGATGCCGCACGTGCCGCCGGGCTGGAGCCCGCGGTGCAGACCGGCGTCACCAAGCAGGCCTATGCCGCCGCCAGCACGCCGGCCGTCGCCGACGCCGCCTTTGCCGCGCAGCGCGGCGGCGTGATCGGGCCGGTGCGCGGGCCGCTCGGCTGGATCGTCGCGCGCGTCGATGCGGTCGAGCAGGTCGCCGGCAAGACGCTGGAGCAGGCGCGGCCCGAGCTGGTCGCCGAACTGTCCAAGCAGAAGCTGCAACAGGCGCTGTCGGACGTGCACGACAAGCTGGACGATGCGCTGGCCAAGAACGCGACCTTCGACGAGGCAATCGCCGACCAGAAGCTGTCGGCGCAGACCACGCCGGCGCTGCTCGCCAACGGCGTCAACCCGGACGCGCCGGCGACCCAGCCGGACCCGGCAGTGGTGCCGGTGGTCGCCGCCGCATTCCAGATGGCCGAGGGTGACCCGGCGCAGCTGGTCCCGATCGGCACCGACGGCGGATTTGCCGTCGTCGCGATCGGCCGCGTCATCGCCGCCGCGCCGCGCCCGCTGGCGCAGGTACGCCAGCAGGTCGCCGCCGACGTCACCGCCGATCGTGCACGCGCCGCCGCGCGCAAGCTGGCGAGCGACATCCTTGCCAAGGTGAACAAGGGCATGCCGCTGGCACAGGCGCTGGCGACGTCGGGCCGGGCGCTGCCCCCGGTCCAGCCCGCCAGTGCGACGCGCGCCCAGCTGGCGCAGCAGCAGGGTAACGTACCGGCCCCGCTCGCACTGATGTTCAGCATGACCAAGGGCAGCGCCAAGCTGCTGGAGGCGCCGAACAATGCGGGTTGGCTGATCGTCAAGCTGGACACGATCGTGCCGGGCAATGCCGCCGGCACCCCGGCCGCGATCAACGGCGCCCGCGGCGGCATCGCCCAGGTGGTCGGCCGCGAATATGCCGAGCAGTTCGCCCGCGCGATCCGCGGCGTCGTCGGGGTCAAGACGGACGCCGCCGCGCTGGCCAAGGTGCGCGCCGACCTGGCCGGCAACGGCAACTGAGGTGACCGCCGCGATGGATGATCCGATCGCGGCGCCAGCCGGCGGGCCGGTCGCTGCACCAGCCGGCGGGCCGGTCGCCGCGTTGGCCGCCGGTCGCCCGGCGTTCGTCTGGCGGCGGCAGGTTGCCGATACCGAGACGCCGGTCGCCGCCGCGCTGAAGCTGATCGAGCCGGGACGCGGCGACTATCTGCTCGAATCGGTCGAGGGCGGCGAGACGCGCGGCCGGCACAGCCTGATCGGCCTGGCGCCCGACCTGGTCTTTCGCGCATCCGGCGACCGGGCCGAGATCAACCGGCATTGGGCCACGGACCGCGATGCATTCGTGCCGGCGGAGCAACCGACGCTGGCGGCGCTGCGGGCGCTGGTCGCCGAATGTCGCGCCGACGTGCCGGCCGCCCTGCCGCGCGCGCTCGCCTGTCTGGTCGGCTATTTCGGCTATGAGACGATCGGACTGGTCGAGCGGCTGGACCAGCCGGCGGCCGATCCACTCGGGCTGCCGGACATGCTGTTCGTGCGCCCCACGGTCATCTGCGTGTTCGACCGGCTGGCCGACACGCTCTACCTCGTCGCACCGGTCTGGCCCGATCCGGCGCGCGATCCGGCGGCGCAGGTCGCGGCGGCGGAGGAGCGGCTGGACGCCACCGCCGCGCGGCTGGCGCATACGGCGTTACCGGCGCCGGTCCGCGCGGAGGCGGCCGAGCTGCGCTATACCCCCGCTGTGGCGCCGGCCGATTATGCGACGATGGTCGGGCGGGCGCAGGATTACATCGCGGCGGGCGACATCTTTCAGGTGGTGCTGGCGCAGCGGTTTTCGACGCCGTTCGCGCTGCCGCCGTTCGAGCTGTACCGCAGCCTGCGCCGGATCAATCCGTCGCCCTTCCTCTACCACCTCGACCTGCCCGGCTTTGCGCTGATCGGATCGAGTCCGGAGATCCTGGTGCGGGTGCGCGACGGACAGGTGACGATCCGGCCGATCGCCGGCACCCGCCCCCGCGGCAAGACCGCTGCCGAGGACGAGGCGAACCGCGAGAGCCTGCTCGCCGATCCCAAGGAGCGCGCCGAGCACCTGATGCTGCTCGACCTGGGGCGCAACGACGTCGGTCGTTCGGCGCGGCCGGGATCGGTGCGGGTGACGGCCAGCTATGGCGTGGAATTGTACAGCCATGTCATGCACATCGTATCGAATGTCGTGGGCGAGCTATCGCCGTCTGCCGACGCGATCGACGCGTTGTTCGCAGGCTTCCCCGCCGGCACGGTCAGCGGTGCGCCGAAGGTGCGCGCGTGCCAGATCATCGCCGAGCTGGAGCCGGAGCGGCGCGGTGCCTATGCGGGCGGCGTCGGCTATTTCTCGCCGGACGGGTCGATGGATTCGTGCATCGTGCTGCGGACGGCGGTGGTGAAGGATGGCGTCGTCCATGCGCAGGCCGGGGCCGGCATCGTCGCCGACAGCGTCGCGGCCTATGAGCAGCGCGAATGCGAGGCGAAGGCGGGTGCGATCCTGGCCGCGGCGCGGGATGCGGTGACGCGGGCGAGCGAGGGCGGGTTCGGGCAATAGCCCCGCGGGGCGGCGGCACGGGGCTGGCGCCGATACGGAAGGTCACGAAAGTCGCGCTTGTCGACGGGGTGCCGTAGGTCGCCCACGGGTGATGCCGCGGGTCCGAACGTCACGAACGTCACGCTTGTCGAAGGACGGCGATTGCCGTTCGATGATGGGTGATCCGTGCAGGGTCCACAGCGATCGACGTCCACGGGGCGGCGGCGGTTTTCTTCCCTATCAGAGTGTACCGCGGGCACGATGCGGGAAGAAGGGCGCCGCGCGTTCGCGATCGGCGCCAGTTCAGACTTGGAGGATCGAACGCTCGTCAGCCGGACCGGACCGCCGCCCAGGGCGGCGATCGGAACGTCCTGACTCGCGGTGTCAAAGAGCGCTTCGCTTGCCGTTTCGCCATCTGGGAGCCGGCAGGACCTTCGGCCTGCCCCTCCCCTGCGCATAAGCGGTGATGGATGGGGACGCGCCGAATGCGACGGCCAGATTCACATCTATCTTTTCAGGTGTGTAGGACAGCCCGTTTACTCGGCGTCTCGGCCATATGCCATCAACAGGTCGAAGACGCTCTTAACTCGCTGATATCACGGCTTGAATTATGACACGGCCGGACCGCATACCGGGAGGGCGGCATGCGGCGATCCGGTCGTCATCCTATACGCCTTAGGGGACGGTCGATTCCGCATCGCGTTGCGCACGCCGCTCTGCTGCCCATTGCTTGTTGGTAGCGAGCGCACAGCCGCTCTGGCCGCCGCTGCCGACCGGGGAACAGGTGTCGGGCAACCCGCCGGCGACGCGGCTGACCTGATCGACGGTGGCGGCGCGGTTGCCCCATGCCTGATTCTGCGCCGGGATCGGGCCGCTGTCGCGGAACTGCTTCGGAATGCGATAGGGCTGGTCGAGCGTCGAACAGATGACGATCTCGGTATCGCTGCTCTGCGGACATTTCTGGCCGACCCCCAGCGTGACGCTGCGCACGCGCTGCGGCGGGGTGCCCGAGGCGGCACCGTCCGCGGCCGCCGGGGCGGTCTGCGCGCCGGCGAGCGCGGGCAGCGCGACCAGGGCGGCGAAAAGCAACGGACGGATCATGGCAGGCGTCTCCTTCAGGGGCATAACGTGCGGACGACACCGTTGCTCCCGGTGCGACGCAACACGGCATAGGCCGATCGACATTGCTACAGGATTGCCGTTGCGTGGCGATGTCGGCGGCGCAACAGGCGTTGCACCGCGGCGGCCATCGGCTATGGCGAGGCCATGATCCTGGTCGTCGACAATTACGACAGCTTTACCTGGAACCTCGTCCACTACCTGATGGAGTTGGGCAGCGAGGTAGAGGTGGTGCGCAACGATGCCATCTCGGCGGGGCAGGCGCTGTCGTCGGGGGCGCAGGCGTTCCTGATCTCGCCCGGTCCGTGCACCCCGACCGAAGCGGGGGTGAGCCTGGACCTGGTCGCCGCCGCCGCCGATGCCGGCCGGCCGCTGCTCGGCGTGTGCCTGGGGCATCAGGCGATCGGCCAGCATTTCGGCGGGCGGGTGGAACGCGGCGGGCTGATGCATGGCAAGACATCGCCCGTGATCCACGATGGCAGCGGGCTGTTCCGCGACTTGCCCTCGCCGTTCACCGCGACGCGCTATCACAGCCTGATCGTCAACGACGTGCCTGCGCCGCTGGTGGTCAACGCCCGCGCCGAGGACGGCAATGTCATGGGCTTTCGCCACGAAAGCCTGCCGATCCACGGCGTCCAGTTCCATCCCGAAAGCATCGCGACCGAACATGGCCATGCGATGCTGGCGAACTTCCTGCGCATCGCCGGCATCGCCGTGACGGAACGGGCGTGAGCGTCGCTACGCTGCTGCCCGATCCCGCGACGCCACTGTCGCGGGAGAGCGCGGCGCTGGCGTTCGCCGACATCCTCGATGCGCGCGTGTCCGAAGAAGCGATCGGCGCGTTCCTGATCGCGCTGTCCGATCGCGGCGAGACCAGCATCGAGATCGCCGAGGCGGCGCGCGCGCTGCGCGAGCGGATGATCCCGATCGCCACCCGCCCCGGCGCGATCGACGTCTGCGGGACGGGCGGCGATGGCCACCATACGCTCAACGTCTCGACCGCGGTGGCGTTGGTCGTCGCGGCATGCGGGGTGCCGGTCGCCAAGCACGGCAATCGCGCCGCCAGTTCGAAGGCGGGCGCGGCGGACACGCTGGAGGCGATCGGGCTCGACATGGACGTCGCCGGTGCGACGGCGGAAGGCAGCCTCGCCGACCTCGGCATCGCATTCCTGTTCGCGGCCAACCACCATCCGGTGATGGCGCGGATCACGCCGATCCGCCGCCGCATCGGCAAGCGCACGATCTTCAACCTGATGGGGCCGCTTGCCAATCCGGCGCGGGTCGGCCGACAATTGATCGGGATCGCCCGCCCCGATTACGCCGGGCTGTATGCGGAGGCGCTGGAGCAGCTGGGCACCGGACGTGCCGCGGTGATCTCCGGCGAGGAAGGGCTGGACGAGCTGTCGACCGCCGGCCCCAGCCTGGCGGTCAATGTCGGCAGCGCCGATCTGCCGCGCCGCATCCTGCCCGAGGATGCCGGCCTGCGCCGCCATCCGCTCGCCGCGATCCGGGGCGGCGACCCTGCGTACAATGCCGCCGCGCTGCGCCGCCTGCTCGACGGCGAGGCTGGCGCCTATCGCGACGCGGTGCTGCTCAACGCCGCCGCCGCGCTGGTCGTCGCCGGCCGGCATCCCGACCTCACAACCGGCGCGCGCGCCGCCGCCGCCGTGCTGGACGACGGTGCCGCGGCCGCCCTGCTCGACCGATGGATCGCCTACCGATGAACGTCCTGTCCCGTATCGTCGAAACCAAGCGGGCCGAGGTCGCCGCGCGCAAGGCGACGACCAGCCTCGCCGAACTCGACGCGCGCATCGCCGCGGTGACGAAGCCGCGGGGCTTTCGCGCGGCGCTGGATGCCAAGCCTGGCCACGCGTTGATCGCCGAGATCAAGAAGGCAAGCCCCTCCAAAGGGCTGATCCGCGCGGATTTCGATCCGCCCGCCCATGCCCGCGCCTATCAGGCGGGCGGTGCGGCCTGCCTGTCGGTGCTGACCGACGAGCAATGGTTCCAGGGCCATGACGACTATCTGATCGCGGCGCGGGCGGCGTGCGACCTGCCCGTGATCCGCAAGGATTTCATGGTCGACCCCTGGCAGGCGACCGAAAGCCGGTCGATCGGGGCGGATGCGATCCTCATCATCGTCGCCGCGCTGGACGACAATCAGATGGCCGAGATCGAGGCGTCGGCGATGGATTGCGGCATGGACGTGCTGGTCGAGGTGCATGACGCGCACGAACTGGAGCGCGCGCTGAAGCTCAAGTCGCGGCTGATCGGCGTCAACAACCGCGACCTGCGCGATTTCAGCGTCGATTTCGCCCGCACCTACGAACTGGTCGGCAAGGCGCCCAAGGGCTGCACCTTCGTCGCCGAGAGCGGGCTGGAGACGCGTGCCGACCTGGACGCGATGGCCGCGCATGGCGTCAGATGCTTCCTGATCGGCGAGGCGCTGATGCGGCAACCGGACGTCGAGGCGGCGACGCGGGCGCTGATCGGGCCCGCCCCCGCGGCATGAGCGGCCTCACCCACATCGATGCGGACGGCGCGGCGCACATGGTCGACGTCGGCGACAAGGCGGTGACGAGCCGCCGTGCCGTCGCCACCGGCCGCATCACGATCGCCGCCGATGCGCTGGCGGCAATCCGCGCAGGCAGCGCCAAGAAGGGCGACGTACTGGCCGTGGCGCGGATCGCGGGCATCATGGCGGCAAAGAGGACTGCCGACCTCATCCCGCTCTGCCACCCGCTGCCGCTGACCCGCGTCACGCTCGACCTGGTGCTGGACGATGCCGGCATCACCGCGACCGCACTGACCGCCACCGACGGCAAGACCGGGGTGGAGATGGAGGCGCTGACCGCGGTGTCGGTGGCGCTGCTGACGATCTACGACATGGCCAAGGCGATGGATCGCGGCATGACGATCGACGGTATCCGCCTGCTGGAAAAGGCCGGGGGTAAATCCGGCCACTGGCGCGCCTGATGCTGCTTCCGATCGCCGAGGCGCAGGCGCGCCTGTTCGCGCTGGCGACCCCGGTCGCAGTGGAGGACGTGCCGCTGGCCGAGGCGCACGGTCGCTGGGCCGGCGCCGACGTCCACGCCCGCCGCACGCAGCCGGCAAGCGACCTGTCGGCGATGGACGGCTATGCGATCCGCTTCGCCGACCTGCCCGGCCCATGGACACTGATCGGCGAAAGCGCTGCCGGGCGACCGTTCGCCGGCACGGTCGGCACGGGCGAGACGGTGCGGATCTTTACCGGCGCGGCGATGCCGGCCGGCGCCGATACCGTCATGATCCAGGAGGAGGTGGCGAGCGCCGGCAGCACGATCCGCCTGACCGGCGAGGGGCCGCCGACGCGCGGTCGCAACACGCGGCGGCGGGGGCTGGATTTCACCGCCGGCGACCGGCTGATCGCGCGCGGCGAGCGGCTGACGCCGGCGCGCATCGCGGTGGCGGCGACCGGCGGCATCGCCACTTTGCCCGTCGCCGGCCGGGTCCGCGTCGCGATCTGTGCCACCGGCGACGAGCTGGTCGAACCGGGCGGGCCGCACGACGCGGCGGCATTGCCCGAATCGAACCGGGCGATGCTGGCGGCGATGCTGGCCGACCTGCCGATCGAGCTGATCGACATGGGCATCCTGCCCGACGACCTCGACACGTTGCGCGACGCCTTCGCCGCGGTCCGTGCCGATCTGCTCGTCACCACCGGCGGTGCGTCGGTGGGCGACCACGACCTCGTCCGGCCGGCGCTGGAGGCCGCGGGCGGATCGATCGATTTCTGGCGGATTGCCCTGCGCCCTGGCAAGCCGATGATGGCAGGGCGGATCGGTTCGGCCAGCGTACTGGGCCTGCCCGGCAACCCCGTGTCGGCCTTCGTCACCGCGACCCTGTTCGTGCGGCCGCTGATCGCGCATCTGGCGGGCGCGCGCGATCCGTTCCCGCGCACCACGCACGTTATCCTGGGCGAGGACCTGCCCGCCAACGGGCCGCGCACCGACTATCTGCGGGCCGAACTGCGCGATGGCCGGGCCTATGCCTCGACCATTCAGGACAGTTCGATGCTGCTGACGCTGGCGCGGTCGCACTGCCTGATCGTACGGCCAATCGGCGCCCCGCCGGCCATGGCCGGCGACTCGGCGGAAATCCTCGTCATCGCTTGACGAGGTTAATTTCGTTCCCTAGAAGTTCCGCGTCTGTTCTGACGGGGAAGGACCGCATATGCTCACGCGGAAGCAGCACGAGCTCGTTTGTTTCATCAACGACCGGCTGGAAGAGACCGGCATCTCCCCCTCGTTCGAGGAGATGAAGGATGCGCTCGACCTGAAGTCGAAGAGCGGCGTGCACCGCCTCATCAGCGCGCTGGAGGAACGCCATTTCATCCGCCGCCTGCCCAACCGCGCCCGCGCACTGGAAGTGCTGCGCATGCCGGAACGGCCGGAGCGCAAGCCCGCGACGCCGGCGCCGGCGCCCGCACCGGCGAAAAGCGGCAACGTCCGCGCCGCGCCGCAGCCCGCCAACGACGTGGTCGAGATCCCGCTGCACGGGCGCATCGCGGCCGGCGTACCGATCGAGGCGTTCGAGGGCAGTTCGATGCTGGCGGTTCCGGCCGCGCTGCTCGGTTCCGGCGAGCATTACGCGCTGGAGGTATCGGGCGATTCGATGGTCGAGGCGGGTATCCTGGATGGCGACTATGCGCTGATCCGGCGTACCGAGGTGGCACGGGATGGCGAGATCGTGGTCGCGCTGATCGACGATGCCGAGGCGACGCTGAAATACTTCCGTCGCGAGGGGGCGATGATCCGGCTCGATCCGGCCAACCGCGCCTACGAACCGCAGCGCTACGTGCCCGCGCATGTCCGCGTGCAGGGCAAATTGTCGGGTATCCTGCGCCGTTACGATTGAGGCGAACGGCGCTGCGCTGCCAGCGCGTGTTCGAACGCGGCCCGGGCACTCGCGACCTGACGCGGCAATTCCGCGGGATCGACGAAGGCAAGCGCATTGCCCGCCCGCTGCGCGCGGCGCTTGCCCGCCAGATCGAACAGTTCGGCGTGATAGCTGAGGACGACGTCGGCCCGCATCGTCGCGAGCGTGCGGAAGGTGTTGCGGAACTGGGCGACCGCGACGGTATCGCGCGCCGGCCCGCCGCCATGCGGCCGGGTGACGAGGGGACGGCCGGCGACGCTCAGGCTCGACAGGAACAGCACGTCGATCGGCTTGCCCCCCTCGCTGGTGTGCAGGCTCCAGCTGGTGGCGCCGTTGGTGTGACCGGGGGTCAGATGCGCGACGAGCCGGGTCTTGCCGACGGTGATCGCCGCGCCGTCCCGGATCGTTCGCGCCGGCCGGACCGGCGGAAAGCCGCTGAGGTCGCTACGGCCGATGGTGCGACCGGCGATCAGATCGGCCGAATCGCCAAGGCTTGCGACGAGCGGCGCGCCGCTTGCCCGCCGTAGCGCCGCGAGGCCGCCGGCATGATCGACATGGCTGTGGTTGTTGAGCAGGAAGCGGATGTCGCGCAGCCGAAATCCGAGGCGGCGGATGTTGGCGACGATCAGCGGCGCGCTTTCCGGCAGCCCGCCGTCGATGACCACCAGCCCCTTGGGGTCGGCGATCAGGAACGACGACAGGCCGGCGGTGCCGACGTAATAGACGTTGCCCACGATCCGGAACGGCGCGGCCGGGGCATTCCATTGACGGCGCTGCGCCGCGTCCTGCGCGGCCGTCGGCGCGGCGGATGCGAGTAGGGCGAATGCGGCGGCAAGGGTGACGAGGCGGGTCATCGTGTCTTCCAGTAACCTCGAACGATCATGGCATTTCAGGGCGCGGATTGACACCGCCGATCCGGCGGGTGGGGTATCCTGCACCGTCGCGGCTTTCCGGGTGGGGCGGCGCTAAACGACGATATGCGCCGCAGAAGCGGGGTATCGGACTGGATCGCCGTAGCGCGGCGTTCGGATACGCGCGGCAGCGGCGGTATAGTCCAAACAACCCAGCGATGCAGGCAGCTGGCTCCCATACGCAACGACTCGGCGGGTGGAGTAGCCCGCGACGTTGCGACCCTTCCAGTGCTCCGGCGGTAATTAACGATATGCGCCGAATGAGCGTGGTACCGGCTTGATCGTTGTAGCGTGGCGTTCGAATGCGCGCGGCAGCGGCGGTATATTCCAAACAACCCGGCGACGCCGGCAGACGACGTCCGTAACGACGATGATCCGGCGGAGGGGCACCCGCGGCGTTGCGGCTTTCTGGCGGTCAATGACGATATGCACCTTGGAAACGGGGTATCGGACCGGATCGCCATCGCGCGGCGTTCGGATGCGGCCGGCATGGGCCCTGCATCCCTGCCGAACGGGCGACGCCGGCAGCCGGGGTTCGTGGCGGCGATGGCTCGCTATCGGCCAAACGGATGCCGCGCCTGACCATGCGTTCGTGCGATCGTGATGACGAACGCGAGCGTCCGATAGCGGGTCTGCCGGACACGGTGGCGGCAGATTCACGCCGCGCCACGTCTACCGGAGTGACGCTTTTACCCGATAGGGCTTGGCAGTACGCGGCGGCATCACGGTCGGCGGCGCGAGCCATGGGTGGCGATCGCCGGGCGTCCGAACGGTCCGGACCTCGCCGTTCGTCAGCGTGACCGATACGCCGCCGGTCCGGCGCAGGGCCATGCCGTCCAGCTTCAGCCAGCGCGGCGTGCAGCCCCGTGGCAGGCGGCGCTCGCTCACCACGATGTCGGCGGACCGGCACGCCGCGACCAGGGCGGTCCAGGCCACCGGATAGCCGCTGCGCGTCGCGAGCAGCCGCCAGTGTCGCCCGTCGGCGCGCAGGTCGGCGGCACAGGCATCCTTTGTGCATCGGGCGCCGGCCTGGTCCGCCAGCAACGCGGGTTCGCCATCGAGGCCGCCGTTCTCCGCCAGCATCGTGCGGGTATAGTCGCCGGCGCGATCGCGCAGCAGCGCCAGTTCGCCATCGATCCTGACGGCGAGGTGGCGGCCATCGCCGGTGACCAACAGGTCGGGCGCCGGGGCAAGCGCCGCCCCGCCCGCACCGATCGCGAGCGGCAGCCAGCCGAGCCGTCGCCACCGGGTGCGCCAAAGCGCGAGCCACAGGCCGCCCACCACCATCGCGGCGAATGCCGACGCCGGCATCGACGGCAGCGCCACCGACGAACCGGGCGCATCCGCGACCGTGTGCGCCAGTCCGAGCAGCAGGCGCAGCGCAAGATCGGTGAGCCACCAGAATGGGGCGGCCAAGCCCAGCGGGTCGAGCACCAGCGCGCACGCCTCCAGCGGCATGACCACGAAGGTGGTGAGCGGGATCGCCACGATGTTCGCCGCCGCGCCGTACACGCCGGCCTTGTGGAAATGATAGACCGCGATCGGCATCAGCGCCGCTTCCACCACCAGTCCGGTGAGCAGCAGCGAGCCGAGCCCGCGCAACAGGCGCATGCCACGCCCCTCCTCCCGCGGCGCGAACCAGCGGTCGATCGCGGGATGTTCGTGCAGCGCGACGATCGCGGCGATCGCGGCGAACGAGAGCTGGAAGCTCGCCCCCACCAGCGATTCGGGCCAGGCGAGCAGCACGACCGTCGCACCCGCCGCGACCAGCCGCAGCGTCATCGCCTCGCGCCCCATGACGAGCGCGGCGAGCACCAGCAGCGATGCGACGCACGACCGGATCGTCGGCACCTGGCTGCCGGTCAGCAGCGTATAGCCAATCGCGGCAAGCGCGCCGGCGACCGCGGCGACCAGCGGCAGGCGGATGCGAATGGCCAGCCATGGCCACAGCGCCAGCAGCCGCAGGACGAGCAGCATCGTCGCGGCGACCGCCGCGGTGATGTGGAGGCCGCTGACCGACAGCAGATGTGCGAGGCCGGCGCGGCGCATCGCATCCGAATCGGCCTCCAGGATCGCACCCTCGTCACCGGTCGCCAGCGCCGCGGCGATGCCGCCACGGCTCCCCTCGAGATGCGCGGTGATGTGCGCGGTCAATCGCGTGCGCAGGCCGCCGTGCGGCGGACCGGCGGCGATCACCCGCACCGGCGCGAAGCCGCGACCGGTCGCGCCGATGCCGGCGAACCAGGCGACGCGCGCGAAATCGTGCGCGCCGGGCACGGATGCCGCGGGTGGCGGCATCAGCCGGGCGCGCAGGGCGATGTGCGCCTGCTCGCCCAGCCCCGCGGGGACATCGGCCGTGGCCAGATTGACCCGGATGCGATGCGGCAGGTGCGATCCCGCATCCGGCAGCAGCGTCAGCCGGACCCGGTCGCGTGCGGCGAGCGGTTCGACCCGTTCGACGATCGCTGTGAAGGTGGCGACGACGGGTCGCGCCAGGACGGGCGCGGCCACCCGTTCCGCCCGCCACCAGACAAGGCCGATGCCGCAGGCGCAGGCGAGCGCACCGACAGTGAGCATGCGGGGCAACCGCCCGCCGCCCGCCCCCAGCGCCACGCCGCCCAACGCCACCGCGAGGCAGAGCAGTATCGCCGCCGCCCAGGCGCGGGGATCGGGCAGCAGGAACCATGCGGCGACGCCGCCGCCAAGCGCGACGGGCGCCCACAGCACGATCTGGTCGCGCTCCGCCTCCAGCCATGCTTCGATACCGTCACGCAACCGCCGCAGCGCCCGCGGCGTTTGAAGGCGCACCGCGCGCGTGCTAGGGGCCGCGACGGCTGGACTGGCCATGACATTTCGAACCTTGGGAGCACGCGCGGTTGGGCGCAACTACAGATATCGGCACCGATCGGGCTTTGGCCCCGGCGCCCACCGCCACCAGCGGCATCGTGACGCGTTTCGCGCCGTCGCCGACCGGCTATCTCCATCTGGGCGGGGCGCGGACCGCGCTGTTCAACTGGCTGTTCGCGCGCCATCATGGCGGCAAGTTCCTGCTGCGCATCGAGGACACCGATCGGGCGCGCTCTACGCAGCCGGCGATCGATGCGATCCTGTCGGGGCTGACGTGGCTCGGCATCGACTGGGACGGCGATGCGGTGTTCCAGTTCGCGCGCGCCGATCGTCATGCCGAGGTGGCGCACCAGATGGTGGCGTCGGGCCATGCCTATCGCTGCTACATGACTCAGGACGAGATCGCGGCGCAGCGCGCAGAGGCTCAGGCGGCAAAGAAACCGTTGCGCATCCGCAGCCCCTGGCGTGATGCCGACCCGGCGAGCGTGCCGGCCGACCAGCCGTTCGTCGTCAGGCTGAAGGCGCCGCGCGAGGGCGCGACGACGATCCAAGATCGCGTGCAGGGGTCGGTGACGGTCCAGAACGCCGAACTCGATGACCTCATCCTGCTGCGATCGGACGGAACGCCCACCTATATGCTCGCGGTGGTGGTCGACGATCACGACATGGGGGTGACGCACGTCATCCGCGGCGACGATCACCTCAACAACGCGTTCCGCCAGCTGCCGATCTATACCGCGAACGGCTGGCCGGAGCCGGTCTATGCGCATATCCCGCTGATCCACGGCACCGACGGCGCCAAGCTGTCGAAGCGGCACGGTGCGGTCGGCATCGAGGCCTATCGCGACGAACTCGGCATCCTGCCCGAAGCCTTCGACAATTACCTGCTGCGGCTCGGCTGGGGCCATGACGACGACGAGATCATCAGCCGGACGCAGGCGACCGAATGGTTCGATCTGGATGGTGTCGGCAAGAGCCCGTCGCGGTTCGACATCAAGAAACTGGAAAACCTCAACGGCCATTACATCCGCGCCGCCGACGACGCCCGCCTGGCGCAGTTGGTGGCGGCGATCGGCGGCTATCGCGACGAGGACCTGCTGACCCGGGCGATGCCGGTGTTGAAGGCGCGTGCCGCCAATCTGAACGAGCTGAGCGCGGGCGCGGCGTTCCTGTTCGCGGCGCGGCCGCTGGACATGGACCCGTCCGCTTTGGACCTGCTAAGTGGCGATGCAGCCCAGCTTCTCGCCACGTTGCACGCAAGCCTTGACGCGGTGCAGCAGTGGGATCAGGAGACGACCGAAGCAGCGGTACGGCAGGTCGCCGAAAGCCAGGGCGTCAAGCTCGGCCAGGTCGCCCAGCCGCTCCGCGCCGCTCTCACCGGGCGCAAGACGTCGCCCGGCATCTTCGACGTGCTCGCGCTTCTCGGCAAGGAGGAAAGCCTCGGCCGGATCGCGGACAAAATGGCAGTCTGACAGGAAGGACCACGACATGACCGAAGCCGCCAAAGTATCCCTGGACGGTAAGGATCTCGACTACCCGGTCATGTCCGGCTCGGTCGGTCCGGACGTCGTCGATATCCGCAAATTCTATGCGCAGACCGGCGCCTTCACCTACGATCCGGGCTTCACCTCGACGGCATCGTGCCAGTCGGCGCTGACCTATATCGACGGCGACGAAGGCGTGCTGCTGCATCGCGGCTATCCGATCGGTGAGCTGGCCGAGAATTCCAGCTTCATGGAAGTCGCCTATCTGTTGCTGAACGGCGAGCTGCCGTCGGCGGACGAACTGAGCGGGTTCAACACGACGATCACCCGCCACACGATGGTGCATGAGCAGCTGGCGGCGTTCTTCCGCGGCTTCCGCCGCGATGCGCACCCGATGGCGATCATGTGCGGCGTCGTCGGCGCGCTGTCGGCATTCTATCACGATTCCACCGACATCCACGATCCGGTGCAGCGGACCATCGCCAGCCACCGCCTGATCGCCAAGATCCCGACGATCGCGGCGATGGCGTACAAGTACAGCGTCGGCCAGCCGTTCCTGTACCCGGACAATTCGCTGTCCTATACCGGCAATTTCCTGCGCATGACCTTCGGCGTGCCGGCCGAGCCCTATGAGGTGAACCCGGCGGTGGCGAAGGCGATGGATCGCATCTTCATCCTGCATGCCGACCACGAACAGAACGCCTCGACCTCGACCGTGCGTCTCGCCGGGTCGTCGGGCGCCAATCCGTTCGCCTGCATCGCGGCCGGCATCGCCTGCCTCTGGGGTCCCGCGCATGGCGGCGCGAACGAAGCCGCGCTGAACATGCTGCGCGAGATCGGCACGCCCGAGCGTATCCCCGAGTTCATCGCGCGCGCAAAGGACAAGAACGATCCGTTCCGCCTGATGGGCTTTGGCCATCGCGTGTACAAGAACTACGATCCCCGTGCGACCGTCATGCAGAAGACGGTGCGCGAGGTGTTCGATGCGCTGAAGGTCAACGATCCGCTGTTCGACACCGCACTGCGGCTGGAAGAGCTGGCGCTGAGCGACGATTACTTCATCGAGAAGAAGCTGTTCCCGAACGTCGATTTCTATTCCGGCGTCATCCTGTCGGCGATCGGCTTCCCGACCGAGATGTTCACCGTGCTGTTCGCGCTCGCCCGCACCGTCGGCTGGGTCGCGCAGTGGAACGAGATGATCACCGATCCCGACCAGAAGATCGGCCGTCCGCGCCAGCTGTACACCGGCCCGACGCAGCGGTCGTATGTCCCGGTAGGACAGCGCTGATGCGCCGCGCCCGGCCGGTCCTGCTGTCCATCGGCGTCCTGATGGCGCTGATGGGGATGCTGTGGATCGGCCAGGGCCTCGGCTACGTCCATTGGCCGCAGTCGAGCTTCATGCTTGATCAGCGGCCGTGGGCGGATCGCGGCGCCGCGCTGGCGGTTGCCGGTCTGTTGTTGGTACTGGTCGCGCGGCGGATGCGCCGCTGATCCCACGGGCGGGGCGGCGATGCGCCCCCTGCCCCGGAATCGTCTCCTGCCATCGTGCCCTACCATCGGGCCCCTAGGTGGGGAGGGTCAGCGTGAACCGTGCGCCATCGCCGGGCGCGCTTTCCACCGTCAGGTCGCCGCCCATCGCCCGCGCCAGTCGCCGGGCGATATAGAGGCCCAGGCCGTTGCCGCCCGCCTCCGAAGGATCGACCCGTTCGAACTTTTCGAAGATGCGAGCCTGATCCTCGGGCGCGATGCCCTTGCCCTGATCGGCGACGATCGCCTCCGCCTTGTCGCCCAGGCGTGCCGCCGTGACGGTCACCACGCCGCCCTCCGGCGAATAGCGGACGGCATTGCCGATCAGGTTGACCATGATCTGCAACGCCCGGCGGAAATCGCCCGACGCGGCGATGCGCAGGTCCGGCAGCGGACGTGCGATCGCGACACCGGCGTTACCGGCCCGGACGGCCAGCAAACCGGCAGAGCGTCGCGCGACATCGGCGAGGTCGATCGGTTCGACCGTCAGCGTGAAGTCCGCTCGCTCGACCGCCTGCAGATCGACGAGGTCATCGACCAGATCCAGCAGATGCCGCCCGGCGTTGGCGATATCCGATGCATAGGCGACATAATCCTGCTGCACCGGGCCCTCCGCCTCGGCATGGATGGTATCGGCATGGGCGATGATGCGGGCGAGCGGCGCCCGCAGCGCCTTGTCCAGCCCGTCGGTGAATTCGGCCGAAATCGCCGGCACCGCTGGCACGGACGGCACGTCCGCAGCGCGGGCGACGCCGGTCAGGCCGGCGAATTCGCCGCTGGCATCCTGCTTGACCTGCGCGGTCAGCAGCATCGGCGCATCGCCGGGGCGGAGCTTCGCCCGCTGTTCGCGCAAGTCCTTGCGCCGTGCCACCGCCTCCAGGATCGGCAAGGCGCCATCGCCCACCGCATCCAGCGCGAACAAGGCGGTCAGCGGCTGCCCGAGCAGCGAGAAGGCGTCGATGCCGAGCCGCCGTGCCGGGTCGATCGAGACGAAGGTCAGCCGCAGGGCACCATCGGTCTCCCACGACAGGTCGCCATCCTCGACCAGGCGAGACGACGGAGCCGCGACGACGAAGCGCGGACGCACCTCGCGCCAGCCGCTGACCGCCATGCGCAAGCCGTCCCCCTCCGGCTGGACACGGACCCACAGATCGAGATCGGTATCCAGGTCGGCGACGGTGACGCCGCGCGCGACGAGGATGCCCAGCCGCCGCGCTAGTCGGGCGACGGTGGCGAGTTGCGGCACCGCCAGCGTCGCGCCGATCGCGCCGCCGGCGTTGTCGTTGAGCGCCATCAGCGCGGGATCGGCCGCGATCAGAAGACCATCGCCATCCAGCGTGGCGTGGCTGACCGGAACGTCGGGAATGCCGTCGGCCCTCATCGTGCTGCCTCCCGGGCCAGTGCGTCGATCGCGAGGCGCAGATCGTGGTGCAGCGTCAGCGGTGCCAGCGCCGATTGCGCAGCGTCCCGCGGAATGGCGACGATCGCGTCGAGTTCGTCGGCGAAGCTTTCGATGTCGCGGCGCGCGTCGGCATCGGCAAGCGCCAGCGCGATCCGCGCGATCGTCGGCCGATCGAGATCGGCGGCTCGCAGCGCCAGCCACAGCCGGTCGCCCTCCGGCTCCAGCACGATCGCGCGGGCGCCGGTGAAGTCGAGGTCGACGGCACGGCCGAGGACCGCGATGAACAGCAACAGGCGCTGGTCGCCCAGTGCATCGACCAGCAGTTCGCCCAGTTCATCGGTGCGCGCATCGATCGCAGCGGCGAGCCGCATCGCGATCGCCTCCGGCCGCTGCCCTTCGTCATGCGCGGCGAGGCTGCGCTGCGCCGCCTCGACGATCGCACGGTCGAGCGCGGCATCCTCACCCGCTGCGGCGACCTGGCTTTCGCGAATCGAGGCGGCCACCCACCAGACCAATTGGTGATGCAGTTCGGCGGGCAGGACGCTCGCCGGTATACCGCCCTGCTCGGCGGCGGTGCGGCGACGCGTTTCGGCGGACAGCAGCGCACGTGCGGCGGCGGCGACCACGCCATCGTCGACCTCCGCCAGGCGGACCAGCAGGCTGACCTGTTCGCGAGGGGTTGCAGCGGGCGGCAGCGCTGCGCCGATGCGGTCGCACCGGACCTGCGCGATCAGTTCGTCCATCAATTGCCGATCGCGGAGCAGGCCGGCACGCGCCAGCCGTCGCACGACGTCCTCATGCCCGCGCAGCAGTCGTTCGGCCTGCGGATCGGCACCGCGCGCCGACAGCACCCGGCCGCCGTGACGGCGAATCTCGGTTTCGATCCCCTGCACCACGGCCGCGAGCACCCGCCCCAGATCGATCCGGGTCCGTTCGTCGAGGCGGCTGTCGTCGGCCAGATAGAAATCGGCGATCGCCCCGGTCAGTCGCGCATCCGCCAGCCCGCCGAGACGGCGTGCAGCAGCGATGCGTGTGCCGAGCGTTCCCCGCTCCGCCTGATCCGGTCCGACCGACATGGTCTGACGACTATCCCCTCATCATTAAAACAGCGCTAAGCCTGACGCCGCAATCGTTCGATCGCGGCGGCCAACGTCGCGGCGGCATAGGTCGCAGCGAGGCCCAGGCCGGCGACCGGGGCGGCGAAGACCGCACCGAGCCACGTCAGCCCCAGATAGGCCGGCGCACTGCCCCACCACAAGTGACGCGGCCGCGAGCCAAGCGCACGCTCGCCGAGCACCGCCAGCAGCACGAGGCCGATGGCGAGCGTCTCTGCTGCGCGATCACCGCCATATTGCGTCGCGCCGAAGCCGTAGAGGATGACGGCCAATGCGGGCAGCAGCTGCGCCGCGAGGTCCAGCGCACGCTGGCTGGCCGATTCGTCGCGCAGATCGGCGAGGTTCGCGGCCAGCGACAGGCCGAGCGATGCGAGCAACGTCAGGAGCAGGCCCGCCACCGGCTGATCGAACAGCGTCAACGCCAGGCCGAGCAGGCCGGTGGTGCCGGCACCCGCCGCCACCGCGACCACCGGAACGGTCCGCGGTACCAGCAACGGAATGAGGGCGCGTGCCAGGGGCGCGGTGACGAAGCGTTCGAACCACCCGTTGCGGCCCGAGATCATCGCGGCCATCACCGTCCGGCCGCGCGCCTCCAGCGCCGCGCCGGCATGGCCGACGCCATGGCCGCCGCGCACCGCCTCCTGCGGGAGCAGGACGTGCACCGCCCGCGCCTGCGATGCCAGGCGGACCAGTGTCGATTGCACGTCATAGTCGCGCGGCATGGCGGCAAGTTCGCCGAGCCGGCGCGGATCGAGCCGCGCGACGCCGGCCCAGACCATGCCGCCGCCGACGCGTTCGTAGCCGCCGGCGGACTGGTCCTCCGGCATCACCAACAGCGCATCGCCGCCCTCGCGGGCCAGCACCGCCAGCGTATCGTCGGTGGTCGTAAGCCCGTCCGCCAGCATCAGGACGCGCGCGAGTGGGTGCAGCTTCGCCGTCGCTTCCGCCGCGGTGCGCACCGTGTCGACGGCGATGCCGCGCTTGTCGATGCGATTGATCGCCCCGAGCAGTTCGGGCGTCAGCCGCGACACGAGAATAACGACCTGCGACGCGCCGGCAGCGACCAGCAGCCGCGCCTGATATTCGATCAACGTCACGCCGCCGAACGGCAATGTCGCGGTGAGCATGGCGGGCCGGTCGTCGGCATCGTGCGTGGCGAAGAGAAGGCCGGCGAGCATCCCGCCGCTGTTAGGCGGTGATGCGTCCGATGCCTAGGTCATTACGCAGCTTCGCTGCCCAGCCTCGCGATCGAACGGCGCAGCTTGGCCAGCGTGGCGCTGTCGTGGGGCAGGTCCGACGCCTGGGCCGCCAGCACCATCAGGCGGACCGCGCCGAAGCTGGCGGCAAGCCCCTTCATCCGGGCCGCAGCCTCGCGCCATGCATCGCGGCTTTCCGCCGCCTCCATCGCCGCCAGGGCGCGCTGCGCGCTTTCGACGAACGCCAGCCGCAATTCTGCGATCAACGCCGGTTCGTCACCCACTGCCGCGGCCAGCGCCGCGTCGATCGCGCCCGGATCATAAGCCATGACGAGGCTGTAGCGCGACGGTGCTTAACCAAGCGTTGCGGTTTTGCTTTATGGTGCGGCCGAAGACGGTTACGTTCGCCGGCGAAGAACGGGGGTTCCATGATCATCGACATGCGGGCGGAAGCCGCCGCAACCAGCGACGTCCACGGCTATGGCGAGCGGGATCACCTGACCGGCCCCATGATCGGCGCAGACGACGGCACCGACGTGTGGACCGAGGCGGTCGAGCTGGAACCACGGCCGGCCAGCGCCTGGATCGGGCCGGTCGTGGCAATGCTCGTCTGTGCGCTGTGGCTATGCGGGATGGCGTGGATCGCCCGCGACCAGATCCCCCTGCTCGCCCCCGTGGCGCTGGTGCAGTTCATCGCGGCGCTGGCCGTCGTTCCGGCGCTGGTCGGCATCGTCTATCTGCTGGCGATGCGCACCAGCCGGCGTGAGGCGCGCCGGTTCCGTGGGACCGCCCAGGCGATGCGGGCCGAGGCGGCGCACCTAGAGCGGACGGTGGCGGTGCTGTCGCGATCGCTGGACGCCAACCGGCGCGAGCTGGCCAGCCAGATCGGCACGCTGATGACGATCGGCGACGGCGCGAACGAGCGGCTGGCGGCGGTGGGGCGCGGGCTGGCGCAGGAAATCGGCCAGGCGGACGCCCATGCCGATGCGCTGTCGCGGGCGGCGACGGATGCGCAGGGCAGCCTGAACGTCCTGCTCGCCTCGCTACCGCGGGCGCAGGCGGAGGTGGCGGACGTCCAGCGCCTGCTGGAAGATACCGGCCTGTCGGCGAGCGGCCATGCCGCGGCGCTGGAGGCGCAGCTCGCCGCGCTGGCCGAACGCGGGCGCGATGCCGATCTGGTCGCCGGCGGCGCTGCTCAGAAACTGGCGGCGCACATTGCCCGCATGGAGGCGACCAGCGAAACGGCGGGCGCGCGGCTGGAAGCGGTGACGGCCGAGATGTCGACCGCCGTCGACGGGTTGCTCGGCCGGACCGCGGATGCGGTGGACGAGGCGCGCAAGGGGATCGCCGCGCAGGGCGATGCGATGCTGGCGATGCTGCGCGCCAACCAGGCCGCACTCGACAGCGCCGCCCATGACAGTGCCGATGCGCTGGCCGAACGGATCACGGCGGTGGAGGACGTGATCGACCGTGTCACCACCCGGCTGGAAGGGCAGCGGGCGGCAAGCGAATCGCTGCTCGCCGGGCTCGACAGCGGCATCGGCCGGGTCGAGACGCGGCTGGACACGCTGCATACGCAAGGCGTCGAACGGTCTCAGTTGCTCGCCGCGTCGATCAGCGCGCTCGGCGGCTCCGCCGATGCGATGACCGAGGCATTGCGGACGGGCGATGCGATGGCGACGCGGACGATCGGCACCACCGAATCGCTGCTGATCGCGCTCGATGCCGCCGCACGCGAGATCGACGAGACCCTGCCCGACGCGCTGACCCGGCTAGACGCCAAGATCGCCGGCAGCAAGCAGGTGGTCGTCGCCGCCAAGCCCGAATTGCTGGCGCTGGTGACCGCGGCGGAAAGCACGCACGACGCGATCGAGGCGATTGCGGGCGTCATATCGGAACAGCGGCGCACGCTGGATCACCTGTCCGGCACGCTGTTGCAGACGCTGACCGAGGGTCGCGCCAAGGCCGATGCCCTGGGCATAATGGTCGACGAGACGATCGAGCGCACGCACCGTTTCGCCGAAGAGGCGGCGCCGCAGCTGGTCGATGCGCTGCTGCGCGTCCGCGATACCGCGGCGGTGGCGGCCGACAAGGCACGCGAGACACTGGCGACGGTGATCCCGCAGGCCGCCAGCCAGTTGGAAGAGGCGAGCGCCGAAGCGATGCGGCGCGCGACGACCGACACCGTCGAACGGCAGGTGCGCGCGATCGCCGATGCGACGGGTCACGCCGTCGACGCCGCGACCCGCGCGACCGAGCGATTGTCGCTGCGGGTCCAGCAGATCGTCGATCAGACCGCGATCGTCGAAACGCGGATCGAGGATGCCCGCACCGAGCGCGACGAGGCGGAGCGCGACACCTTCGCCCGCCGCGCATCGCTGCTGATCGAATCGCTGCACAGCGCGTCGATCGATATCACCAAGGCGTTCGCGCCCGACGTGTCGGACAGCGCTTGGGCCGCCTATCTGAAGGGGGATCGCGGCGTATTCACCCGGCGCGCGGTGCGCGTGCTGGAACCGGGCGATGCGCGCGACATCGCGCGGCTGTATGACGACGACGGCCCCTTCCGCGAGGCGGTCAATCGCTACATCCACGATTTCGAAAGCATGTTGCGCACGATCCTGGCGCAGCGCGACGGATCGCCGCTCAGCGTCACGCTGCTGTCGTCGGACATGGGCAAATTGTACGTCGCCCTCGCACAGGCGATCGAACGTCTGCGCTGAGGCGGGGTCGATCTGCGGCGAGGCAGGGCCGATACGACGAACCGGCCGGGGTGCTCAGTTCAGCGTCGGCCGGTCGAGGCAAACCCGATTGCCGGCCAGGTCGTCGATCGCCATCGCGATACGGACGGCGACGTGCGACAGGCCCTCATGGTCCATCAGGCGCAATGCGCGGGTCAGCAGATTCATGTTTCATGGCAGACGGGGTTCATGACGGCACGCCCTGGACGGAGGGGAATTTCGACCGCGATCGCTCGACGGTCGGCTCCCGTACCGCTGGACACCGATCGTCAAGCTGGCGGCGGCGTGACAATCCTGTCATCCACGCCCGTTCAACCGCGGTTGTAGACCGCCTCGCGATCGAACAGGTCGAGCATCTTGGGGGTTACCCAGCCGAATTCGTAGTTGGCGACGAACAGTGCGAACAGCGCCGTCGCCACGATGGTCACGCGTAGTGCCAGCCGGCCGAGGCGGAATTCATGCGGTGCGCTTTCCGCCTGGCCGGCGATATAATCCCCGCCCGCTTCGCGCGTGGTGCGGACGCCCCACGGCAGCACCAGGAAGACCGAAAACGCCCAGAAGAGGACGTAGATCGCCAGCATCGACGTCCACTTCATCGCCCAATCAGCCTTCGACGATCAATACGTCGACGATCGGCTTCTTGCCGGTCCAGCGCGTCGCGACCCGGCGCACGGCGAGGCGGATATCCTCGCGCCGGCGATCGAGTTCGCGCTTCTGCCCCTTCATCGCATCGGCCGCCGCTTCGGCGGCATCCTCGATGAAGGCGATGCGATCTTCCTCGACCGGCACGCCGTTGATGCGGATCTGCGGACGGCCGAGCGGCTGCCCGTTCCGCCCGATCGCCACCGCGACGGAAATCTGGCCATTGATCGCCAGTTTGCGCCGTTCGTTGATCGTCGATCCGTCGGCGGGCAGGATCACGTCGCCGTCGAGCACCAGCCGCCCGACACCGGCGTTGCCGATCTTCTCGGGCTTGCCGGGGATCAGGCGCAGGATGTCACCGTCGCTCTGCACCACCGTCTGCGGCACGCCTTCGGTCAGGGCGAAGCGGGCATGTTCCATCATGTGGCGCATCTCGCCGTGCACGGGGATAAGCGTCTGCGGCCGGATCCACTTGTACATCTGCGCCAGTTCCGGGCGACCGGGGTGGCCCGAGACATGGACGTGCGCCTGGCGTTCGGTGATCATCACCACGCCCTTGCCGGCCAGCGTGTTCTGGATCTTGCCGATCGCGACCTCGTTGCCCGGGATCTGCTTGGACGAGAAGATCACCGAATCGCCGGCGTCGAGCTTGATGGTATGCGATCCGTCCGCGACCCGGGCGAGCGCGGCGCGCGGCTCGCCCTGTCCGCCGGTCGCGACGATCAGCACCTTGTTCTTCGGCAGGCGCATCGCCGTGTCGGGATCGACGGTTTCCGGGAAGTCGGTGAGGTAGCCGGTGGCCTGCGCGACCTTCAGGATCCGGTCGAGCGATCGACCGGTGACGCACAGCTTGCGACCGGTTTCGCGCGCGACCTGACCCAGCGTGTGCAAGCGTGCCGCGTTGGAGGCAAAGGTGGTGACGAGCACGCGGCCCTTCGCCTTGGCAACCTGTTCCGCCAGCCCCTGGCGGACCGACGCTTCGGACCCCGACGCCTCCTTGTTGAACACGTTGGTCGAATCGCACACCAGCACGTCGACCCCGGCATCGCCGATGCGGGTGAGGTGTTCGGCGCTTACCGGCTTGCCGATGACCGGCGTCGGATCGAGCTTCCAGTCGCCCGTGTGGAAGACGCGGCCGGCCTTGGTCTCGATGACGAGCGCGTTCGGTTCGGGGATCGAATGCGACAGCTCGACGAAGCTGACGCCGAACGGGCCGATCTGCACTCCGGCGACGCCGGTCTGCTTGTTCGGCTGGATGACGCGCAGCTTGACGCGGTTGGCGTTGCCTTCCTCTTCCAGCTTGCCGCGGATCAGGCCGGCGGTGAACGGCGTGGCGTAGAGCGGCACGCCGAGGTCTTCGGCCAGATACGGCAGCGCGCCGATGTGATCCTCATGACCGTGGGTCAGCACGATGCCGACCAGATCGTCGATCCGATCCTCGATGAACGACAGGTCGGGCAGCACGATGTCGATGCCGGGATAGGCGGCGTCGGCGAACGTGACGCCGCAGTCAACCATCAGCCACTTGCCGGCGTGGCCGTAGAGATTGACGTTCATGCCGATCTCGCCGGAGCCACCGAGGGCGCAGAAGAGGAGCTCGTTGTTCTTAGGTGTCATTTATTACTTTCGTGAATGTCGTGGCGCCCGCAGGCCGATGGATGGCGCGAGCGCGTCTCAGCCAATATGGGCGTTTTGATACATGATCGCCAGCCCCTGGATGGTAAGGTCCGGCTCGATGACGTCGAACACGTCGGTATGCTGTTCGAAGAGCGTGGCGAGGCCGCCGGTGGCGATCACCCTGGCGGGCCGGCCGACCTCCGCCTTCATGCGCGCGACCAGCCCCTCGATCATCGCGATATAGCCGAAATAGACGCCGATCGCCATCTGATCGACGGTGTTGCGCCCGATGACGCTCTGCGTGGCGGGCGCCTCGATCGCGATGCGCGGCAGTTTGGCGGCGGCGCTGACGAGCGCATCGAGCGACAGGTTGATGCCCGGCGCAATGATCCCGCCCTTGTACGCCCCGCTATAGTCGCTGACGTCGAACGTCGTCGCCGTACCGAAATCGATGACGATCAGGTCGCCGTCGTGCAGCGCATGCGCGGCGATCGTGTTGACCGCGCGGTCCGCGCCCAGGCTGGCGGGCTCATCGACGTCGATGGTGATGCCCCATTCCACCGGCGCCCGGCCGGCGACCAGGGCATCGGTCCTGAAGTATTTCTGCGCCAGGACCTGGAGGTTGTGGAGCGCGCGCGGCACCACGGTCGCGATGATGACGGCGTCGATCTGGCTCCGCTCATAGCCCTCGAGCGCCAGCAACTGGCTGAGCCACACGGCATATTCGTCGGCGGTGCGGCGGGGGTCGGTGGCGATCCGCCAGCGCGCCTTGATCGCGCGCCCTTCGACCAGCGCGAACACGACATTGGTGTTGCCGGCATCCACGGCGAGCAGCATCGTCAATCCTTCAGGCCAGGAACACGTCGGCAGCGTGAATGACATGTCGCTCGCCGCCCGCCAAGCGCAGGATCAACGCGCCGTCCCGGTCGAGGCCGTCGAACAGCCCGTCATGCGCGCTGCCATCGGGCATGCGGGCGGTCAGCGCCGTGCCGATCGGATGCGCCGCGGCGAGCCAGGCGGCGCGCACGGCGGCGATCCCCTCGCCGCGCCAGCGCGCCAGCCAGCGCGCGAATGCCTCGGCGAGGACGTCGACGAACACCTCCGGCGCCACCGGAGCGCCATGCGCGGCAAGGCTGGTGGTCGGGCGATCCGGCAAATCGGGATGATGCGCCAGATTGACGCCGATGCCGACGATCACGGCATCGCCGCTGCGTTCGAGGAGGATGCCGGACAATTTGGCGCCGGTCACCAGCACGTCGTTGGGCCATTTCAGCTGCGCGGTTACGCCGAACACCCCCACCGCCTCGTGCAGAGCGACGGCGGCGGCGAGCGCCAATGTCGCCGCGGGCGGATCGCTCGGCCGCAAGCGCACCAACGTCGAGGCGGAGAGATTGCCGGGTGGCGACGACCATGCCCTGCCCTGCCGTCCGCGGCCCGCCGTCTGCCGATCCGCACGAAGCCACAGGCCTTCCTCCGCGCCCTGACGGGCGAGGAGCAGCAAGTCGGCGTTGGTCGATCCCGTCTCCGCGACGGTCCGAACCGTCAAATCGCCGGGAACAGCGCGCGGGCCGCCGCCATCGTCCAGCCACCGAGCAACGGAATGGCCAGATAGCCGAGCGGCGAGACGAACGCCGCGGTCAGCACGATCAGCCCGCCCTCGACGGGGCTGTTGCCCTTGACGAAGGCCGGCGCCGGTTCGTCGAAGTACATCGTCTTGACGACGCGCAGGTAGTAATAGGCGCCGATCGTCGAGGCCGCGATGCCGACCACCGCCAGGGGGAACAGCCCCGCCTGTACCGCGGCCGAGAAGACCGCGAACTTCGCATAGAAGCCGAACAGCGGCGGAATGCCGGCGAGGCTGAACATGAAGATCGCGAGCGCGGCGGCAAGACCGGGCCGGGTGCGCGACATGCCAGACAGCGCCGCGATCTCCTCGACCGGCTGACCGTCGTCGTCGCGCATCTGCAGCACCACCAGGAACGAGCCGAGCGTCATCGCGATATAGATCGTCATATAGACGAGTACGCCGGATATGCCCTCCGGCGTGCCGGCGGCGAGGCCGACGAGCGCGAAGCCGACGTTGTTGATCGACGAATAGGCAAGCAGGCGCTTGATGTTGGTCTGGCCGATCGCCGCGACTGCACCGAGGATGATCGAGGCGAGCGCTGCGAAGATCACGATCTGGCGCCACTGGTCCGTCGCCGGGCCCATTGCCTCGACCGCGACACGCACCGCAAGGCCCATCGCCGCGACCTTGGGTGCCGAAGCGAAGAAGGCCGTGACGGGGGTCGGCGCGCCTTCGTACACGTCCGGCGTCCACATGTGGAACGGCACTGCCGAAATCTTGAACGCGATGCCGGCGAAGACGAACACGAGCCCGAACAGCAGGCCCAGCGAATTCCCCTCCGCATAGGCTGCGGCGATACCGCCGAACAGGGTCGTGCCCGAGAAGCCGTAGACCAGGCTGATGCCATATAGCAGGATGCCGCTGGCGAGCGCACCGAGCACGAAATACTTCAGGCCCGCCTCCGCCGACCGCGTGTCGCGCCGCATGAAGCTGGCGAGGACGTAGGCGGAAAGGCTCTGCAGTTCGAGGCCGACGTACAGGGTCAGCATGTCGCCGGCCGATACCATCATGCCCATGCCGGCAGCGGACAGCAGGATCAGCACGGGATATTCGGGACGCAGATCGTCGCCACTGGTCCGCTGGAAGAAGTCCGGCGCCATCACGATGCCGACGGCGGCCGCGATGAAGATCAGGACCTTGGCGAACGCGGCGAAAGCGTCGGCGCGGTACAGTCCGTCGAATGCGGGCCCGCCGTAGCTGGCCGGGCCGAGCAGCGCGAGGCATGCACCACCCAGAATCGCGACCGCGGTCCACGACACCGCCCGCGTCGCGGCGGACCCGCCCCAGGCGGACACCAGCATCAGGACGATCGCGCCCAGCCCCAGGATCACCTCGGGCAGGGTCATGGCGAGATTGGCGGCGTAATCCATCAGTGCGCGTTTCCGTGGGCGGCAGCATGCGCCGCGGGAATGGGTTTGCCGGCGGTCGGCTGCGAATCGCTGACCGGCGTGGCGCGATCGATCCGGGCGAGCAGCACGCCGACGTCCTTGCGCATCGGCGCGAGGAAGCTTTCGGGGTATACGCCCATCCATAGCGCCACCGCCGCAATCGGGGCGAGCAGCCACAATTCGCGGTGCGACAGATCCTCCATCGCGGCGACGTCGTCGGACTTGATCTCGCCGAACACGACGCGGCGATACAGGTACAGCATGTAGGCAGCGCCCAGGATGATGCTGGTCGTGCAGAGCAGCGCGATCCCGGTCGACACCTGATAGGCGCCCATCAGCGCCAGGAATTCGGCGACGAAGCCGCTGGTCCCGGGCAGGCCGATCGACGCCATCGTGAAGAACAGGAAGAACAGGGCATAGCGCGGCATGTTGATCGCCAGACCGCCGTAGCGGCTGATCTCACGCGTGTGCAGCCGGTCGTAGATGACGCCGACGCACAGGAACAGCGCCCCCGACACCAGCCCGTGGCTGAGCATCATGATCATCGCGCCTTCGATACCCTGACGGTTGAAGGCGTAGAGGCCGATGGTGACGATCGCCATGTGCGCGACCGACGAATAGGCGATCAGCTTCTTCATGTCCGACTGCACCAGCGCGACGAGCGAGGTGTAGATGACCGCGACCGCCGAGAGGCCGAAGATCAGCCACGTCAGCTGCCCGGACGCCTCGGGGAACATCGGCAGGCTGAAGCGCAGGAAGCCGTAGCCGCCCAGCTTCAGCAGCACGCCCGCCAGGATCACCGATCCCGCGGTCGGCGCCTGCACGTGCGCGTCGGGCAGCCAGGTGTGGACCGGCCACATCGGCATTTTGACCGCGAACGAGGCGAAGAACGCCAGCCACAGCCACGTCTGCACGTGTGCCGGGAAATCGTGGGTCTGCAATGCCGGAATGCTGGAGGTGCCCGCCGCATGCGTCATGTACAGCATCGCAACCAGCATCAGCAGCGAGCCGAGCAGCGTGTACAGGAAGAACTTGTAGCTGGCGTAGATGCGGTTCGCCCCGCCCCAGATGCCGATGATGAGGTACATCGGGATCAGGCCGGCTTCGAAGAACAGGTAGAACAGGTACAGGTCCTGCGCCGCGAACGTACCGATCATCAGCGTTTCGGTGAGCAGGAACGCCGCCATATATTCGGACACGCGGTTGGTGACCGAACGCCAGCTCGCCCCGATGCAGATCGGCATCAGGAACACGCTGAGCATGATGAGCATCAACGCAAAGCCGTCGATGCCGAGATCCCAGCCGAAGAAGCCGAGGCGCGGGCCGTGCTCGACGAACTGCCACTGCGCGCCGCCGATATCGTAATTTGCCCACAGCAGCACGCCGAGGGCGAAATCGAGCAGCGTTGCCGCCAGCGCCACCATGCGCGCGGTGGCGGCGGGTACGAACAGGCAGACGATCGCCGCGACCGCAGGGATCAGCAGCATGATCGAGAGGATGGGCAGCCCGCTCATTGTGCGATCGCCCAGGTGACGACGGCGGTCAGACCGATCAGCATGACGAAGGCATAGGTATAGACATATCCGTTCTGGAGCCGGCCGGCGACGCGGCTGGAGCGCTGCACCAGCCAGGCCGAGCCGTTCGGCCCGAACCGGTCGATCGTCTTCTCGTCACCGCGATGCCACAGGAAGCGGCCGATCGCGAAGGCGGGGCGGACGAAGAGCAGGTGATACAGCTCGTCGAAATAATATTTGTGGACGAGGAAGCGGTACAGGATGCGGAACTGGTCCGCGACCGCCGCCGGGAAGCTCGGCGCCTTGATATAGGCATACCAGGCGGTGAACAGCCCGAGCAGCATGGCGATGGTCGCCGACAGCTTGATCGGCGTCGGCACGCCATGCATCGCGTGCATGAGATGTTCGCGGAAGGCGATGTCGCCCTTCCAGAACGTCTCGCCCGCCTCCGGCTCGATGAAGAAGCCGTGGAAGACGAACCCTGCCGCGATCGCGCCGATCGACAGGATGACGAGCGGCACCAGCATCGGCCACGGGCTCTCGTGCGGGTGATAGCCGCCGGTGCCGGCGGGCATGTCGTGCTGCGATGCGCCATGGGTCGACGGATGATCGCCGGCATCCTCGGCCTGCGCCGGATTGCCATGCGCCTCGTCGGCGTGATGCGCATCGTGGCCGTGCGCATGATCGTCGTGGCCGTGGCCCTGCGCGTCATGCAGCGCGTGCTGGATATGCTCCGACGCGGCCCAGCGCGGCTTGCCCCAGAAGGTGAGGAACATCAGCCGCCACGAATAGAAGCTGGTGATGAGCGCGACGAGCACGCCGACGAACCACACGCCGGGCTCGCCCGCGGCCCAGCCCGCCTCGATGATCGCGTCCTTCGAATGGAAGCCGGCAAAACCGATCCCGAGCGGATTGCCGAACGCCGCCGGCAGGCCGACGCCGGTGATCGCCAGCGTGCCCATCATCATGCCCCAGAAGGTCAGCGGAATGCTTTTCCGCAGGCCCCCGTAATAGCGCATGTCCTGTTCGTGATGCATCGCATGGATGACCGAGCCCGCGCCGAGGAACAGCAGCGCCTTGAAGAAGGCGTGCGTGAACAGATGGAACATCGCCGCACCATAGGCGCCGACCCCCGCGGCGAAGAACATGTAGCCGAGCTGGGAGCAGGTCGAATAGGCGATGACGCGCTTGATGTCGGTCTGCACCATGCCGACGGTCGCGGCGAACAGGCAGGTCGCGGCGCCGACGAACATCACGACATGCAAAGCGGCTGGTGACGTTTCGAACATCGGCGACAGGCGGCACACCATGAACACGCCCGCGGTGACCATGGTCGCTGCGTGAATCAGCGCCGACACCGGGGTCGGCCCCTCCATCGCGTCCGGCAACCAGGTGTGGAGACCGAGCTGCGCGGACTTGCCCATCGCACCGACGAACAGCAGCAGGCAGAGGACTGTCATCGTGTCGACGCGCATGCCCAGGAAGCCGATCGTCGAACCGGCCATGCCCGGCGCCGCGGCGAGGATCGCGGGGATCGACACCGTGCCGAAGACGAGGAACGTGCCGAAGATACCGAGCATGAAGCCGAGATCGCCGACGCGGTTGACGACGAAGGCCTTGATCGCGGCGGCGTTGGCCGACGGCTTGCGGAACCAGAAGCCGATCAGCAGATAGCTGGCGAGGCCGACACCTTCCCAGCCGAAGAACATCTGGACCAGCGTGTCCGCGGTGACCAGCATCAGCATCGCGAAGGTGAACAGCGACAGATAGGCGAAGAAGCGCGGCTGGTCCGGGTCCTCGCTCATATAGCCCCAGCTGTAGAGGTGGACGAGCGCCGACACGCTGGTGATGACCACCAGCATGATCGCGGTCAGCTGGTCGACGCGGAGCGACCAGTCGACCGCCATGTCGCCGCTGACGATCCAGGTGAGGACCGGCACGACATGCGCCTCGCTGCTGCCGGCGAGGAAGCCGAGGAACACCGGCCAGGACAGCAGGCACGATGCGAACAGCGCGCCGGTCGTGATGACCTTCGCCGGGACGAAGCCGATCGCCTTGTTGCCGAGGCCGGCAACGATCGCCGCCAGCAACGGCAGGAACACGATGAAGAGGATGGAGTGCACCGTAATCAGCCCTTCATCCGATTGACGTCGTCGACCGCGATCGTGCCGCGGCCACGGAAATATATCACCAGGATCGCCAGACCGATCGCGGCCTCGCCCGCGGCGACGGTCAGCACGAACATCGCGAAGATCTGGCCGACCAGATCGTGGAGATATGCCGAGAAGGCGACGAGGTTGAGGTTCACCGCGAGCAGGATCAGTTCGATCGCCATCAGGATGACGATCAGGTTCTTACGGTTGAGGAAGATGCCGAGCACGCCCATCGTGAACAGGATCGCCGCGACGACGAGGTAATGTGTAAGGCCGATCACAGCTGGACCCCCTGGCCGATCGGTGGCTGGACGTTGCGCGTCGCGTCCTGCGGACGGCGCGCGTTCTGACGGCTGATGTTCTGGCCGCGCACCCCGCCACGCTGACGATGCGTCAGCACGATCGCGCCGATCATCGCGACGAGCAGGACAAAGCCGGCCGCCTCGAACACGAAGAGATAGCGCGTGTAGAGCAGCTGGCCCATCGCCTGGATATTCGGCACCGCCGTATCGATCGGTGCGATGCGCTGGCTGATCTTCAGGCCACCGGCGCCCCAGGCACCGATGCCGATCAGGATTTCCGCCGCCAGCGCGACCGCCAGTGCCAGACCCAGCGCCGCGTAGCGCGCGACGCCGGCGCGCAGCTGCGCGACCTCGATATCGAGCATCATGACGACGAACAGGAACAGCACCGCGACCGCACCGACATAGACGATGACGAGCAGCATCGCGATGAATTCGGCACCGACAAGCACCATCAGCCCCGCCGCGTTGAAGAAGGCGAGGATCAGCCACATCACCGAATGCACCGGATTGCGCGACGAGATCGTCATCGCGCCCGATCCGATCACCACGATGGCGAACAGGTAAAAGGCAATTGCCTGGATCACGATTGGGTCGGCCCCCTAAGCCCTGGATCGAGTGCGGCGCGCATTAACGATACGGCGCATCGGCGGCAAGGTTCGCCGCGATCGCGCTTTCCCAGCGGTCGCCGTTGTCGAGCAGCTTGGCCTTGTCGTAGATCAGCTCCTCGCGCGTCTCGGTCGAAAATTCATAGTTCGGCCCCTCGACGATCGCATCGACAGGGCAGGCTTCCTGACACAGGCCGCAATAGATGCACTTGGTCATGTCGATGTCGTAGCGCGTCGTACGACGGCTGCCGTCGTCGCGCGGTTCGGCCTCGATCGTGATCGCCTGCGCCGGACAGACCGCTTCGCACAGCTTGCATGCGATGCAGCGTTCCTCACCGTTGGGATAGCGGCGCAGCACATGCTCGCCGCGGAACCGAGGGCTGACCGGGTTGCGTTCGAAGGGGTAGTTGATCGTCGCCTTGGGCTTGAAAAAATACTTCAAGGTCAGGGCGTGCGCTTTCACGAACTCCCACAAGGTGAACGACTTGACGATCTGTGCGACGCTCAAGATCCGAATCCCAACACACGGTCGATCATCACGACCAACAATCCAATCCCGACGCCCGCAAGCGCCCGGTCACGCAACGCCTGCGGCCGAAAGCCGCGAGCGCTCAACCAGTCCGCGATCCCGCCCATCAATGGAGCGGCACGCGCATCAGCATCAACACGCCCGACACCAGGAACACCCACAGCAGCGACAGCGGCAGGAATATCTTCCACCCCAGCCGCATCAGCTGGTCGTACCGGTAGCGTGGCACCGTCGCCTTCACCCAGCTGAAGATGAAGAAGAAGATCAACATCTTGATGAAGAGGTTGATGATCCCCGGCACCCAGGTGAACGGCGCGAAGTTGAAGAAGGGGAGCCAGCCGCCCCAGAACAACGTCGCGTTGAGCGCGCACATCAGCAGCACGTTGGCATATTCGCCAAGCCAGAACAGCGCGAAGCTCATCGAGCTGTATTCCGTCTGATAGCCGGCGACGAGTTCGCTCTCCGCCTCGGTCAGGTCGAACGGTGCACGCTGCGTCTCGGCCATCGACGAGATCAGGAACACAACCGACATCGGGAACAGCAGCGGGTTGAGCACGAAACCGTTGATCGGCAGACCGTAGAGGTTCTGCTGCGCTAGCACGATTGCCGACAGGTTGAAGCTGCCCGCCCACAACACGACCGTGACGAGCACGAAACCGATCGCGACTTCGTAACTCACCATCTGCGCCGCGGCGCGCAATGCCGAATAGAACGGATATTTGGAGTTGGAGGCCCAGCCCGACAGGATGATGCCGTAGACGCCCAGCGACGAGGCGGCGAGCACGTACAGCAGCCCGACGTTGATGTCGGAGAGCACCACGCCGGCCCCGAACGGCACCACGGCCCAGACGATCAATGCGACCGTGAAGGTGATAATGGGCGCAAGGAGGAACAACGCCCGATTGGCGGCTGCCGGGACGATCGTCTCCTGCAGAAACACCTTCAGGCCATCCGCGAACGACTGGAGCAGGCCGAACGGCCCGACCACGTTCGGGCCGCGCCGCAGCGCCATGGCCGCCCAGATCTTGCGATCAGCATAGATGATCATCGCCACCGCCAGCATCAGCGGCAATGCGATCACCAGAATGCCGACGATCGTGGCGACGAACCACGCCCAATTGTACGACATACCGACAGTCGTGTTGAAGAAATCGGTCACTCCGCGGCCTCCGCGAATGTCTCGCCATGGACCAGTTCCGCCGAACAGCGCTGCATCGTCGGGGACGCGCGGCAGATGGCGTTGGTCAGATAGAAATCCTGGATCGGATAGCCGGCAAGACTGCCCTGTCCCGCCGCGTCGAGTGCGGGCGGATTCCAGTCGAAGGCGGCAAGCTTGCCCAGGTCGCGCAACGCCGGTACGTCGGTTGCCATCGCCTCGCGCAAGCCGGCGAGGCTGTCGAACGGCAACGTATGGCCGAGCACATCGGACAGGGCGCGGAAGATCGCCCAATCCTCGCGCGCATCGCCCGGCGGGAATACCGCGCGTTCGCCACGCTGCACGCGGCCCTCGAGGTTGACCCAGGTGCCCGACTTTTCGGCATAGGTCGCGGCGGGCAGGATCACGTCGGCGTGATGCGCACCCTTGTCGCCGTGATGGCCGACATAGACCTTAAATCCGCCGAACGCGGAGAAGTCGACCTCATCCGCGCCGAGGTAGAAGGTGACGCCGGCATTGGCGAGGTCGGCGATGCCGCCCTTTTGCGCATAGCCGAGCATCAGCCCGCCCATCCGGCTGGCGGCCATATGCACGACGTTGAAGCCGTTCCAGCCATCACGGACGAGGTTGTACTGCTTGGCGAAGGCGAGCGCGGCGCCATGGCCGCCCTTCAGCGCGCCACCGCCGACGATAACCATCGGCTTCTTCGCCTCGCCGAACAGCGTCGCCGCCGCCTCGGGCAGGTCGCCGAGCAGCGACAGATCGGTACCGAGCCATTCGACCTTGTAGGTCAGCTCCGTCTCGGGACCGATCGCAAAGACCTTCGCGCCCTTCTTGATCGCCTTGCGGATGCGGGTGTTCACCAACGGCGCTTCCCAGCGCAGGTTGGTGCCTACCAGCAGGATCGCGTCGGCCTCTTCGACGCCGGCGATCGTCGTGTTGAAATTCACCGCGGCGAGGCTGGACGTGTCATAGTCCATGCCGGTCTGCCGCCCCTCGAGCAGCGATGAGCCTAGCTTGGCAAGCAGGGCCTTGGCGGCGTACATGGTTTCACAATCGGCCAGATCGCCGGCCACCGCGGCGACATCCGTGCCGGCACGATCGACCTGCGTCTTGATGACGGCAAACGCCTCGTCCCAGCTGACCGGGATCAGCTTGCCCTCGCGGCGCACGTACGGGCGATCGAGGCGACGACGCACCAGCCCATCGACGTGGTGGCGCGTCTTGTCGGTCGCCCACTCCTCGTTGACGTCCTCGTTGATGCGCGGCACGCAGCGCAGCACCTGGCGGCCGCGGCTGTCGAGACGGATGTTCGTGCCGACCGCGTCCTGCACGTCGATCGTCAGCGTCTTCTTCAATTCCCAGGGTCGCGCCTCATAGGCGTAAGGCTTGCTGGTCAGCGCGCCGACCGGGCACAGATCGACGACGTTGCCGCTCAGTTCGCTGGTCACCGCCTGTTCCAGATAGCTGGTGATCTGCATGTCCTCACCGCGATAGATCGCACCGATCTCCTCGACCCCGGCAACCTCTTCGGCGAAGCGCACGCACCGAGTGCACTGGATGCAACGGGTCATGATCGTCTTGACGATCGGGCCCATGTATTTTTCGGTGACCGCGCGCTTGTTCTCGGTGTAGCGGCTATGGCCCTTGCCATAGGCCATCGACTGGTCCTGCAGGTCGCACTCGCCGCCCTGATCGCAGATCGGGCAATCCAGCGGATGGTTGATGAGCAGGAATTCCATCACGCCTTCGCGCGCGTTCTTCACCATCGCCGAGGTGGTGAACACTTCCTGATTGTCCGCGGCGGGCAGCGCGCACGACGCCTGCGGCTTCGGCGGTCCCGGCTTCACCTCGACGAGGCACATGCGGCAATTGCCCGCGATCGACAGGCGTTCGTGATAGCAGAAGCGCGGGATTTCCTTGCCCGCGGCCTCGCACGCCTGGAGCACGGTGGCTCCCTGCGGCACTTCGACCTTGATCCCGTCTACCTTAAGCTTGGGCATTATTCAGCAGCTTCCTGCATCGGCGTCAGATCGCCGCCGCTCCGTTCGATGATGCGCCGCTCCAGTTCGGGGCGGAAATGCTTGATGAGGCCCTGGATCGGCCATGCCGCAGCATCGCCGAGCGCGCAGATCGTGTGACCTTCGACCTGCTTGGTGACCTGTTGCAGCGTGTCGATCTCGGCGATGTCGGCATCGCCGGTGCGCAGCCGCTCCATCACGCGCCACATCCAGCCGGTGCCTTCGCGGCACGGCGTGCACTGGCCGCAGCTCTCATGCTTGTAAAAATAGGAGATGCGGCTGATCGCGCGGACGATGTCGGTCGACTTGTCCATGACGATCACCGCCGCGGTGCCAAGGCCCGACCCGACCGCCTTCAGCCCGTCGAAGTCCATCGGCGCATCGATGATGTCGCGGGCCGGCACCAGCGGCACCGACGACCCGCCCGGGATCACCGCGAGGAGGTTGTCCCAGCCGCCGCGGATGCCGCCGCAATGCGTTTCGATCAGTTCGCGGAAAGTGAGGCCCATCGCGTCCTCGACGACGCACGGTTTGTTCACATGGCCGCTGATCTGGTAGAGCTTGGTGCCCTTGTTGTTCTCGCGCCCGAAGCTCGAGAACCACGACGCGCCACGCCGCAGGATCGTCGGCGCTACGGCGATGCTTTCGACGTTGTTGACCGTCGTTGGGCACCCATACAGCCCCGCACCCGCCGGGAACGGGGGCTTCAGGCGCGGCTGGCCCTTCTTACCCTCAAGGCTCTCGAGCATCGCGGTCTCTTCGCCGCAGATGTACGCGCCGGCGCCGCGGTGGACGAAGACGTCGAAATCGTAGCCCGAGCCGCTGGCGTTCTTGCCGATCAGACCGCGATCGTACGCCTCCGCGACCGCGGCGAACAGCGTCTCCGCCTCGCGGATATATTCGCCGCGAATGTAGATATAGGCCGCCCGCGCGCGCATCGCGTAACCGGCGATCAGTGCGCCCTCGATCAGCTTGTGCGGATCGTGGCGGATAATCTCGCGGTCCTTGCAAGAACCGGGTTCGGATTCATCGGCGTTGATGACCAGGAAGTTCGGCCGGTCCGGCTTCGGCTCCTTGGGCATGAACGACCATTTGGTCCCCGTGGGGAAGCCGGCGCCACCACGGCCACGCAGGCCGCTCGCCTTGATGACGTCGATGATAGCGTCCTGGCCGAGCGCCATCAGCGCCTTGGTATTGTCCCAGTCGCCACGCTTAAGCGCCGCGTCCAGGTTCCACGGCTGGAACCCGTAGACGTTGGTGAAGATGCGATCCTTGTCGGCTAGCATCAGGCCCACTCGCTCCGGTAATCGTGGTTGGCGTCGACCATCGCGGTCAGCGTCGTCGGACCGCCTTCGGGGCAGCTTGTCTGGCGACCGATCGTCGAGCCGGTCCGGGGCTGTTCGCCCCTGGCTAGCGCTTCGAGCACCGCGACGGTGCGGTCATAGTCCAGGTCTTCGTAATTGTCGTCGTTGATCTGGACCATCGGCGCATTGGCGCAGGTGCCGAGGCATTCGACCTCGGTCAGCGTGAACATGCCATCGGGCGTCGTGCCCCCCTTCACCAACCCGCGGTTCTTGCAGGCGGCCAGCACGTCGTCGGAGCCGCGCAGCATGCACGGCGTCGTCCCGCAAACCTGCACGTGATAGCGGCCGACCGGCGCGAGGTTGAACATCGTGTAGAAGGTCGCGACCTCGAACACGCGCATGTACGGCACGCCGATCTGACGCGCGACGAATTCGATCACCGGCACGGGCAACCAACCCTGCGTCTGCGTTTCCGCCCCCACCTGCCGCTGGGCGAGATCGAGGAACGGAATCGATGCCGACTGCTCGCGACCCTTCGGGTAGCGCGACAGGATCTCGTTCGCCTTGCGCTGGTTGTCTTCGTTCCAGGCGAAGCCGCCCCAGCGTGCGCGGGTTTCTGCCTCGTCGGGGATTTGCGGTGCTTCAGCCATCAATTCGAACCCATGAAGAAACCGAGCCGATAGCTCGCGCCATATGCCAGGAACCCTCCCGCCGCGACGATCAGCAGCGCTGCGCCGATCCACATATGCTTTCGCAGGAACGTCACCGATCGCACTCGCCGAACACGATATCCATCGCCCCGAGGATCGCGGTCGTGTCCGCCAGCATGTGACCCCTGGACATGAAGTCCATCGCCTGAAGGTGGCTGAACGCGGTCGGCCGGATCTTGCAGCGATAGGGCTTGTTCGAACCGTCGGAGACCAGGAACACCCCGAACTCGCCCTTGGGGCTTTCGGTCGCGACATACACTTCGCCCGCGGGTACATGATAGCCCTCGGTATAGAGCTTGAAGTGATGGATCAGCGCTTCCATCGACTGCTTCATCTCGGCGCGCTTGGGCGGCACGACCTTGCGGTCGGTCGAGGCGATCGGGCCTTCGGGCATTTCGGCCAGGCATTGCTTCATGATCCGGGCCGATTGGCGCACCTCTTCGACGCGCACCATGAAGCGGTCGTAGCAGTCGCCGCGCGTGCCGACCGGAACGTCGAAGTCCATGCGGTCGTAGACGTCATAGGGCTGCGACTTGCGCAGATCCCACGGGATGCCGGCAGCGCGGATCATCGGGCCGGAGAAGCCCCAGGCGATCGCGTCCTCGCGGCTGACCGTCGCGATATCGACGTTGCGCTGCTTGAAGATGCGATTGTCGGCGACGAGGCTGATCGCATCCTCGAACAAGCGCGGCAATCGCGTGTCCAGCCAGTCGGCGATATCGGTCAGCAGCTTCAGCGGCACATCCTGGTGGACGCCGCCCGGACGGAAGTAATTGTGGTGCATGCGCGCGCCGGAGGCCCGCTCGAAGAAATTGTAGCAATCCTCGCGAATCTCGAAGAGCCACAGGTTCGGCGTCATCGCGCCGACGTCCATCACGTGGCTACCGAGGTTGAGCATGTGGTTCGAGATGCGGGTGAGCTCGGCGAAGAAGACGCGCAGATACTGGGCGCGGACCGGCACCTCGATATCCAGCAGCTTTTCGATCGCGAGCACGAACGTGTGCTCCATGCACATCGGCGAGCAGTAATCGAGGCGATCGAAATAGGGGATCGCCTGCGCATAGGTCTTGGCTTCGATCAGCTTCTCGGTGCCGCGGTGGAGAAGGCCAACGTGCGGATCGATCCGCTCGATGATCTCGCCGTCCAGCTCCATGACCAGCCGCAACACGCCATGCGCCGCGGGGTGCTGCGGACCGAAATTGATCGTATAATTGGAGATGGTGACGTCGCCGGTCGTGGGATCGCCCGCATCGGTGACGTGCATCAGCTCGTCGACATAGTCGCTCACTGGTTCTGTCCTCCACCCTTGGTCGGCACGACGTCCGAATCCGTAGGCTTGTCCTCGCGCTGGTTGCCGGGGTCGAGTTCGCCGGCACCGGTCTGCGCGGGGGTCTCGGTGGTCTTGGGCTCGTTCGTCGCGGTCGCCGCCTTCGGCTTGGCAGGTGCGTCGGCCTTGACGATCTCGTCCGCCTTCAGCGGCGTCGGCGCACCCTTGGCCTCGGGCAGCATACCCTTCTCGTCGCCGGGAAGGACGTATTGCGCGCCCTCCCACGGGCTCTGGAAGTCGAAGTTGCGGAAATCCTGCGCGAGCTTGACCGGCTCGTAGATCACGCGCTTGGCTTCTTCCGAATAGCGCATTTCGACGAACCCGGTCATCGGGAAGTCCTTGCGCAGCGGATGGCCGCGGAAGCCATAATCGGTCAGGATGCGGCGCAGATCGGCATTGCCGGAGAACAATACGCCGTACAGGTCGTAGACCTCGCGCTCCAGCCAACCGGCGACCGGCCAGATGCCCGTCACCGACGGCACAGGCTTCACGTCGTCGGTCGCGACGTGGACGTGCAGGCGATGGTTGCGGGTCAGCGAGAGCAGGCAATAGACCACCTCGAAGCGCTCCGGGCGCTCCGGATAGTCGACGCCGGCGATCTCCATCAGCTGCTGGTATTCGAGGCCCGGCGTGTCGCGCAACTTGGTCAACGCGGCGACGATATCCTCGCGCGCGACATAGAGCGCGACCTCGCCAACCTGATCGACCGCGTCGAGCAGCGATGCACCGAGCGTGATGCGCGCCGCTCCGATCGTTTCGTCGTTCAGATGCGCCGCATAGGCGGGAGCAGGCGCCCTCACCGTTCGATGCTCCCCTGACGGCGGATCTTACGCTGCAGCTGCATGATGCCGTACAGCAGCGCTTCCGCGGTCGGCGGACAACCGGGCACGTAGATGTCGACGGGCACGACGCGATCGCAGCCCCGCACGACCGAATAGCTGTAATGGTAATAGCCGCCGCCGTTGGCGCAACTGCCCATCGAGATGACGTATTTCGGCTCCGACATCTGGTCGTAGACCTTGCGGAGCGCCGGCGCCATCTTGTTGCACAGCGTACCGGCGACGATCATCACGTCCGACTGGCGCGGCGACGCGCGCGGCGCGGCCCCGAAGCGCTCGAGGTCGTAGCGCGGCATGTTGACGTGGATCATCTCCACCGCGCAGCATGCCAGGCCGAACGTCATCCACCACAGGGACCCGGTACGCGCCCACTGGAACAATTCCTCGGTCGAGGTGACCAGGAAGCCCTTGTCGGTCAGCTCGCCATTCAGACTGTCGAAAAACCCCTGGTCGGGCGCGATCACCGCGCCTTCGGGGTTGTTGACCAATCCGATGGGACCGGAGTGTGCCTCTACTCCCAATCCAACGCTCCCTTCTTCCAGGCATAGACGAGCCCCAGCGCAAGCTCGCCGATGAAGATCATCATGGAGATCCATGCGGTCCAGCCGATGCTGAAAACCGATACTGCCCAAGGATATAGGAAGGCGGCTTCGAGATCGAATATGATGAACAGGATGGCGATCAGATAGAACCGCACGTCGAACTGGCTGCGCGGATCCTCAAACGCGGGGAAACCACATTCATATTCGGACAGCTTCTGCTCGCTCGGCTTGTTCGTGCCGGTCAGCCTGGCGACGACCATGGGCAGGAACACAAACGTGCTCGACAGCGCCAGGGCGACACCCAGGAACAGCAGGATAGGTAGATATTGCGACAGATCGACCAATGGGCTTCTCGCAAGTGCGAAGGATGTGGGGTCGCTTTAGGCCCGTGGGTTGGCACGGGCAAGGCCGGGAGGGTGTGAGAATCACTCGCAATTGACGAGAGGCGGACGACCCGCGAACGGTTCGCTTACCCGCCGCCGCCTGCTCGCCGGCGCGAACAGCCCAGCCCCCTGCCCAGCGGGATAGAATCGCCGCGTTAGCGCAAGGCCCCCGCCACCAGCTTGTGCAGCTTGACGTGCAGGCCGTCGTTGGCGGCAAGGAATTCATTGCGCTCCATCGCGCGGTCGGCGCCGCGGAAGTCGGTGACATAGCCGCCAGCCTCCTTGACGAGTAGCATGCCCGCCGCGACGTCCCACGGCTTCAGGCCGGATTCCCAATAGCCGTCGAACCGACCGGCAGCGACCCAAGCCAGGTCCAGCGATGCGGCGCCAAAACGGCGGATACCGGCGACCTCGGGGGCGATCGCACCGAAGATGCGGCTCCATTGGACGAAATCGCCGTGGCCCAGGAACGGGATGCCCGTCGCGATCAGCGCTTCCGACAAATCGCGACGTCCCGAAACGCGCAGGCGCTGGTCGGTGAGCCAAGCGCCGCGGCCCTTTTCTGCCCAGAAGCTTTCGTCGGTCAGCGGCTGGTAGACGAGCGCGGTCGTGATCTCGCGCTTCCCGGCCGCGGTCTGTTCCTCGACCGCGATCGAGATGGCGAAATGCGGAATGCCGTGCAGGAAGTTGGACGTGCCATCCAGCGGATCGATGATGAAGCGCGGCTTGTCGGGATCGCCGGCAACCTCGCCGCCCTCTTCCAACAGGAAGCCCCAGTCGGGCCGGGCGCGGCTCAGTTCCTCGTAGAGCGTCTGTTCGGCGCGCTTGTCGGCGATCGACACGAAATCGGCCGGCCCCTTGCGGCTGACCTGGAGGTTCTGGACCTCGTTGAAATCGCGGCGCAGTGCCGTGCCGGCCTTGCGCGCGGCGCGTTCGATGACGGTGAAGAGGCCGGAATGGCTGGGCATTGTGAGGTTCTCTATGCCCCTCTCCGGGCGGGAGAGGGAGGGGCCCGCCGCCATCAGGCGGTGGGAGGGTGAGGTGGGGTGAAGGCCCTGCCCTCATCCCACCTTGCTGCGCTCGGCCGCCCTCTCCCACCGGGAGAGGGATAGGCGGTCAATCCGCGCGGCGAACGTAGGTCTGTTCGTAGACGTCGACGACGATCTTCGTCCCCGCACCGATGTGCGGCGGGACCATGACGCGGACGCCGTTGTCGAGGATCGCGGGCTTGTAGCTGGACGAGGCGGTCTGCCCCTTCACCACCGCGTCGGCCTCGACGATCATCGCCTCGATCGTGCTTGGCAGCTCGACCGAAATCGGCTTTTCGTCATACAGTTCGAGCACGACGTCCATACCATCCTGCAGGAACGCCGCGGCATCGCCGAGGATACCTGCGTCGAGCGTGATCTGTTCGTAATTGTCCTTGTCCATGAACGTCAGCGCATCGCCGTCGCGGAACAGGAACTGGAAATCCTTGGTATCGAGGCGGACGCGCTCGACGCTTTCGGCGGAGCGGAAGCGGACGTTGTTCTTGCGACCGTCGATCAGGTTCTTCAGCTCGACCTGCATGTACGCGCCGCCCTTGCCGGGCTGCGTGTGCTGAATCTTGACGGCGCGCCAGATGCCGCCCTCATATTCGATGATGTTGCCGGGACGGATGTCCACGCCGCTGATCTTCATGGTCTGAACCTGCTGGAAAGAGCGATTGCGGCACGCGGAGTACGCGCGCCATGGTGCGGCGGCTTTACCGCGTGGGGGCCGCGGCGGCAAGCATCGGGTATGGATTGACGTCCTCGCCCTGATACCAGCGCTGGTCCGGCTGCATGCGCTGCATGCCGAAATGAAGGTGATAATTGCCCTCCCCGGCGTCACCGGTGTCGCCGACATAGGCGATTGATTGACCGGCGCGGACCGCCTGCCCCTCCGCCAGTCCTGGTGTGTACCCCGCC